>NZ_JAKKCL010000010.1:0-198936 GCF_021728175.1 Vibrio sp. A1-1
CTTGGCGACCATAGCGTTTTGGACCCACCTGATTTCCATGCCGAACTCAGAAGTGAAACGAAATAGCGCCGATGGTAGTGTGGGGCTTCCCCATGTGAGAGTAGGACATCGCCAGGCTTTAAATTTAAGAAGCCCGCTCGAAAGAGCGGGCTTTTTTGCATCTATAGAGTTTTAAAATTAGCTCACTTTATACCTAAAAAGTGTTCATCTAAGGTGCGATATACTTGCTCTCTGCAACCTTCCAAAAGGCTTTAACAAGCGGATTTTCCAGCTGAGTTTTGTTGCAGCAAACACCAAGTTTAAAAGGTTTAATTGGTAAGACTTTTAAACGATTTATCTTTTCTCTTACCGGACTGTTGTTGATTACAACATCAGGTGCGATACCTACTCCACATCCCAATGCAACCATACTTACGATGGCTTCATGTCCGGAGGTTTGTGCGTAGATCTTTGGCTTTATTTTCATTTGTTTGAGCCAAGTATTGGCCCTGTCCCTTGCCGTTCCTGCTTCTGGGAGTATGAATGGAATGACCGACCAGTCTGGTTTTTCTTTTTGTAGCTCTTCAGCAAACGCACTAACCCCAACAGGTACGATGACAGAAAGTGGGATTTCACTGATCGTTTCAAATGCGATTTTATTTGGCATCTGTTCTGACTTGGCTGATATGGCAATATCGGCTTCATCTGCTAGTATTTTGTCGATCGCTTGAGCTGGATCGCCGGTTGATAGTTTGAACTCAATGAAAGGGTTCTGAATACGAAAGTCAGAGATTAGCTCCGGAAGATGGCTGTAGCTTGCAGTAACAGAACAAAAGAGACGGATTTCTCCTTTCAATTCATCCTCGGTTCCCTTCAGGTGACTCTGATACTGCTGCCATTCGCCAAGAATCTTTAAGGCGACTGGGACTAGCTTTTTACCTTGGATAGTTAAATCAACGCTACGGTTGTCGCGTAAAAACAATTGTTGGCTGGTTTCCTCCTCTAATTTTTGTATCTGTCGGCTTAAGGCTGAAGGGCTAATATGCATTGCCGCTGCGGTCTTGGCGAAACTTTTACTCTCACAGAGATGAATGAAAAGTTGCAGGCTTTTGATATTCATTAAATTTTTATTTCCATGTTGCATAAATTGCAATAACTAATTGTGAATATATCACTTTAAGCAATTTCATGTCTGTTTTAGTATGAAGTTATTCGGTAAGGCAATTACTGACCTCAATGGAAGAATCTCAAAGGAGCACCCAGATGGCTAATTATTTCAATACCCTAAACTTGCGCGAGCAGTTGGACCAATTAGGTCGTTGTCGTTTTATGGACCGCAGTGAGTTCGCTTCAGAAGCGGATTATCTGAAAGGTAAGAAAGTAGTCATTGTAGGTTGTGGTGCTCAAGGTCTTAACCAAGGTCTGAACATGCGCGACTCTGGTCTAGACGTTGCTTATGCGCTTCGCCAAGCCGCGATTGATGAGCAACGCCAGTCATTCAAAAACGCAAAAGACAACGGTTTTGAGGTAGGTAGCTACGAAACGCTAATTCCACAAGCTGATCTAATAGTAAACCTTACTCCAGATAAGCAGCACACAAACGTTGTTGAGACGGTAATGCCGCTAATGAAAGAAGGCGCAGCGCTAGGTTACTCACACGGCTTCAACGTTGTTGAAGAGGGCATGCAAATCCGTAAAGACCTAACAGTAGTAATGGTTGCACCTAAGTGCCCGGGCACGGAAGTTCGTGAAGAGTACAAGCGTGGTTTCGGTGTTCCAACTCTTATCGCTGTTCACCCAGAGAACGACCCAAAAGGTGAAGGTTGGGATATCGCGAAAGCTTGGGCTGCAGCAACAGGTGGTCACCGTGCAGGCTGTCTAGAGTCTTCTTTTGTTGCTGAGGTGAAATCTGACCTAATGGGTGAGCAAACTATCCTTTGTGGCATGTTGCAGGCTGGTTCTATCGTATGTTACGAGAAGATGATTGCTGATGGTATCGATCCTGGCTACGCAGGCAAGCTTCTTCAATACGGTTGGGAAACCATCACTGAAGCACTGAAGTTTGGTGGTATCACTCACATGATGGATCGCCTAACGAACCCTGCAAAAGTGAAAGCATTTGAACTTTCTGAAGAGCTAAAAGAGCTGATGCGTCCGCTATACAACAAGCACATGGATGACATTATCACAGGTCACTTCTCTAGCACTATGATGGCTGACTGGGCAAACGACGATGCGAACCTACTAGGCTGGCGTGCAGAAACGGGTGAAACTGCTTTCGAAAACTACCCAGAAACTGACGTAGAAATCTCTGAGCAAGAGTACTTCGATAACGGTATCCTGATGGTTGCTATGGTTCGTGCGGGTGTTGAGCTAGCATTCGAAGCAATGACGGCATCTGGCATCATCGATGAGTCTGCTTACTACGAGTCTCTACACGAGCTGCCACTTATCGCAAACACTATCGCACGTAAGCGTTTATACGAGATGAACGTGGTTATCTCTGATACGGCTGAATATGGTAACTACCTATTTGCTAATGTAGCAACGCCGCTACTGCGTGAAAAATTCATGCCTTCTGTTAGTACAGACGTCATTGGTAAAGGTCTAGGTGAAACGTCTAACCAAGTGGATAACGCGACTCTTATCGCTGTGAATGAAACAATCCGAAACCACCCTGTAGAATATATCGGTGAAGAACTACGTGGTTACATGACTGATATGAAGCGTATCGCGGTGGGCGGCTAAATTACTGGCCTTAAGGTTCCACTTCGGTGTCGAAGGTGCTCGTTTACTATCGTAAAGTCCGCGCCTTCTCCTAGAAATGAAACCTTAATACTGCGTAATTTACTTAGTCTCAAGTAACGCAGTAGATAAACTCCAGGCAGACTGGAGTGATAAATACAAAATAAAACACAACATCTAATCAAAAGGCTTGGTCGCCGTTGACCAAGCTTTTTCTTTTTAGCAACTTATGAAACAAGTCGGTTTAATCCTCATAAAGAAAACGCTCCTTTATGAGGAGCGTTTTAACACTTATTTTTCTGCAAGCTTCTCTTCAAGCTCCGCCAATTTCTGTTCCATTTCTGTCAGCTTTTGACGCGTACGCAGTAAAACTTGAGTCTGAACATCAAACTCTTCGCGGCTTACGACATCTAACTTATTCAGTTGGCCTTGGATTACTTGGCGAACCTTCTGATCAACATCAGAGCCCAACTCTTTTACAGGTTGAGGCATTGAGTCGTGAATCTGTTTAGCAATTTGCTCTAATTTCTTTGGGTCAAACATAGTGGCTAAAACTCCTTTTGATTTGTCCTCATTTTAAGTAAATGATACGTGAAAGTCGCCATTTAGATGGCAAAAAAGAGAGCGGCAATAAAAAAGGTCACCGAAGTGACCTTTTTGAATGCCTTAAAAGCTTATCTGTTATCCGCTAATTCACGGTGGGCTGCTTTCGCTTCATCAACTCGTGCCAACTTCTCCAAGTCTTTGTCTTCAACAAATACTGGCAGTGGTTTGTGTTTTTCTGCTAGGTAGCTGTAAATCACAGGTAGTACGAATAGTGTGAACAATGTACCAATTGCTAGACCAGCAACGATGACGATACCGATACTGAAACGTTGCGCGGCACCTGCACCTGTTGCGTACATCAGCGGGATCAGACCTGCGATCATTGCTGCGGTTGTCATTAGGATAGGGCGAAGACGCACTTTCGCAGCCTCCATCACCGCATCAATACGAGACAGTTTATTATGTAACTGCTCTTCTTTGGCTACTTCACAGATCAAGATACCGTGCTTGGTGATCAGGCCGACCAGCGTGATCAAACCAACCTGCGAATAAATGTTCATTGAGGCCGTACCCCACGCCAACGCGATCAAGGCACCACATATTGCTAGCGGTACAGATACCATGATGACAATAGGGTCGCGGAGTGATTCAAATTGAATCGCCAGAACGAGGAAGATGATCGCAAGTGCAAGACCAAAGGTTGCATACAAGGCACTACCTTCCGTTACAAACTGACGAGATTCGCCCATGTAATCGTGGTTATAGCCTGCAGGCAGTTTGGTTTGTGCGATGTCTTCAAACCAGTTAATTGCATCACCCATAGCAACGTTAGGCGATGGCACCGCACCTACCGTCGCGGAGTTTAACTGGTTGAAGTGTGGCAAAGAGCGAGGCTCTGCTATCACATCAATCGTAATCAAGCTGCTTAATGGGACGGCTTTACCATCAACAGAACGCACATAGTAGTTCTTCATCGACTCTGGGTTTAGACGCCATTTACGTTCAACTTGAGGAATCACTTCATATGAGCGGCCGTTAAGGTCGATACGGTTAACGTAACCATCAGCCATCATGGTGCTGAGAGTGATACCAATATCTTGCATGGTCACACCGTAGGCACCCGCTTTGTCTTTATCGATCTTAATCTTCATGGTTGCTGAATCGTAGTTCAGGTCTAGATCGGAATAGACAAACATTGGACTACTTGCAACATCGGTCAGGATATCGCTAGCGATAGTAAACAAGCTTTCGAAGCTATTTGGTGTCGTAATTACAAACTGGACAGGTAGGCCAGAGCCCGCACCAGGCAGTTCTGGCATTTGGAACGCAGTGACAGACATACCTGGGACACTTGAAACTAGGCCTCCCACACGTTTTGTGATTTCAGATTGACTTGCTTCTCGTTCACTCCATGGCTTCAATGTGGCTAGACCAAACGCTTGGTTTGAGTTCGGCACACCGTTAAATACCTGAGCGTATTCTACTTCTGGCTGATCAGAGAGAATCTTATTCACGTCATCCATGGTGTTTTGGATGTAGTCCAAGTTCGCGTTTGATGGTGCGGTACCCATCAGAACAACCACACCTTTATCTTCGGACGGCGCCAGCTCACTAGGAATAAACTTAAATAGAATCGGTAAGCTCGCAAATACAATTATCGCAAATGCAATTACAACAGGACGGTGAGCCATGACTGCTGTAAGCATTTTCTCATAGCGATTAGTCATGCCATCAAGGATATGATGAACTTTTTGCTCAAACTTGCTCGGTTTTTCATTCGCCTTCAGCATCTTTGAACACATCATAGGTGATAGCGTTAAAGCGATGATACCGGACACAAATACCGAACCTGCTAGCGTTAAAGCGAACTCTTTGAACAACGAGCCTGTAATACCGCCCATCAACGCGATTGGTGCGTATACCGCACCTAGCGTTAATGTCATCGCAATAACTGGCACTGCAATTTCACGCGTACCAATGATTGCTGCACGGAATGGTGACTCGCCTTCTTTGATATGACGATCCACGTTTTCTAGTACCACGATCGCGTCATCCACCACCAGACCGATGGCAAGTACCATCGCCAGTAGTGTCATCAAGTTCCAAGAGAAGCCCATTGCCTGCATAACCATCGCTACACCAATCAAAGAGAGTGGAATAGTGACGATAGGAATGATGACCGCACGGAACGAACCTAGGAACAGTGTGATCACTACAAGTACGATAATTGCCGCTTCAAGAATCGTTTTCACTACTTCGTGAATTGACTCGTTGATCGCAATGGTAGAGTCGTACATCACGTTCATTTTGATGTTACTTGGTAAGTTGCGCTCAAGTTGAGGTAATAATTCAAGTACATCAGCAGCGATGTTGATTGGGTTGGCACTTGGCGCGGCGTTGATTGCAGCAACCACGGCTTCTTGGCCGTTTGCACTTGCACGGTAAACGTCGTGGCTCTTCTCAAGTGTTACCTTCGCGATATCACCTAAGCGAATAACGTCCCCTTCACCCGTTTTTACGACCAACGCTTCAAGCTCAGCAACGTTTGATACCTGAGTATCCGCGCTGCCGTTATAAAGCACGAACTCACCCGTCGCTTGACCCGTCGCAGATTGGTAGTTGTTGGCGTTAAGAACGCTCATCACATCCGTTGCAGTCAGCTTTAATGCGCCCATTTTTGCTGGATCTAGCCATACGCGCAGCGCGTATTTCATACCACCGTAAAGGTCGACTTTTGATACACCATTTACAGTGAATAGCTGTGGGTTGATTACACGCTCAAGGTAGTCGGTGATCTGGCTGGAAGACAACTCGTCACTGGTAAAACCAATATACAATACCGCGGTAGTTGAACCAGTCGACATCGTTACAGTCGGGTCTTCAGCTTCTTTTGGAAGCTGGGAACGTACCGAGTTAGTTTTCGCTAAGATGTCAGCCAATGCCGCGTTCGGGTCGGTATTCAACTTCATGTTGACGGTAATGGTTGATTTACCTAACACCGATTGCGAGGTCATATAATCAATATTATCGGCTTGCGCCACCGCTTGCTCCAATGGCTGAGTAATAAAGCCCTGGATCAAGTTGGCACTTGCACCGTAGTAACTGGTGGTCACGGTGACCACTGTATTCGTCATTTCAGGGTATTCACGAACTTGCATTTTGAACACGGCTTGCAAACCAAGCAATGCAATCAAAAAACTGATCGATACCGCTAAAACTGGACGTTTTATAAAAACATCTGTAAAGCGCATGATGCCTCCAACTTAAAGCATTGGTGTTTCAGCAGGTGGGGTAGTTGCATCGCTTTCGACAATGCTTACTTTTGCGTGGTTACTTAAACGGACTTGACCCGATGTCACCACTACATCACCTGGCTTCACGCCTTCTAGAATGTGTGCGATATCTTTAGAGCGTTCGCCAACTTTTACCACATGCTGCTTAACGCGTTTCTCACCATCTTCTTCCGTTACGATGTAAACATTGTCGCCGTATAGCGTAAACGTGATCGCAGTTTGAGGCAGAGTGACCTGATTTTCTAATTTAGGCAGAATGATGTTTGCACGTGCGAACATACCACTACGCAGTTTGCCATCACTGTTAGGGATATCTGCTTGAACCTGAATCAAGCCACTTTGTACGTTAACCGCAGGCTCAATTGCAGAAATTGAACCTTTGAAGGGCTGATCTGGGTAGGCATCCACGAAGATATCCACTTCTTGGTCGATATTGATACGTGAAATATCGGTTTGCGGCACGGTAAAGCGTAAGCGCATCACGCTGGTGTCTTCCAGGCGAACAATATCGGTACCCGCTTGTAGGTACTGACCTAGGTACACGTTACGAATACCTACTACACCATCAAATGGCGCTTTGATCTCGCGTCGGTCGATGGTCGCTTTCAAGCTTTCAATGTCCGCTTTTAAGGAGAAGTAGTTCGCTTCTGCTTCGTCATACGCTTCTTTAGAAATAGAGCCTTTTTTAAATAGCCCTTGGTAGCGTTTGTATTTCGCTTCAGCTGCTGGCAACTTGGCTTGCGAGCTCTTTAAATTCGCTTTCTCAACGTCAGAGTCAAGCAGTACTAATGGCTGACCTGCTTTGACTTGAGTGCCGGAATCAAATGCGATTTTGTCGATAACACCACTGGTTTCGTTTGCGACCGTCACACCTTGGTTTGGTTCGATAAAACCGATAGCCTCGATCACTGGTACCCAATCAACCGCTTGTACTTCCGTCACGGTTACTGGGAACTCAGGTTCAGGACGGTTTGCCATGTATTCAGCAATCTTTTGTTGCTTAAATAAATTGAAACCTATCACGCTGCCGAACAAGAGAACGGCGATAAGTAACATAAAGAAAGTCCACTTTTTCATTCTATTAAGAACTCCAAGTTAGTGTTTAATAATTGCATCCCAACTGGCTTCAATAGCAGCTTCTAATGCCGCCTTATCCAGTTGATAAAATCCCAAAGCGTGTTTCCTAGCAAGTGCAACACTTGCCTCAAAACTCAATCCAGAAAGCACTTCGTTATCGAGAGGCTTGAATACGCCCTCTTCTTTCCCCTGATTAAAAAGAAGATCTACTTGGGCAAACATTTGTCTTTCAAGTTCCCGAGCTTTGCTACTATTTGAACAGGGTAGAGACTCATATTGAACTCGATTGCTGAGCGCATTTAAATTCGAGCTCGCTAGATTCCAAATATTGAGCCACATGGTTCGATATCGCTGTTTTAAAGGCATCTCTTCACTCACGCCCAGTTGCACAGCCGTAGCGACGCGCTTTGCAACGTTAAGGCGTAACTCCTCCAAAAGATGTTCTTTATCTGAGAAATAACGATAAATCGTTCCTGCTGCGACACCTGCTTCATTGGCGAGCTTTTGCATGGAAAGCCCTTGAAAGCCCGATTCAGCAATGAGTTGCTCTGCAGCGACTAAGATTTGTTCTCGCTTATCTACAGCAGGGTTATCCTTCATAATCCTACCACTAGTGAATGAACGTTCATTCATTATAGCTCAAATACCCGCCTTTTATGCAACAGAATGTTGCGCTTGTTGGTATGAAAATTACAAGAAATCAGCGTAGCTTTCACGAGGCCACCCCTTTATCATAGGCGCCACATTTATCACCCGCAGAGAATTTCTATGAAGCTGAACCCTAGTCAAGATGAAGCCGTGAAATACGTGTCTGGTCCATGCCTAGTGCTAGCTGGTGCTGGCTCGGGCAAAACTCGTGTTATTACCAATAAAATCGCTTATCTGGTTCAGCAATGTGGCTACAAAGCGCGTAATATTGCAGCGGTGACGTTTACCAACAAAGCGGCGCGTGAAATGAAAGAACGTGTCGGCCAAACGTTGGGGAAAGCCGAGTCTAAAGGTTTGATGGTATCAACGTTCCACACCTTGGGATTAAACATCATCAAACGCGAATACAAGCATTTAGGGTTGAAAGCGGGCTTTTCACTGTTTGATGACCAAGACCAACTGGCGCTACTCAAGGAACTTACCGAAAAGCAGCTTGATGGTGATAAAGATCTGCTACGTCAGCTTCTGAGTTGTATTTCCAATTGGAAAAACGACATGTTGACGCCAGAGCAAGCCAAAGCGCGTGCGCAAGGTGAGCAGCAACAATTGTTTGCGTTCTGCTTTGATATGTACCAAAAGCAAATGAAAGCCTATAACGCGCTCGATTTTGATGACCTAATTTTGATGCCCGTTTTACTTTTGCGCAATCATGAAGACGTTCGTCAACGTTGGCAGAACCGCATCCGTTATCTACTGGTTGATGAGTACCAAGATACCAACACGAGTCAATATGAGTTGGTGAAATTAATCGTCGGTGAACGTGGGCGATTGACGGTCGTAGGAGATGATGACCAGTCCATTTATTCATGGCGTGGTGCGAAGCCTCAGAACCTAGTCTTGCTGGGTGAAGATTACCCGAATTTGCGATTGATTAAGTTGGAGCAAAATTACCGCTCTACGAGTCGAATCCTGCGTGCGGCCAACATTTTGATAGCCAACAACCCTCACGTCTATGAGAAGTCCTTATTTTCAGAAATTCCTGACGGTGAAAAACTCAAAGTGTTGTTGGCTAAAAATGAAGAGCATGAGGCTGAGCGTGTCACGGGGGAGTTGATTGCACACAAATTCTTGAATCGAACCGACTATCGTGATTACGCAATTTTGTACCGTGGTAACCACCAATCACGCTTAATTGAAAAGTCTCTGATGCAAAACCGTGTGCCTTATAAAATTTCTGGTGGCACCTCGTTTTTTGCACGAGCAGAAATTAAAGACATCATGGCGTATTTGCGTGTTTTGGTTAATCCAGATGACGACAATGCATTCTTACGCATTGTGAATACACCACGACGTGAAATTGGCCCAGTAACGTTAGAAAAGCTAGGCAGTTATGCCAATATGCGTGGGAAGAGCCTGTTTGAGTCGAGTTTTGAAATGGGGCTCGAACAGCACTTAACGGGACGCGGTCTGGAAAACTTACGTCGTTTCACCCAATGGTTAGTGGCGATTGCTGACCAAGCTGAGCGTGGCGATACCGTCGAAGCGGTTCGCTCCTTGGTTCGCGATATCCATTACGAAGATTGGTTATACGAAACTTCAGCAAGCCCGAAAGCCGCTGAAATGCGAATGAAGAACGTTTCTGATCTTTACTCCTGGATAGTGGCGGACCTAGAAGGTGACAACTACGATCAAGAAGAGAAAACGTTAAAAGAAGTCGTTCAGCGTTTGACCTTGCGTGACATGATGGAACGTGGCGAAGAAGATGAAGACAGCGATGCAGTACAACTGATGACGCTGCATGCATCAAAAGGCCTTGAGTTCCCATATGTATACTTAATTGGGTCTGAAGAAGGTATTTTACCGCACCAAACCAGTATTGATGAAGATAACGTCGAAGAAGAGCGTCGTCTGATGTATGTTGGCATTACCCGTGCGCAGCGTGAACTGACTTTCACTATGTGCAAAGAGCGTCGACAGTTCGGCGAGTTGATAAAACCGACTCAAAGCCGATTTTTGGATGAGTTGCCATTTGATGACGTTGAATGGGAAGCCAATAAAAAGCCAGTATCAGCAGAAGAGCGTATGGCGAAAGGTCAGGCACACATTGCCAATATTCGAGCAATGTTTAAGAAATAGAGTAACCTTGTGCTCACTGACTAAAAACAAAAAGGCTTGCCAGTTGGCAAGCCTTTTTCGTTGATGTCTTTACTTATAGACCTTCAATCATGTGGTCGATTGCTGCGATGACTTCATCGTCAGAACAGTCCATACAGGTTCCTTTGGCAGGCATCGCATTGAAGCCTTCTAACGCGTGCTTCACTAACGTCTCTTTGCCTTGTGCAATACGCGGTGCCCAGTCATCGGCATTACCTGTTTTAGGTGCGCCGTTTACACCAGATGCGTGACAAGCAATACAAAAAGTACCATAAACTGTGGCGCCATCACGTGGACCGGTTGGTTCTTCTTTCACTGGCTCAGAACCCGCTAGATAAACATCACCGACAGGTTGGATGCGTTCTGCGATCGCATCGTATTCAGTTTGGCTGATGTCAGAAGCTAAAGCTGCCGTAGAAAACGTTAAGGCAGCGAACAAAACGCTAATCATTTGTCGAGACATATCCATTAAACCCACTTCACATTCCCGAGGTAAGTGACTTACCTATTTATATAGTTAGAGTATTAATGCCGAGCAGAGAAATCACTAAATTCCACTGAATGGCATAGAATGATTAGACAACTTGGTTGCAGCTGTTAAATCAATGTAAATAATGGGTGATTATATCCCGATAACTTGTTGCAATAAACAACAAGTTATCCATGACAGGGCGTGAATCACATCAAAAATTCAGTTTAAAGGAAGATAACTGTCGAAAAAGAGACCAAACGATAAAAAAAGTAAAAAAAGTACTAGACGGCATAGTGTGATATCCGTATTATTCCACTCCGCCGATAGGGCATGCGCCCGTAGCTCAGTTGGATAGAGCGTTGGCCTCCGGAGCCAAAGGTCGAAGGTTCGAATCCTTTCGGGCGTACCATTGCCTCGGAGGATACATCGGTAAAAATCAGTGGTGGCTATAGCTCAGTTGGTAGAGCCCCGGATTGTGATTCCGGTTGTCGCGAGTTCAAGTCTCGTTAGCCACCCCATTCTTTCTTTTTTAGATTGAATGCGGTAGCATTGCTCCCAATCTTGATTAAATCAAGATAAAACATCGTCGGTGAATAGCGCAGTTTGGTAGCGCATCTGGTTTGGGACCAGAGGGTCGGGGGTTCGAATCCCTCTTCACCGACCACTATTTAGTTTATGGCTGAGATAGCGGTAAACATGACAATTTGATGGTGGCTATAGCTCAGTTGGTAGAGCCCCGGATTGTGATTCCGGTTGTCGCGAGTTCAAGTCTCGTTAGCCACCCCATTCTTTATTTAAAGAATACATGCTCGGTGAATAGCGCAGTTTGGTAGCGCATCTGGTTTGGGACCAGAGGGTCGGGGGTTCGAATCCCTCTTCACCGACCACTATTAGAAAGCCTGCTTTTTAGCAGGCTTTCGTCGTTTTAGAGTTTATTACATCGCTTGGGCGACTATTAGTCGACAGTATTTCAAAGGATTTGAACCCAAGTGGGGTTCGCCTGAAGTTAGAATTCGGCTCTTCACCGACCGCTATTTAGAGCCCCAGTCGAAAGACTGGGGCTTTTTTGCATCTACCCTCTTAAAAGCATCTGCATTCGATTTCAATTTCACCAAAAGTGTACAGCTCTAGGGGCTTTTGACCACCTATGATCCAAATGCTTTTCGAGCGGACAAAATAAACCCCAGAACGACGTCTGGGGTTTTGTGTTTTTCTAATCCACTACTTTTATTGGGCGAGTGTTTTAAGGATTTCTCTCAGCTCTACCGTTTCTTGGATTTCAAAATTTGGCGTTATATCTGTTGAGTTACTTGCGCCTGTCGCATTTACCCACACACTCAAAATGCCCATATTGTTAGCGCCTGCTATATCTGCTGGTAAAGAGTCGCCAATGTGCAGGGCTTCTTCTGGTTTTACTTCGACCAAGTCGAGCGCTTTTTGGAAAATGCTCGCAGCGGGCTTCTCTTCAGGCTCTTCTCCCCCCACAATAATATGGTCCACCCAGTCGCTCATCTGTGTCGCACTGAGTTTAGGGTGTTGAGAAAAAATCGGGCCGTTAGTGATCACGACGAGTTTATAATGCTGACGAAGATCGCTGAGCATTTCTTTTACACCAGGGAAGAAAGTGAACGCACCCATACGTGCAGAGTCAAAGTAGTCTTGAGCTTGTTGAGCCTCTTCGGCATTAATGCTGACTCCGTGCTCCGCCAATATGTTTTGGATCAGGCCACAACGGAACGCGTTTTCATCAGGTAGCAGAGCCACAAGGTGAGGGAATTCCGCATTCAGCTTCTTGTATACACCCTGTAAGTAGCGCTGTAAAAAAGCTTGTGGTTCGGTAACTTGCGGGTAGGTCTTATGAATCCAAGTCGTAAACTTTTGTCCTGCAACTTTATCGGCTTGTGACGTCGCACATAAAGTCTCGTCCATATCAAAAAAAATCGCTTTAAGCACAGGGGCTCCTTTCATTTACAGCTTGGCTCTAACATTGATTATCTATTATCCCACTCTGAATTGTGCCGTAAAGGGTTAAAACCGACGTGTTTCACCTACAATGGGAGAGTGATGGTAACCGCACTTTCTTTTGTTTAGTCAACAAACCGCTTAAGCGGCGCATAATCGTCGTCGACAGAGGATTTGTGTGGTTTTGCTGTTGTGTTCACGTTTTAGCCTATCCTTTCTCTTTCTAAGTTTGGCTTTTTATATTTGCCGACTATTTTATTAATAGTTTTTTATGTTGAAAAATTGCTTTTCGCATACGATATTGTTTGTTAAATGTTAATAATTGCACATGAATAGTATGGTTAATGGTCCTGGTTGGCTCGTGCTTATTTTTAGAGCATTTTTCTAGTTTTATTGGTGCATGGCGCACAAAAATAGTGTGATATGAAAATGGTTAAATAATTGTTAATGCATTTTTATTCGCTCATTGTGCGTTTATTTAATGTTTTCTCGGCGGAATATACTTTAATTGTTGCTTTTTTGTGTGATTTTTGCCAAATTGTTTCCGCATTAAGATTTCAGAGTATTATTCTGAATTTGAACGGATTCATTCAGGTGATGAATGGTGCCTTTGGCGCGATTCGATACCACAGACAAGGCAGTAGAGGTCTGAAATGTCACTATTAGAAGTGAAAAACCTTCGTATTGAATACCCATCCCGACACGGCGTTCACGCTGCCGTGAAGTCACTTTCTTTTCATATTGAACGTGGTGAAATCGTGGGTGTTGTTGGCGAATCAGGTGCGGGTAAATCCACCGTTGGTAACGCCGTTATTGATTTGCTTAGCCCTCCAGGTCGCGTTGCTAGCGGCGATGTTTTCTTGGATGGAGAAAAAATTTCTGGTTTATCACCAGAAGCGATGCGTAAGGTTCGCGGATCGAAGATTGGTTTTATTTTCCAAGATCCAATGACCTCACTTAACCCACTTTTTACGGTTGAGCAGCAGCTGAAAGAGACGATCCACGCCAACATGAAAGTCTCTGATGAAGAGGCGTATCAGCGTGCGCTTTCTCTGATGCAGCAAGTTGGCATCCCGCAGCCAGAAAACCGCTTAAAACAATACCCACACCAATTCTCTGGTGGTATGCGTCAGCGTGTCGTCATTGCGATTGCTTTGGCTGGTGAGCCAGATCTGATCATTGCGGACGAACCAACTACGGCGTTAGACGTTTCTATCCAAGACCAAATCCTCAACTTGATCCGAGAATTGTGTATCAAGAACAATGTCGGCTGTATGCTGGTTACTCACGATATGGGTGTGGTCTCCAACGTCACTGACCGCGTCGCGGTAATGTATCGTGGTGACTTGGTGGAGTTTGGACCAACAACCAAAGTGTTGGGCGATCCTGATCACTCCTATACTCGCAGTCTAATTTCAGCCGTTCCACGTTCAGACAGAAAGCTAGATCGCTTCCCTTTGGTAAGCTACATCGAAGAGGCGGCAGAAATGGAGCCACTCGACGTCAAGAATCACTGGCTAGGACAAAGCCAGGATGAGCGCGAGTACACAGGCCCGCTTTTAGACGTGAAGAACGTTAATCTACGCTTTGTCACCAAAGACTCTTTATTTGAAAGCCGTCGCGAATACGTGCAGGCATCCAATAATGTGAGCTTTGAAGTGCATGAAGGCGAAACCTTTGGTTTGGTGGGTGAGTCTGGCTCTGGTAAATCAACCATTGCGCGAGTTATTGCTGGTTTATACCAACCTAACTCTGGTCAGGTGAAGTTTGAGGGTATTGACCTGACAGCTTTAACCTCTGAGAAAGAACGCCGCCCAATGCGTCGTCAGATGCAGATGGTGTTCCAAAACCCGTATACCTCAATGAACCCTCGTATGAAGGTATTCGATATTATTGCTGAGCCAATCCGTTTTCATAAACTGACGAAAAACGAGTCGGAAACTCGCCAAATCGTGAATGACCTATTGGATCATGTTGGTTTGGGTCGCATGGCTGGGCTTAAGTATCCTCATGAATTCTCCGGTGGTCAGCGTCAGCGTATTTCTATTGCGCGTGCGTTGGCGACTCGTCCTCGACTTTTGATTTGTGATGAACCGACATCGGCACTGGACGTATCGGTACAGGCACAAATTCTAAACTTGCTGAAAGATCTGCAAAGTGAGCTGAACTTGACTATGTTGTTTATCAGCCACGATTTACCCGTTATTCGCCAGATGTGTGACCGAGTAGGTGTGATGCAAATGGGTACACTGTTAGAAGTGGCACCAACAGAACAGTTATTCACGGCACCTCAACACGAATACAGCAAAAAATTGATTTCTCTGATGCCTGAATTTACAGGCTTGCGAGAAGAGATCGAGACGGCATAAACCAAGCCCCTCGCTTGGCTAACCTTTAGTCATAACAAAGACGCAAACACAACAACAAGGGATCCGTATCCCCGCATGAAGGAGTTATGCAAATGAAAACCATGAAAAGCAAATTAGCAGTGGCGCTAATGGCGGCGGGCCTAAGCTTTAATGCACTGGCAGCAGATATCAAAGTTGGCTACGCAGCTGACCCAGTATCGCTTGACCCACATGAGCAGCTATCAGGTGGCACACTGCAAATGTCACACATGGTATTTGATCCGTTGGTTCGCTTTACTCAAAAAATGGATTTCGAACCTCGTCTAGCAGAGAGCTGGGAGCGCATTAACGATACTACTGTTCGTTTCAAACTGCGTGAAGGTGTGAAGTTCCACTCTGGTAATACCCTAACGGCTGACGACGTTGTATGGACGTTTGAGCGTCTACAAAGTTCTCCTGATTTTAAAAACATTTTCGACCCGTACGAGAAAATCGTCAAAGTGGACGACAACACGTTCGATCTTGTAACCAAAGGTCCTTACCCACTAGTTCTGCAAACTGCAACGTACATTTTCCCTATGGACAGCAAGTTCTATACGGGTAAAACCGCAGACGGCAAAGACAAGTCTGAACTAGTGAAGCACGGTAACTCATTCGCATCGACTAACGTTTCTGGCACGGGTCCGTTCATCGTGACATCACGTGAGCAGGGCGTAAAAGTGGAATTTGAACGCTTTAAAGATTACTGGGACAAAGAGTCGAAAGGTAACGTTGATAAGCTAACGCTTGTTCCAATCAAAGAAGATGCGACTCGTGTAGCTGCGCTACTTTCTGGCGGCGTTGACATGATTCACCCGGTAGCACCAAACGATCACAAACGTGTGAAAGACGCAGACGGCATCGATCTAGTAACGCTACCAGGTACTCGTATCATCACGTTCCAACTAAACCAAAACAGCAACGAAGCACTGAAAGACGTTCGCGTTCGCCAAGCGATTGTTCACGCAATCAACAACGAAGGCATCGTTAAGAAAATCATGAAAGGCTTCGCGACAGCAGCTGGTCAGCAGAGTCCAACTGGTTACGTTGGTCACGATGACAAGCTAGTACCTCGCTACGATCTGAAGAAAGCAAAACAACTGATGAAAGAAGCGGGTTATGAGAACGGCCTGACGCTAACTATGATTGCGCCAAACAACCGCTACGTAAACGATGCGAAAGTAGCGCAAGCGGCAGCGGCAATGTTGTCTAAGATTGGCATCAAGGTTGATCTGAAAACTATGCCAAAAGCGCAATACTGGCCTGAGTTTGATAAGTGTGCGGCAGACATGCTGATGATTGGTTGGCACTCGGATACAGAGGACTCGGCAAACTTCAACGAGTTCCTAACCATGACTCGTAACGAAGAAACCGGTCGTGGTCAGTACAACTGTGGTCACTACTCAAACCCAGAAATGGACAAAGTGGTTGAAGCTGCAAACGTAGAGACGGACCCTGCGAAACGTGCAGCAATGCTGAAAGGTGTCGAAGCGACGCTATACAACGATGCTGCATTCGTACCGCTGCACTGGCAAAGTGAAGCATGGGGCGCGAAGTCTAACGTGAAAGCCGCAGACATCGTGAACCCAATGGTAATGCCTTACTTTGGCGACCTAGTTGTCGAGTAATCATACTTAGTCATGACAGAGAGGGGCGCCAGTCCTTCTCTGTTTTCGACACTTGGCTCGGTTTATTTCAGTCGGATTGAGCCAGTTTTACAGACTGAATTTTCTCTCTAAGTTTAGAGATCTATGGATAGTTAAGGGGCAAGGAATGTTTTCGTTTCTGGTCAAGCGCCTGTTTCAGGCACTGATAGTGATGTTTGTGATCAGTTTGGTGGCGTTTGCCATTCAGGACAACCTGGGTGATCCGCTGCGTGAGCTTGTAGGTCAGTCGGTTTCGGAATCGGAGCGCCAAGCGCTACGTGACGAATTGGGCCTGAACGATCCCTTTATCACAAAGTACACGCGCTTTGTGGGTAATGCACTGCAAGGTGATTTGGGTACATCATACTTTTTCAAGCGACCTGCGGTTGAGGTGATCCTCGATAAGCTGGTGGCAACATTAGAGCTCGTGTTTGGCGCGACGCTCATCATTATCGTTTTCTCTATACCGCTCGGGGTGTATTCCGCGATTCACCCGAAGAGTGTCTTTACCAAATTTGTTATGGCGATGAGTAGTGTCGGCATCTCGATTCCGGTGTTCCTAACCGCAATCATGCTAATGTACGTCTTCTCCATCGAACTCGGCTGGCTGCCTTCCTACGGGCGAGGTGAAACCGCTAACGTGCTCGGTTGGGAATCTGGCTTCTTTACCATCGATGGTATTAAGCACCTTATCCTGCCGTGTATTGCGCTAGCGTCTATCATGCTGCCGTTGTTCATCCGTCTTGTACGTTCAGAAATGCTGGAAGTACTGAGCTCGGAATACATTAAGTTCGCCAAAGCAAAAGGTTTGAACTTACAAAAGATTTACTACCAACATGCACTTAAGAACACCATGCTGCCAGTACTGACGGTAGGTGGCGTGCAGATTGGTACCATGGTGGCTTACACCATCCTAACCGAAACCGTATTCCAGTGGCCGGGTACAGGCTTTCTTTTCCTAGAGGCAATCAACCGTGTCGATACACCGTTGATCACAGCTTACGTTATCTTTGTTGGTCTGATTTTCGTGGTAACCAATACCATCGTTGATTTGCTGTACGGCATCATCAACCCAACTGTGAACTTAACTGGAAAAGGAGCTTAATCATGAGCCAATCAAATGTAACACCAGCTCCTGAAGCCGCTCCATCTGCATGGCAGCGTTTTAAAGAGTCGGACTTCTTGTATTACTTCAAGCGCGACAAAGTGGCGATGGCAAGTTTTACGGTCTTTATGATGTTCTTAGTGTTGGCATTAGCTGCGCCAATTCTAGCTCCGACTGACCCGTATGATCTAACGTCTATCGACATCATGGATTCAGAGCTACCACCGTCTTGGATGGAAGAGGGCGATGAGCGTTTTGTTCTTGGTACGGATGAGCAAGGCCGTGATATTTTATCGACCATTCTTTACGGTTCTCGTCTGTCTTTGACGATCGGCTTTTTAGCCGTCGGTCTTCAGTTGATTCTGGGTATCATCATTGGTTTGTCGGCGGGTTACTTCGGTGGTCGTATCGATAGCTTCTTGATGCGCTTTGCGGATGTTCAACTATCGTTCTCAACCATGATGGTGGCGATCATCGTATCGGCCATTTTCAAAGCCAGCTTTGGCAGCGATTTTTACAGCCAATACGCGGTGGTGATGCTGGTGGTGATCATCGGTGTGGCTGAATGGCCGCAATACGCACGTACCATTCGTGCTTCAGTACTGGCTGAGAAGAAGAAGGAATACGTAGAAGCGGCACGAGTGATGGGCTTTAAAGCGCCACGCATCATGTTCCGTCACATCCTGCCAAACTGTCTATCACCAATCTTGGTTATCTCGACGGTACAGGTAGCGAATGCGATCATGTCGGAAGCGGCACTGTCATTCCTAGGTTTGGGTCTTCCTGTTGATCAGCCGTCACTAGGTGCGCTGATCAGCATCGGCTTTAACTACATCTTCTCAGGTGCGTGGTGGATTACTGCCTTCCCAGGCATCGTGTTGGTTACACTGGTTCTGGTTATCAACTTATTGGGTGACTGGTTACGAGATGTATTCAACCCGAAACTGTACAAAGGTTAAGAATTTTCCCGCCAAGCGTTGTAAATTCGCTTAATTCCTTCCTAAACTGAGAGCCGGATGCAAATTCCGGCTCTTTTTTTGCTAGTTATTCTTTGTTCACATTTTTTTGGCGCTTTGCCGCCATAATGACCTTACCCACTAATTTAGAGTGAAGTGTATGGAAATGAAGAAGGCACAACACCCATCTCGTATCTTCCAAGCAAGCCTAGCTTTCGGCTTGTTGCTGGTATGCGCCCAGTTTTCTAGCCCAGTATCGGCGGAGGAGTTCCTTTGCCAAGCTACTCAAGCGAGCGAGAAAGAACTGCCGATGCTTGAGAAAACGTGCCCAATTGGTAACGGAGTATGGGGAAAGAAAGTGCCGCAAGGAGGCAACTACCTCTACTGGATTCAATGCGGATTACTACCAAAGCCAATGTCACTCGCGAAAGCAAAGCCGCTTTACAGCAAGATTACGACTGACGTGTGGATGAAGCCGGAGTCCAAAGGTTATCGCTGTTTGATTGGGCCTTACAAAGATCTGTCTGATGCGAGAGGGGATTTGCGAGGAGTCAAAACCTTGTCGAATTACAAAGAGGCGTTCATCCGCGTGGTTGGAAAAGAGAATAAACAGTCTACGACACCATCTAAACCTGCTGTGCCGTCGAAATCAGCCGCATCTTCGGTTAAGCCAACACCGACGGTGACCCCGAAATCCGCGCCAGTTCCTGCCGTGCGAGCTGATACCGACGCCTTTACAGCGCCGGCAGAGAAGTCAAAGACCAAGGTAAAAAATACACGTGATAATTCTTCGTCCAAGCCTGCTGCTAAGACCAAAGCGAAGCCAGTTGTGAGCGGGAATGATGACATTGAAGTTCGGTTGAGAACCTCCTTACAAGGCAAAACGTACGTGGTGCCGTACTTACTCGACCACCACAATCAGTTTTACATGGAATACGGCAAGCCGTGGAATCGTCTCAACTACGAAAACTCGCAAAAAGTATGTCAGCAACTGGGTATGAGCTTAGCCAGCCCTGCAGAATTCAAAGTGTTGAGGGCGTCTGGTGTGATGGAAAAAAATCAATGGCCACTGCAACTGCCGTATTGGGGCAAAGATAAGAAAGGTTTGTTCGCAGATCGTGAGCCAAACCAGCTCACCGGAACCTCATTATTGAACGTAGTGTGCGTGAAATAACGACTCAAATATTGCGGTCAAAAGATAGAAGAAAGCCCCGAGTTCGGGGCTTTTTTGCGGTCTCAAATATTATCGCTATTTGAGTGGCGTTTCTTTGTGACAGTTAGAGCAGATATACACTTCTTTTATGCCGACCAAGCGTTCCCAAAGCGTTCTGCGTCTTCTACGCAAATGCACGCTATCACAGCAAGGGTTAACGATGGTTGCTTTAGTCATCATCGCCAGGCTCCAAAATCGGGAGTGAACTCGCGATGCTTGTCATGGCTTCTTTGTTGTGAGAGTACAGACCATATTCCGGCGCGGATTCATGACCGTTTTGCTCTTTACTCCAACGAATACCGATGTAGAAGTCACCAAAATCACGGTTGATGTAACGATGACGAGTTTTGTAATCTGACTCTGAGCCTGTTTCTTTTAGAATCAGCAGCTCACGGCCTTCATCATTCTGGATTTCCCAATTACCTGGCG
The DNA here is from genome assembly GCF_021728175.1 of Vibrio sp. A1-1. Taxonomy (NCBI): domain Bacteria; kingdom Pseudomonadati; phylum Pseudomonadota; class Gammaproteobacteria; order Vibrionales; family Vibrionaceae; genus Vibrio; species Vibrio sp. A1-1. Next base: position 20,613 of record NZ_JAKKCL010000010.1, read on the forward strand.
TTTGGAATCCTGTTGGCATGAACGACGTGTAGTTGTAAGTATCAGCGTCGTATTCGTACGTACCTGATGAGTATTTCAGGACTTTGTCGTCGCCCGAGCCTTTACTTTCTACCATCAAGTCATGCTCTACCGTGCTGTGTTTGATGTGTTCTGCAACCGAAAGGGATTCTGCGAATGGTGTATTGCTTGAATCCATCCAGAACAGCTCATCATCTGAGATTTTAACGATCATCTGAGTGCCGTTATGCTCGGTTGTGTGCTGGTACAGCATTTCATACTCTTCGCCGTAGCTGTTGTATAGCTTGCCGTCTTTCAGCTCGACGTCTTCACAGTCTTTATTGTGGTATTCCGCGTAACCAGTTTGTTGGTCCAGATCGGCAAGAATAGCGTAGGCATCGTGTTCCCATGTGTTTTCTAGGAAGTCGCTGATGCTCGCTTTGTACTCTTGATTCATCTCATCATGGTTTGAGCCCCAGCAGAATAGTAGGCCTTCAGAGTCTTGCATCAACATGGCATAGCCAATTTCACCGTCTTTTTGTGCAAAGCTACCCATTTTCCACTCTTGACCGTTGAAGTGCTCGTGAGTGAAGCCCAAAGTCGGTACTACTGGTGGTGGCGTTACGCCTTCGATAACCGTTGGCATGCTAAGCGCAATCTGTACCGCGGTATGGCCATCTGTTGCGCTAATCGCAAGTGCTGCACCAGCTTCGCTCGCTTTTGTCGGTGTGCCTTTAATGGTGACAATCGCATTGCCATCCTCAGATACTGTTAGACCTTCAATGTCCACATAGTCCGCTGAGTAGTCGGTGATATGACCGTCTTTATCTTGGAACAAGCTAGAAATATCGAGCGTTTGTTCAAATACTTCACCTTGTTGTAGGTACCAACCATCAACGATGGACTGTAGATGCGCTTGTTCTGTTTCTACAACCATTGGTGGTAAGTTTGCCGATTCGATTTCGAACTTAAATACGGTGCTTACCGTACCCAAAACCTTACCTGAAGAATCAATGTCTTGCGCCGTTAGGACGATCTCAAAATCACCAGCTTTTTCTACGATAGCAGTCGGATATAGAACAATCAGGTTGCCAGTTTGCGCAACTTCAATGCCTGTGCCTGCTAAGTTGTGCGTCAGTTTGGTTGTCACAAGGTTTTGGTCTTTGTCTGTGAAAAGACCTTCGATGTTTAGTTCAACGCCATCAAAGCCTGCGCCTTTTACGATTTTTGGTAATTTGCCAAGCTTATCTTCAGCCGCCTCTTCGACGGTTTCGTTTACGGTTAGCTTGTTATTGATTGCCGTTTCAGGTGCTAAGTTGTCGCTATTTGGGGTCGCGTCAGTGATGATTGGGCGTAGGCTTGCATCATTGATGTTTTCGCCGGATGCGATAAGACGATCGACTTCTTGGTTTGCCGCTTGAGCAAATTCAGTGGCCTTTTTCTCGTAGTTAGCTGGGTTTTGCGCTTTTGAGTCGGTCAGAATCTGAGCGGTTTTATGTAGTTCGGCGTTTTTTGTCGCACCTTCAACAAAATCACTGTACAGATCAATTGGTGCTTCTTCTGAGCCTCCTAGCGCTTGGTTTACCTTGGCTTTTGCGTCTTCTTCACTAATGGATGGATCTTTTGCCATTTCAATAGCAACAAGGTCCGTGATAGGTGAAATCACGTTTGACGATGTTGGTGCACGGAACACGATTTCGTGGGCCATGGCTTGGCCTGGATGATCCATATCAACCGTGTATTTGCCAGCGTACTCTTTAGCATCCAAAGCGATAAGCTGTTTCTGCTTTGCACCGTTTGGTGTAATGGTCTGCAGCGCTAGAGTGCTTTCTGGTTTTGCATCCAATTTAAGCTGACCTTTCTCATCGGTCAGACCAAGGAATGTTTCTTGAGTGTCCCATTGGCCGTTGTTGTTCGTATCTTCAAAAACAACTGCATGTTTGAAGTAGCCGTCAAAGCCAGTGATCACAACACCGTTGTTAGCACTGTTTGAACCACCATCTGAACCGCCACAGCCAGTAAGAGCGATAGCCACTGACGCTGCTAATAAACTCACCTTATTCATTATTCATTTGTCCTTGTTTCGTTTCCGAATGAGAAAGTCGCTTTTTTATTGTTTTTATCTTTCAATCTCACTAGTGAGATTGAAGAGAGTGGTGTCTTTTTAATGACTATTGAGCCTAGGTTCAAGACACGAAAAACCGCACAAAACCCGTAAAATTTATTTCTATTTTTTGTCTATGATGGAAAATTGATAATTTGATCACGGTTCCAGTTTTGTTTTTGGGATGATTGTTTTGTCAAAATAACCATCTGTAAAGAAAGGTTTATTGGGTGTTAGTAAGGACTGGGGCGTGATAAATCATGTTGATCTTAAATTCCTCAACGCGATCAGCAAATTGAGGGTGAGGTTTAAGCACATAACTGTAGACTTCGCCTGGAATGAATATGTCGTAATCTGTGTATTCAAGGTTGTAAAACATAAATGTCCGTTGCCAGTAATCATCTGGCCATTCAGCACAATGTATTGGACTTACGCCGTCAAAATCCATTGAGCTAGAGATAATATCGGCAAACTCGCCTCGCCCCGCTACGATAGAGCTGTACCAGTAAAATAAATAATCATGACAAAATAGGTCATGTTGATTTGATTTCATATTGAGATCAGAGTCCAGTTTGTGCACTGGTTCGTTACCCTGAACACTTCTATCAAATATGTAGTTGCTAGCAGTCCCGTTTATGTAACCCCCTCCTGAAATGGGAAAGAGGTAGTCAAACAACGTTCCTTGATATTCGTACTCACCAGTGTGGACATTGATGCGTTTTTCCATCGATTGCTTGTTTTTTTGCATGGTGTAGCTTTCGAATTGTTTGCCATCAAACACGGTGGTGAAATAGTTCTGAGTCTCTTTATGAACCTGAGATGCGTATACCTTTTTGGTGGTCCAAATTTGGCGTACGCCGTGGACATAAACAATCAACGAGTCATCACTGATTTTGTACTCACCCACCTTTTTTAAGTCTCCCTTTTCAGGACACTGGTGTTTGTTGTTTGAGGCGGCATAACGTACCTCGTCATCCTCAAACTGAAACGCTTCGCAATACACCACTTCATACGCGTACGCGGTACCGCCAAGGTTTTGCGTCGTCTCCAAGCGATAGACAGTGTCGCCAATTAACGGGTGTTCCGTGTCATTGTGACCTGGAGTGACAACAGGCAACTCAAAACGTGTTGTGACCCACGCATGGTCGCTGTCGCCGTGGTAATCATCACGCGCCGCTACCGCCAGGTATGTGGTGGTTTTAATGTTCTCTGGTGCACCTAGTACCATCATTTGTCCTTGGTTTAGCACCCTTAATCCATTGGCGTTTTCGAGCCAAATCCGAGTGGTGAGGAGATCACCACCCGGGTCTTCAAACAGTTGGTTAAGATTGAGCGAATAGCTAATCGGAGAGTTTTGGTTGAGCTCCCAAGCATAAATAATGGTTTGTAGCTGTTGTTCCACCGTGAGGTTGATGATGGGTTTATTGTTCTCTGATGGGTCCTCTTTTGAGCGGCTGTCTTCATAACCCACAGACGAGTCGTAAAAAGAGCCGTCTTCTGTAGTATGAAATGGGTTCGTAATTGGCCCTGGTTGTCCTAAAATGGCAGAGTTGAAGGCGTCATCACCGTCTTTTTTGTGGGCGTTCTCCAACGCAGAACCTGTCAACGCTTGCTTTACTTCAACTAAAGATGTGCGTTCATATTGCCGATGTGTTCGCTCGGTTGATTGGCTCGTGCTGTCTGATGAGTTCGCCGCGGATGCTAAGCTGGTTTCGTCTGACATGCAGTATACGCCGAGCAAACCAACGCAGATGGCGCCGATTATCCAAAACTTTTTGCTTATCATTACGCGTGCGCCATTCGTGATTGCAACCAACTGCGAGAGAATTTTAGGTCTTTCTCTATTAAGCTCGCGCTGCACTCGAGCAGTTCACTGATTTCTTGGTTTTTCATTCCCATTAAATACTTGAGTTTGAGTGCACTTGATTGGCGTGGGTAACGGCTACTGAAGTTATCCAGCGCTTTATCCATGATGATCAATTGTTCGAAGCGATCATCTTCATCTCTCATCAATGTGATGTGTTGACGCTTTTGTGCTTGGTGCGAGCGTGCGTTATCGATCAAGATTTGACGCATCACTTTGGCGGCCATCAAAAAGAAATCACGTTTTGTTTCAATTTCACTCATGTCGCAGTTGGACATCTTCAGGTAAGCATCATGAATTAATGCTGTGGTGCTGTTGACGCTATCGGCCAATACTTTGTTGTCGGTGCCGTACTTTTCCGCGTTTCGTTCACGCTCGTGTTGGGCGATCTTACGTAACTGCAAATACGCAAATTGGTAGAGCTCACTCTCAGCTTGTTTATCACCAGATTGCCATTGTTGAATGATTTGTGTCAGTGCTACTGCTGTTGCCATGGTTATACATCCTCGCTCACTTTGACAAATTCAGAAATGGTGTGGGTTTCAATGCGATCGGAGCCGTCTCGGTTGCGGAGAACATCTTGTTGATAGCGATATAAAATGCCTTGTTCCCAAGTTGCGCCAGCGGGCAAATATTCCCAAGTGGTGTAATTGATTTCGGCTGGGGTCGTTGACCAACGTACCATGACATTCATTTGCGCAAGCTCGGCTTTGGGTTCGTCATTGTTGACCCACCACATGTCCGCATACTCTTGGGTGACATCTTGTGTGTATAGGCTTGCGTCGGTTGGACAGGTGTCTGCATTGTGCGGCAGTCGCATGACTTGTTGGTGGCGCATCAATAGGCACGATTGTGTCATGGACTGCTGGTGGTATTGGGTCTGCTGCCATACCCCGAGGTAGTCGATGTCGTGTTCGTTCGTGTTGGGGTAGGTAAACCACAGCATTTCTGTACGATTGTGGTGGTGGATGTTTTTTTTACGCCCAAGGCCTTGTACTTTTTCCATCAGTAGCTCAGTGCTTGGATCAAAGTTGAGTGCAACGGAGCGGTATTTCCAGTCGCCTTCATCATCAAAGTCTTCGAGAGAGAAGCCATTCAAATCGTTGCGGGTGCATCCAGTGATTGAGCAACCGACGATATTAAACCAATCCGCAAATTTGCTTATCGGCTCGACAATGTCTTCCGTGATAGGGCGCTTCATCGAGAGGAAACAGCCTTGAAAATGGTCGCCAACGCTTGGATGTTCAATCAATGAATCTTTGGTGATGGTGAATCGAGTTTCACCAAACGGAGGGCGATATTTAGGATGATGTTGATAACGTAAATCGTAAGCACAAGCGCGGCCTTGCCAATCTTTCTTTTTGATCACGATGTTTTTGAACGTCATGCCGCGAGGTTCGAAGATGATCTCATCAGAGGCAAAGTTTTTCTCAATGTACAGCTGGCTTTCGTTTAAGTGCTCAATTGCCTCATCGACAGACACCCAGTCGAGATTGAGGTGACGTTTGGCGTCATCCAGATAATTGAGGTCAAGGCCCTTGAGCTGGTTTTGAAAGCGAGCATCAGACAACACGCGGTTGGCTAAGACAATTTCCTTACGATTCTCAGGCGTGCTGTCGAGAGAGAGCAGCAGGCGCGTCATATTGATGCTACGACTGGGTTTGGTTGTTGCCATCGTCGGTGTAAGCACTTCTTGGCTCGATAAGGTTGTCAGCAGATAACCCTTCTCATCGTTGCCAAGGAAGAAACTAATCACATCACCAGGTTGGTAGTGAAATGCCCCTTGTTGGGTAACGCCAGTGATATTGGAACTGGTTTTGTAATACAAGCCAGTCACCGGCGCATCGATAAAGTAGCCTTGCTTCAAGGATGAAGTGGGCGGGTGTGAAGTGGCAGCAGAAGTGTCTGCTGCTAACGTGGAGGTAGCCGTCAGTGCAGACAGCCAAAACACCACTGAACGTGTATACATCTTGTTTTAAGCCTTATTGGTTGGTGCTGTCCTCAGACGCACAATTTGGCTGACAACTCATTGGAGTAGTTAGGTGCTTCTTTGGCACCGGTGTCATCATCGCCAACAACATTTTTTGTTTTATGTGTTTGGGGATATCTGGATTAGAGAGTATCCGCCTTCGTGTTAACTCCATCATGGAGCTCACCGAGAGGTGTTCGACATTCTGCCCCTTCGCGTGGAAGATAAGGCGAGTCATTTCGTACATCATATCTTCTGCAATCTTCTTCTCTTGTTGCAGTTGGATATTCTTTTGCATCATGGCGCTGCCAAATAGCACACCTGATAGCACGATGATGCCTGACAATGCAGAAGCAAGAGGGCGCCGTTGCACCAAGCGAAAGGCGCTATACAAAGGCCAGTGTTTTTTCTGCTCGATAGGGCGACGTTCGATAATTCGCTCGATATCAATGCGTAGCGCTCGTACATCTGAGTATCGCACTTGGGTGGCTGGACGCGTCGCCCGTCTTGTCACCCAATACACATCAGACCAAACCGCTGGTGACGGAAACATCAAAGCGAGGATTTTGCCCAATGAATAAACATCGCTTTGCTCTGTCAGTACTTGTCCTGCCTGCTGCTCAGGGCTGGCAAAATTTTGGCTAAACGCAATCAGTGCCGAGGGTGAGCCCTCTCGGGTGGAGTGCGCTTTTTGAGTCAAGTTGAAGTCGAGCAGTTTGGGTCGTTTGCTACGATCGATCAGTATATTTTCTGGTTTTAGATCGGCATGCAAAACATGATGCTGGTGGGCGTGCTCCATCGCCTGACAAATCTGCTTAAACAGCAGCAGTTTTTCCGTCTTTTCCAGCTTATTTTCTGACAGGTATTCATCTAAGGTTTGACCAAATACCCGCTCCATCACGATGTAAACTGAATCTTGATGAAGGCCGCCATCAAACACTTTCGCTATGTACGGATGGTTTAGGCGCGCGAGCAGTTGTGCCTCATCGAAGAGTGCACGTTGTCCCAGCACATTACTCAAATTGCTTTGAATAAACTTGATGGCCAGATCTTGTTCGAACGTTTCATCTGCACGTAGAGCGGCGTAAACGACACCCATGCCACCGCGACCCAACTCATGAGTTAGGCGATACTTACTGATGACTTCTCCGCTTAGATCGACGTCTCGGTTCGTAGCCTGGTGAGCACCAAAGTAAAGTAACTGCGTTAGTTGTTCTTCAGGTGTCTCGTGGGCTAAAAGAGGAACGAGTTGTTGATACAGCTCAGGTTGACTTTGTTGCAATGCTTGGAGGTATTGCTGCTTTTGGGAGTCGTCCAGATCAAGCAAGTGATAGTAAATCTGGGTTTCGCTAGAGCCTAACTGCACTGTGCCTAATGTCTTATTCTTTTAGGTACGGCATTTTATAAGAACTTTGATATAAATGTCATTTATTTATTCGGCTTTGACTCACAATGTATGAAACGCAATTTGGTGGCTAATAGAATAATAACGTCATGATTTTGCGAATTATTTTCACTGAGCTTGTCGACAGAGAGTCTATTCGTCATAATGTTACTTGTAACATTACTGATAAATCACATATTTATGGCTCAACAGAATAAGAAAACTCGCACGACATTGCAGGATGTCGCAGACCAAGTTGGCGTCACGAAGATGACGGTTTCACGTTATATGCGTAACCCTGAATCGGTGGCAGAAAAGACTCGGGCCAAGATTGCGACTGCGATTGAAGAGATGGGATACATCGAAAACCGCGCCCCCGCTATGTTGTCAAAGTCGTCCAGTAAAGCCATTGGTATTTTACTGCCCTCATTGTCCAACCAAATTTTTGCTTCCTTTGTTCAGGGCATCGAGATGGTGACCAAAGCCAATGGCTATGAGACGCTTTTAGCGCATTTTAGCTACGATGAGCTTGAAGAAGAGCGCAAGATCGCGTCATTACTCTCTTATCAGGTCGATGGACTTATTCTAACTGAAAGCCATCACACGCCGCGTACATTGCAAATGATAAAAAATGCAGGGATCCCTGTAGTGGAAACCATGGAACTACCACCAAAGCCGATTGATATGGCGGTTGGGCTAGATCATGAAGATGCCTCGTACACGGCGGTTAAGCAGATGCTAGATTCAGGTAAGCGTACAATCGTTTATTTTGGGGCGCGTTTGGATACGCGAACCAAGCTGCGTATGCAAGGTTATGATCGCGCGATGACGGAAGCAGGGCTAGAACCTAAGCACGTATTAACGGGTGACCACTCTAGCTTCTCTTTAGCCCATGATTTGCTTGAACGCGCGCTAGAAACTCACCCAACGCTTGATGGCGTATTCTGTACCAACGACGACATCGCGATAGGGACCATGCTGAGCGCGCAACAACGTGGCATTCAAGTCCCGCAGCAATTAGCGGTGGTGGGTTATAACGCCTTGGATATCGGTCAGACCATCAGTCCGAAGCTGACCAGCGTTGATACGCCGCGTTTCCAAATTGGTGTAAAGAGCGCAGAGCTTTTGATCGCGCGTCTGAAAGGCGAAGCGCAAGAAGAAAAAGTGGTTGATATGGGGTATCAAATTACCTCCGGAGAGAGTGTTTAACTCGCAGTTAACCGCTCTCTGTATTCGCTCATCAATGGTATTGGCAGGTTAGGGTATGGCACATCAGCTGGATGCATTGGATCTCAACTTAATGCGTTTATTAAAGGCCGTGGTGGAAAACCGCAGCATCAAGCTGGCCGCGATGCAGTTGGGCATTTCTCAACCGAGCGCCAGTCGCGGCGTGATGAAGCTCAAGCAAGTGTTTGATGACCCGCTGTTTGTGCGTAAAGCGCATGGGGTTGAGCCGTCACCGATGGCGATACGCCTCGCCGCCGAGTTCGACAACATGATTGCACCACTGGAAAAAGTGGTGCAAGAGTTTGAAGTGTTCGACCCACTGCAATACCAAGGGCAGATCGCGATTGTGACCGACCCTTATTTGATGGATGAGCAAGGGCAGCGATTGCTAACTGGCTGTCATCGAGCCTTTCCCAAAGCGCACTTTGCCTTTTCCAGTTGGAACAGTTACTCGCACGATGAAATGCTAGAGGGCGAGCACGATTACTGCATTCTTGACCAAGAGACCGAGCTGTCGAAAGACATTTATATGCGTCCGTTGTTTGTTGAAAAACGGGTGATTTTGGCACGTAAAAACCACCCGACTTTATCGAAAGTCAGTAATGATTGGGACACGGTGTCCAAGCTGCCTCTGGTGTCTCTGCCTGCGCCCGCTTCGTATAAACCTCTTTGTACCGTGGAGTCTGAGTATCGCCGCATGGGCTATGAGCCTGTGGTGTTATTGAAATCCTATAATTTGCGCGTGGCTTGCCAAATGCTGCAAGAAACCGACGCGATTATGTATGCCAGTCAAAGCTCGGCAGTATTGATGCCGGAGCTGGACTCTTACGCGATGCCTTTGGTCAACCGTGAGTTTAGCCAGTTTGTCGTCTCTGGCGGTTTCTTACAAACCAATCGTAACCATCCTTTGCACCGACACTTACATAAAGTGGTACGCCAAACCCTGAAGACGCCATTAATTTTCGCACAGTGATGACGGATTATTGTCTCGCGTCACCGAGATTCTCTGCATAAGATAACCATGAAGAAAATATGTGATTACATAGACAACTCGATCCTATAGATATTCAAAAATGAATATCTCAATTACCTGTCTCTTTTTCCTGCTCAGCGCTAACCTTAGCTCAAATAGTCAGGAGAAGTGGCTCATTTTTATCTTTTTAACTTTTTGAATGTCGATACAGATGCGTGACATTCACCATTCTCCGTTATGCATTTTTTTAATTTCTGATGGAGGATTCATCATGCTAGTTGCACGTCTATTTTTATTGCTCGCCATCGTTGCCGAAGTAGCAGGCACCAGCACCATGTCTTTTATCGGACAAGGTCATGGATGGTTGGGCTACATCGTGATGTACGTATTGATTGCGGTGTCGTACTACTTCCTCTCGATTGCAGCGAAAAAGATTTCTATCGGCGTGGCATACGCTGTTTGGGAAGGGTTGGGTATCTCATTGATCACGGTCGTTTCGATCGTGTTGTTTGATTCTGACTTAAATACCCAAGAGCTGCTTGGTTTGATGTTAGCTGTCATCGGCATCGTTTGTGTGACTTTAGGTGAGTCACACGGTCAATCTAACACCAAGAAAAACGCCGATAAACTGGCAAAAGAACGTTCATTTTCTACAAGTGTAAGGTGTGAATCATGAGTCAATTTTTTACGATGTCATTTGGATTTGTCGTGATGGCTGCCTTGGTCGATATAGTGGCGAACATGGCGCTCACACGTTCTCACGGCTTTAAATACAAAGGCTGGGGCATTACCGCGATTGTGTTGGTACTGACAGCATTCACGCTGTTGGCACAAGCGGTTAAAGAGATCGACTTAGCCATTGCTTACGCCTCTTGGGGCGCGATCGGTATCTTGGGTACCGCAGTGGGTGGAGCCTTGCTGTTTAAACAGAAACTCAAGCCAATCGGCTGGTTTGGTATCTTTGTGGTGATTGCTGCGGTCGTGGTGATGAAAACCGCTTAATGCAATCCTCTGAGCCCCAGATACCTTCATTCGGAACAGCGAGGGACGAGCGTGATTCAGAATCTACCGACAGCAAAGTTCTGTGGGGTGTTTTCTCTGGCTTTACAGCACTTTGATAGTTGATTCCTGATCTCGCCTAGGCTCGTCGAAATGACGGAGTCATTCATTTTTAAGAAGAACAGTGACCAACCCCAAAGCTCGTCATTCTGAACAGCGAGGGACGAGCGTGATTCAGAATCTACCAACAAAAAAGTGCTGTGGCAGAGGTGTTTTCTCTGGCTTCACAGCACGTTGATATTAAATTCCTGATCTTGCTTAGGCTTGTCGAAATGACGAGGTTTTTCTTCTCGCCTTAAACAATGAAGCTTGCGCCTTCTTCTGCACTAGAGACGTTTTGGCGGATCACGCTAAACAAGCCTCGTCCCCATGTTTGTTGGGTGGATTCGGTATCGAAATGAATCAACTCGCGACCAGTGGTGTCGCTTAAGTTGTTCAGTTCGCCCGTTTGGCAATCAAGGTGAATCAAATCGCCATTGCGCACCAAACCAATCGCGCCGCCACGAATGGCTTCTGGAGAAACATGGATCGCAGACGGAATTTTACCTGACGCGCCAGATAAACGACCGTCAGTAACCAGCGCCACTTTAAAGCCCGCTTTTTGCACGTTACCTAAAATGGGCATCAGCTTGTGCAGTTCAGGCATGCCGTTTGCCGCTGGGCCGTTGTGTGTGACCACAACGATGCAATCTTGGTTTAGCTCACCGCGTTTGTACGCCGCTTCCACTTCGTGTTGGCATTGGAATACGATCGCAGGCGCTTCGATGATGCGCTGATCTTCTTTCACCGCAGAGACTTTCACCACTGCTTTACCCAAGTTGCCAGTCAGCACGCGAGTGCCGCCAGTGTTTTGGAACGTGGCGTCTGGTTTGGCGATCACGTCACCGTCTTGGCTGCCTTGGCACGGTGTCCAAGTCAGTTGTCCATCGACAAGACTCGGTAGCGTCATTTGGTCTTCAAATTCACCAAACACGGGTTTCACATCGCGATGCAAAAGCTCGGATTCGTTCAAGCGGTACAATAACGCTGGCACGCCACCCGCATCTTGGAACGCGTTCATATCGGCTGGGCCGTTCGGGTAAACGCGAGCTAACAAAGGAACCACATCCGACAGATCGCTGATGTCTTGCCACGTGAGCAAGATGCCAGCAGCACGCGCCACGGCGATCATATGAATGGTGTGATTGGTACTGCCGCCAGATGCGAGTAGAGCGATGATGCCGTTGACCAAGCTCTTTTCTGTGACCACTTCTGCCAACGGACGGAAGTGTGCAGAACCCGCCGTCATTGAGGCGATTTTCAGAGCCGCGTGATCGGTTAACGCTTTACGCAGTTGGGTATGGGGGTGGATGAATGCCGAACCTGGCAGCATCAAGCCCATGGCTTCGAACACCAACTGGTTGGTGTTGGCTGTGCCGTAAAACGTGCACGTCCCCGCAGAATGGTAAGCGCGACACTCCATATCCAGCAGAGCGTCTTTGCCGACTTCTCCCGCTGCGTATTTTTGGCGCACGTCGACTTTCTCTTCGTTGCTGATGCCTGTTGCCATCAGACCCGCTGGTACAAACGCAGTCGGTAGGTGCGCGTAAGACAGTGCGCCCATCAGTTGCCCCGGGGCAATTTTGTCACAGATGCCAAGCAGTAATGTGGCATCAAAGACATTATGGCTCAAAGACAACGCCGTTGATTGCGCAATTAAGTCACGCGAAAACAGTGACATATCCATGCCTGCTTGACCTTGAGTCACCCCATCGCACATCGCTGGCACACAACCTGCGACTTGCGCTGTATGGCCGTAGTCCGCCAGCACTTTTTTGATTTGTGCTGGGTAGTCTTGGTACGGCTGGTGGGCGCTCAACATGTCGTTGTAAGCGCTGATCAGCGCGACATTGGCATGAGTAAAATCGAGAATATTTTTCTTTTCAGAAGAGCAAGAAGCGGCGACTGCATGGGCTAAGTTACCACAAGATAAGCCAATACGGCCTTTGCCCGCTTCGGCTTGCACTTCGGTGCGAGCAAGAAACGCAGCGCGCGCTTCACGGCTGCGCTCGGTCAAACGTTGTGTGACCTCAAGAACAACAGAGTGAGTCATTACGCCACCTCGATCGCTTGCATTTTGATTAGCTCAGCGGCAGAGCGTTCCACCACGTCGCTGATGTCTCCGTCGATACTGACGATCAGAGTTTGAGGCTCGTTGTCTGGGCGCTCTAGCGTCTCGAATTGGCTCTTCACCATGTTTTCTTTCATGAAGTGGCCTTTGCGCATACGCATGCGATTAAGGATCAACTCCATATCACCATCAAGGAACAGGAAGGTCACGTTGTCGTTGCCTTCGCGGATCTGATCGCGGTAAATCTTTTTCAGTGCTGAACAGACAATAATGCCGTGTTCGTTTTTGCTTTCTAGGCTGTACGCCGCATCACGAATGCGTTCTAGCCATGGCTTGCGATCATCATCGTTCAGAGGCTGGCCCGATGCCATTTTCTGAATGTTCGCTCGTGGATGAAGATCATCACCATCAATGAATTTACGCCCTAGCTTTTTCGCTAGATGCTCACCAATTGTGCTTTTACCACTAGCACAAACGCCCATAACGATGACACTACTACCAGCCATAACTTATCCTCATAACCAAATTTGCGCGTGATCTCAATTTTTGAATTCACTTTAAAATATGGGTTTATCTTATTCATGTTACCGGTAACATGTTACCGGTAACTGAAATAAATGTGAACCATAACACAAACAATAATTCTTAAAGGTGAACCTATGGAGCAATTAACCCAAGCCCCAGATCCTACGTTCCTACTGACGATTGCAGGCCTTGCCATAGCAGCGTTACTCGTTCTGATCATTAAACTGAAAGTCCATGCTTTTGCTTCCCTTACGATGGTGAGTTTAGGCACAGCAATCGCCACTGGCGTTCCTTCTGAGAAAGTCGTATCGACCATGATGGGCGGCTTCGGCGGCACACTGGCTTCCGTGGCATTGCTGGTTGGTCTTGGTGCGATGATCGGTAAAATTCTTGAAGTGACTGGCGGTGCGAAAGTGCTGGCAGACACTTTGATTGGTCGCTTTGGTAAAGAGCGCGCACCATTTGCTTTGGGCGTCGCTTCATTACTGTTTGGCTTCCCAATCTTCTTCGATGCTGGCCTTGTAGTGATGATGCCAATCATCCTAAGTGTGGCGGCTCGTTTTGGTGGCTCACCAATTAAATATGCGTTGCCTGCTGCCGGTGCTTTTGCGGTTATGCACGCGTTTGTTCCACCACACCCTGGCCCGGTTGCAGCGGCAGAATTCCTTGGCGCAAACATCGGTCTGCTATTGGTGGTGGGTATTTTGGTTGCTATTCCAACTTGGTACCTTGGCGCTTACTTATTTGGCTTGTACGCGGGCAAAAAATTCGATATTCCACTATCTAAAGCCTTCTTTAATGGCGAAGCGATGGTGGATGAGCGCAACGCACCAAAATTTGGCACGGTTATGACCATCCTTGTGCTGCCAGTCCTGCTAATCTGTTTGGATACGGTATTGAACACACTGGCGGTTGCGGGTGTGATTGATGGTAAAACGGCACTGGTTGAGTTCCTACGTATGCTAGGTAAAACCCCAGTCGCGTTGCTGATTACTTTGATTGTCTGTCTGGCTGTGTTTGCCAAAGACTACGGCATGGCAAAACTAGAAAAATTGTGTGGTGAGTCATTGGCTCCTATCTGTGGTGTTATCCTAGTAACGGGTGCAGGTGGCATGTTTGGCGGCGTACTGCGTTCAAGCGGTATTGGTGATGCACTGGCTGACGTTCTTACAGACACAGGTATGCCTGTGATTGTGGCGGCGTTTGTGATTTCAACCTGTCTGCGCGTTGCTCAAGGCTCAGCAACCGTGGCACTAACGACAACTGCAGCACTTATCGCGCCAGTTGTGGCAGCATCAACAGGTTTGAGTGAACTAGACCTTTGCTTTATCGTAATCGCGATTGCGGGTGGTGCAACGGTATTGTCTCACTTCAATGACTCTGGTTTCTGGTTGGTATCTCGTCTCCTTGAGATGGATGAGAAAACCACATTAAAAACTTGGACGGTAATGGAAACGTTACTTGGTGGTATCGCGTTTATTATCGTCGCAACATTAAGCTTTATTCTTTAGAGGTTCCCCATGACAACACTTGAACAACGATTAAGAGAAATCAAAATCGTCCCAGTTATCGCAATCAACGACGTAGCACACGCTCTGCCACTGGCAAAAGTGTTGGTAGAAAACGGTTTACCATGTGCTGAAGTAACATTCCGCACAGAAGCGGCGGCGGAGTCGATTCGCATCATGCGTGAAGCGTACCCAGAACTGTTGATTGGCGCGGGCACCGTTCTGACCACAGAACAAGTCGACATCGCAATCGAAGCGGGCGTGGACTTTATCGTTAGCCCAGGCTTCAACCCAACCACAGTGAAATACTGTCAGCAACGTGGCGTGACTATCGTACCGGGTGTAAACAACCCAAGCTTGGTTGAGCAAGCGATGGAGATGGGTCTGCGTACGTTGAAGTTCTTCCCTGCTGAGCCATCAGGCGGCGTAAACATGCTGAAAGCACTCACTGCGGTTTACCCAGTGGAATTCATGCCAACAGGTGGCGTAAGCCCATCCAACGTGGAAGATTACCTAGCGCTGAAATCGGTTGTAGCTTGTGGCGGTACTTGGATGGTGCCAACCGCAATGATGGACAACGGCGATTGGGAAGGTATTGCTGAATTGGTTCGCGCAGTTAAGTAAAACGCACAAACGGCTCCGAAATACCCCCGAACGTTAGAAAACGTGATACGAAAAAGGGTCATCAAGTTACTTGATGACCCTTTTGCTTTTTGGAATGAAACCGCTTTAGAAGTGATGCTTCATAAAGCGCTTAATAAAGCGAATGAAATCTGCTTCGGCTAGCTTCGCGCACTTCAATGTTTGGGCGTGAGACAATTCTACATCTCCCAAGCCTTCTGCCATGTTGGTGATCGCACACACTGCCAATACGGGTAAGCCGCAATGCGCCGCAGAAATCACTTCTGGCACGACCGACATGCCCACCACATCACCACCGATGATTTGCATCATGCGGATTTCGGCTGCGGTCTCAAAGTTGGGGCCTGTGTAAGAGACAAACACGCCTTCATTGAGGTGAATGCCATTGGCTTTTCCGACTTCAAACGCTTCTGCGCGCAGGTCTTTGTCGTACGCATTGGCGAGGCTGAAGAACCTCGGGCCGTACTCTTCATCATTCGGACCGATCATTGGCGATTCAGGCATGGTGTTGATGTGGTCATGAAATACCACCAGAGAGCCGACATCAATACGCTCAGGGCGAAGTGAGCCTGCCGCGTTGGTGACGAGCAGAAACTCACAGCCCAGCTTTTTAAAGGTGCGTACGGGCGTGGTCATGACCTTCATTGAGCCGTGTTCGTAGTAGTGACCGCGACCTTTCATGCACACTACGTCTACGCCGCCCATGCTACCAAGTACCAACTCACCAGAGTGGCCTTGCACGGTGCTAACCGGAAAGCCTTCGAGCTCTTCGTATGGAATGACCACTTTGTCTTGTAGCTCGTCTGCCAATACGCCTAAGCCAGAGCCTAAAATAAACGCCGCTTTAGGTTGGAAGTTTGGTTTGCGTTCGCGAATGGTTTGTAGCGCGCCGATTACTGGGTCGTGATTCATGTTAGTCACCTTCTGGTTGTGTGTTGATTCCATTGTGTGACTTTCTGCGCTGGTTATCTTTGCTTTATTCGCTACTATCATCCTTAAAAAGAGGATGATGAAATTCGCTAGGACTCAATGCATGAAGTCAGAACCATTTGAGCGCGTGACGCTGAAGATGCTGCGTTACTTTTACGAGGTCGCACAAACCAAGCATTTCACTAAGGCGGCCGAGAACCTCAATATCACCAATTCGCCGTTGAGCAATCGCATCAAAGAGTTGGAAGAGGTACTTAACGTCAAACTGTTTGAGCGTGATTCAAGAAACGTCATGCTAACGGAGGCCGGGCGATTGTTGGAGTCCAAATGCCAACTGATTTTTCAGACCTTAGATGTCTCGCTCAGTCAAGTGCAGCAAGTGGGTTTGAACCAGAGAAACATCTTGCGAGTTGGTGTGGTAAGTAGCGCATTTTGGGGCGGATTTGATCGTCTGTTACAGCGCTTCCATGCTGAGCATGACACTTATCACGCCGACATTTTTGACCTTAACCCAGAGACGCAAAAGAAGCATCTGAGCGAGAAGAAAATCGATGTGGGCATTGTGCGTTTTGCCGATGCACTCAACATTTATCCGTATCAGTCGGTGTCTTTGGGCAAAGATGTGTTTGTGGTGGCGGTGTCGGAGCAACATGAGTTAGCCAGCAAATCTTTGCTGCGGCTCCAAGATTTAAAGACGTGTGAGTTTGCGTTTATGAGTTTGGCGAATTCTGCCTCGGCAAACTTCATCATCAATGCCTGTCTGCAAGAAGGCTTTTCACCCCATATTGGCAAACAAGTGGTGGAGCCAAGCACCTTGATGGCGTATGTGGCAAACAGCAATACCGTGACGTTGGTGCCGTCGACGTTTTCTCAACATCATTGGCATGGGATTCGTTTTATTAAACTGAAAGAGTCACTGCGTGCAGACTTGTGTCTGATTCATGACGGTAAGCAGGAGAGTGCTATCAAAGCCGAGTTTATTCGCACGTTATTGGAGAATGCGAGTTAAGCATGGGCTAACAAAAAAAGGTCACCCTAAGGTGACCTTTTCAAATGATTCGCTGAAATCAGCAATGCGATTGGCGCGTAATTAACGCATCGTTACGAACTCTTCAGAGCCCGTTGGGTGGATAGCCACAACAGAGTCGAAGTCTGCTTTGGTTGCGCCCATCTTCATTGCTACGCCGAAGCCTTGGATCATTTCATCTACCGTGAAACCGATGCCGTGTAGACCAACAACCGTTTCTTCTTCGCCCGCACATACAAGCTTCATCTTACATGGTTGACGGTGCTTAGTAACAGCGGTGTACATCGCAGTAAAGCCAGATGTGTAGACTTTGATGTTGTCTTTGCCGTACTTCTCTTCCGCTTCTTGCGTTGTAAGACCGATAGTGCCGATTGGTGGGTGGCTAAATACCACAGTTGGTACCAAATCGTAGTCCATCTTCGCGTTTGGTTTATTGTTGAACAAACGCTCAGAAAGTTGACGACCCGCCTTCACTGCTACTGGAGTTAGCTCGATACCGCCTTCCATGATGTCACCCACGCAGTAGATGCCTTTCACGTTGGTTTCTTGGTATTCGTCTACCTTAATGTAGCCTTTTTCGTTCGTTGCCACGCCAGTTGATGCTAGGTTGATAGCGTCTGTTGCTGGGTGACGACCGATTGCCCAAATCAGTTGGTCAACGTTTTGGCTCTCACCGTTTTCTAGGTGCAGAGTTAGGCTGCCATCGGCTTCTTTTACCACTTCTTTTGGTACAGAATGGGTGTGCAGTGTTGGGCCTTCTGCGTCCATCACTTCAACCAACGTATCGATGATCATTGGATCGAAGCTACGTAGTGGTGACTCTTTACGTACGAACAGGTGCGTTTCTGTACCTAGCGCGTGCAGTACGCCAGCAATTTCAACTGCGATGTAGCCTGCGCCCACAACCGCAACGCGTTTTGGTTGCTCTGCTAGGTCGAAGAAGCCGTTTGAATCGATGCCGTATTCAGCGCCTGGAATGTTTGGAATAGTAGGACGACCACCAACCGCGATCAGGATGTGATCCGCAGTATAATGTTCACCGTTTACTTCTACGGTTTTCTCGTCAACAAACTTAGCAAAGCCTTTAATCACGTTTACTTTGTTGTTGCCAAGAACGCGATCGTAAGATTGGTGAATACGACCAATGTACGCCTGACGGCTCTCAACCAGTTTGCTCCAGTCGAAACCTTTCACGTCGACATCAAAACCGTAATCTTCTGCGTACAGGTTCATTGCTTCTGCGATTTGCGCGCCATGCCACATCACTTTTTTCGGTACACAACCTACGTTTACACAGGTACCGCCAAGGTCTTGAGCTTCGATTAGCGCAACTTTCGCGCCGTACATCGCCGCACGGTTTGCAGATGCGATGCCGCCACTGCCGCCACCGATACAGATATAGTCAAAATGAGTCGCCATTACTTTCTCCAAGAGCTTATAAATTTTATCTGGTACATAGATAGATTGGGATGACCTTGCCCGAACTCAATGCCACCGTTATCCCACTATCATAAATCGAATGTAACGAATTCCTAAATGGGAAAAAGCGACATTACTTATGACAAATAGCGATGAGAGGCACAAAAAGAAGAATAAGCGCGATGAGAGGGCAAAGTTGAGAGTATAAAAAAGCGCAACGAAAATGTCGTTGCGCTGAGAGGTTTCGGTGCAGATGAGCTTACTCTGGCACAATCCAGTCCACCTTCCAGTGGCCGGTGGCTGGTGCGATCGCGTCTTGCAGGAATGGCAGAATATCTTTCATCTGGCTTTCCAGTTTCCACGGCGGGTTAATCACAATCATGCCGGATGCCGTCATGCCGCGCTCGTTGGTATCGGGTGCGACACCTAACTCGATTTGCAGAATTTTACGAATGCCCAGTGCTTCCAGGCCTTCGATCATATCTTCGATGTCGTGACGGTTTACCACTGGGTACCAAATCGCGTAGATACCGGTTGCCCAACGCTTATGGCTCTGATGAATCGCGCGCACTACATCGCGGTACTCTTTCGCGAGCTCGTATGGTGGGTCAATTAGTACCAAACCCCTGCGTTCTTGTGGCGGTAAGCTTGCTTTTAGACGCTGGAACCCGTCCTCTTTGAAGATACTCACTTGGCGATCGCGATGGAATTCTTGCTCTAACAACGGGTGATCGGCTGGGTGCAGCTCCGTCAGCACCATGCGATCTTGTGGGCGGATTTGCGCGCGCGCCACACGTGGTGAGCCTGGGTAGTAACGCAGCTTCTCGCCGTTGTTGAGCACTTTGATGGCATCGATGTAGCTTTTGATGTCTTCAGGAATATTTGGGTTATCCCAAATACGCGCGATGCCTTGTTTGTATTCGCCCGTTTTTTCAGACCATTCGTGAGTCAGATCGTAACGGCCCACACCCGAGTGGGTATCGTGATAAACGAATGGTTTATCTTTTTGTTTCAGCGCATCAAGAATGAGGCTTTGAACGATGTGTTTGACCACGTCGGCATGGTTTCCGGCGTGGAAGCTGTGGCGGTAACTTAACAAATTAAACTCTCGAAACACTCTTTGGCTGAGTGTGGTCTGTGATTTTCACTCTATGGCGGTATTATACTCAAGTAACTTAAAGATGTAGAACTTCCAATCAAATCCGTTCCTCTGATAAGGGGACGCTATTGAAATTTCTTTAAGTCACCCACACTTACTATTGGTAATCGAATTGAACTAGGTGAGTTTCTCGTGCTCAAAGAGTGTGAAATCTCATTTAGGTATAACAAGACTCAAGGACAGAGTAGCGCTCGTTGACTATATGGTCATCGCAGCATAGAGAAAGGGAACGGAGCTCCCCCAATCCATGTTGCTGGCTCGTCTGTACATTGAGTTGGCCTATCTACACAAAATAGACAGGCAATCACAGAGTCAAAACACAAAAGGAATTATTCATGTCTAATCCTCTTCTGACGTTTACGGACTTACCTCCGTTTTCTCAAATTAAACCAGAACACATCAAGCCAGCCGTTGAACAAGCGATTGCTGACTGCCGAGCGAAAATCGATGAAGTTCTAAAAGATAATGCTCACCCAACTTGGGACAGTGTGATTGCGCCAATTGAAGAAGCGGATGACCGCTTAAGCCGCATTTGGTCGCCAGTGGGTCACATGAACTCCGTGGTGAACAGCGAAGATCTGCGTGAGGCGTACGAAAGTTGTTTGCCAATTTTGTCAGAGTACGGCACTTGGGTTGGTCAGCACAAAGGCCTGTACGAAGCGTACAAAGCGATTAAAGCCAGTGATGCATTCGCAACGCTGACTCGCGCTCAACAAAAAACCATCACCGATGCGTTACGAGACTTTGAGCTATCGGGTATTGGTTTACCATCCGATGAGCAGCACCGTTACGGCGAAATCAGCAAGCGCATGTCTGAGCTCAGCTCTAAATTCTCTAACAATGTACTGGATGCCACCATGGGTTGGACCAAGCACATCACGGATGAGAAAGATCTCACGGGCATGCCAGAATCGGCGCTGGCAGCAGCGAAAGCCGCGGCAGAAGCAAAAGAGTTAGATGGTTACCTCATTACGCTGGATATCCCATCTTACCTACCTGTCATGACGTACTGCGACAACCAAGAGTTGCGTAAAGAAGTGTACGAAGCGTATGTAACACGCGCCTCTGATCGCGGTCCAAATGCTGGTAAGTGGGACAACTCAGAAATCATTACTGAGCAACTGAGACTGCGTCACGAAATTTCACGCATGTTGGGTTTCAATACTTACAGCGAGAAATCGTTAGCAACGAAAATGGCCGAAACGCCAGATCAAGTGTTGGGCTTCTTGAATGACCTAGCGACACGTGCGAAACCGCAAGGTGAACGTGAAGTCGAAGAGTTGCGTCAGTTTGCGAAAAGTGAGTTTGGCGTTGAAGAATTGCATGTGTGGGATATCGCTTACTACAGCGAGAAACAAAAGCAGCACTTGTTCCAAATCTCGGATGAAGAACTGCGCCCGTACTTCCCTGAGTCTAAGGTTGTCAGTGGTCTGTTTGAAGTGCTAAACCGCGTGTTTGGCATGACAGTTACTGAGCGCGAAGGCGTGGACACTTGGCACGAATCTGTGCGTTTCTTCGATATCTTTGACGCTGAAGGCGCACTGCGTGGCAGTTTCTACTTAGATCTCTACGCACGTGAGCACAAACGTGGCGGCGCGTGGATGGATGACTGTCGTGGTCGTCGTATTACGCTCTCTGGCGAACTGCAAACGCCGGTGGCTTACCTAACGTGTAACTTCAACCGTCCAGTGGGCGACAAGCCAGCACTGTTTACGCACGATGAAGTTGTGACACTTTTCCATGAATTTGGTCACGGCATCCACCACATGCTGACGCAAGTAGAAACTGGCGCGGTATCAGGCATTAATGGCGTACCTTGGGATGCGGTTGAATTGCCAAGTCAGTTCCTGGAAAACTGGTGTTGGGAAGAGGATGCTCTGGCGTTCATTTCTGGTCATTATGAGACAGGTGAGCCGCTACCGAAAGCGATGCTAGATAAGATGCTCGCGGCGAAGAACTTCCAGTCGGCGATGGGCATTTTGCGTCAGCTAGAATTCGGTTTGTTCGACTTTACTCTGCACACCGAATACGACCCAGAAGTGGGTGCACGCGTTTTAGAAACGCTGGCGAAAGTGAAAGAGAAAGTCGCGGTGGTTCCAGCCGTTGAGTGGGCGCGCTTCTCGCACAGCTTTGGTCACATCTTCGCTGGAGGTTACAGCGCGGGTTACTACAGCTATCTGTGGGCTGAAGTGCTGTCGTCAGACGCGTATTCTCGCTTTGAAGAAGAAGGTATCTTCAACAAAGAAACGGGTCAAAGCTTCCTGAACAACATCTTAGAAATGGGTGGCAGTGAAGAGCCAATGGAGCTGTTTAAGCGCTTCCGTGGTCGTGAACCACAAATTGATGCGCTATTGCGCCATTCTGGTATTGCAGCGTAAGCGCACGCTGTCTTTTAAAAAATACTAGGGCCAACCATTCGGTTGGCCTTTTTTTGTCCATTTTTTATAAAAAATTCACGGATTCACACTGCGGTTAATTGGGTTCTGCAGCGATATCAATGTCTCCGTAGACTGAACCTCATCAATGGCTTGCAGCTTATCAATCAGCACAAATTGCAGTTCTTCAATCGATTTGCACATCAATTTGACGAATATGTTATACGCGCCCGTGGTGTAGTAAGCTTCAACGACCTCGTCGAGCGCGTTGAGTTTTTCTAGCGCGGAATGGTAATCGCGAGCTGCGTTTAGGTTAATACCAATGAAGCAGCACACATCGTAGCCGAGCTTTTTGGTATTTACGATCACCTCCGTTCCTTCGATGATGTCAGCCGATTTCATCTTCTCAATACGCACATGGATAGTGGCAGGGCTGACATCGAACTGCTTTGCCATTTCTGCGTAGGGCGTTCTGGCGTCAGCCATCAGTGTTTTTAATATTGCGCGGTCAAGGTCGTCGAGTTTCGGCAGGCTCGCATTCATACTATTATTTCCGTTAGGGATAGAGTTTTACCTCCCTTTTATACTCATAGCGGATAGGATTCACAAGGTTTGGCAGGAGTAACTGCGGGTTAACTCCGAGCTATGGAGATAATGTGCAGCGTTTTCTGGTTATTGTCGCGCTATGTTGGAGCGCGTTTGCCGCGGCCTCAGATCCGAAAGTTTTGGTCGTGCACTCCTATCATCAAGGTTTTTTCTGGACGGATTCCATACAGCGAGGTATCGAGCAGCAATTGGGTGATCGATCGCTGGATATGCGCGTGCTCTATTTAGACTCGAAACGTAACCAGAGTGAGCAGTTTTTCGCTCAGCTTGAATCCTTATATCGTACGAAATTAAGCAAAGAACGATTCGATGCCATTTTAGTGAGCGACAACAACGCGCTTGAACTGATGCAGCGTTTGGCGCTAATCATCAAAGACACCCCGGTTATATTTAACGGCATCAACAATTATCATCCTTCTTTGCACCAATCCCTGAACGCAACAGGAGTAACAGAAGATGTCGATTTGGAGGCAAATTTAGCCCTCATAGAGCGCCTACACCCTGATTACACTCAAATTCTTATTGTCAGTGACCATTCCGTAACGGGAGAGGTATTACGCTATCAAATCGACGATTTTGTACATGAACATCCGCAATATCGCGACAAAATCGTGCAAGTTATTCCCGATAGTATCATTGACTTAAAGCAACAAGTGGCGAAGCTGAATAAAGATAAAGTCGTCCTGTTTTGGACCTATTACCGAGATAAACAAGGTGTGGTTGGCAGTGAACGTGACTGGATTGGCGTCAACAGAGCCTCAAATGCGCCGCTGTTTATGGTGCACGACATTGGCTTAGGGCATGGTGCGGTTGGTGGCGTGATCCAAAGTGGTTATCGGCATGGCATTGAGAGCGCTGAGATACTTGAGTTTGTGTTGGATAACCCTGACCAAGCTCTGCCAGCCGTGAAGAAAAGTGATTCTGAAATCAAGCTAGATTATCAAGCTGTAGTGCGCTGGGGGCTGGGGGCTGAGCAAGAGGTCTCTGCGGTATTTTTTAATAAACCGATGAAGTTTTCTGAGCGTTTTGCCAAAGAAATTCGCTTGTTTGGTAGCCTGTTTGTGGTGATGTCGGTGGTCATTTTGTTGATGGGTTACTATTTACAGCGGATGCGTCGCAGCGAGAGTGCCGCGCGAGAAAGCCAAGCCATCTTAGAATCGATTTTTGATCAGAGCATGCAGTATATGGGCATTTTGGATGCCAACGGTGTACTTAAATCGGGCAACGATCACCTGCAATCTTTGCTGTATCACCAAGGGCTGCGTTTAGATCGACCACTTTGGTTTCATCCCAATTGGAGTGAGAAAGCGCAAGCGTTGCTTGAGGCGTATTTCCACGCGCCTCACCATCAAGTGTCGACGTTTGAGGCTGAAATTTGGAGTAAAGAGCACGGTACATTGGTGTTGGAAATTTCACTCAAGCCTTTTTCTCAGCAAGTAGGAAATCAAAAGCAATACTTGTTTGAAGCGCGCGATATCACTAGTCGTAAGTTGATGGAAGATAAGCTCTATCAACGCGAATCAACCCTGCGTAACTATTATGAGCAACAGCCAGTCATGATGGTTACGCTCGACAGCAACAATCGCATTCAAGAAGTGAATCGATTTGCTCAGCTACTCCTAGGCTACAAACCGATGGACATGCTCGGACACCGCCTAAGGGAGTTTTATTTTGATGACAAGGTACTGTTTCCTCGCCAAGTGCTATTGCAACCCAATCAACAGGTGCATGGGGTCTGGCGAAGGGAAGTCGAGTATCGCCATGCAAATGGTCATCGTGTTTGGGTACGTGAGAACATTCGTCCACTGAGTGAATCTGATCAGCTGTTGATTGTGGGTGAAGATATTACAGAAACCAAACAGCTTTCCGAGAAACTGGAATATCAAGCGCGCTATGACTTACTGACAGGGACTTATAACCGAAACCACTTTGAACTAGAGCTCAAGACCGCACTGCGTGAGGTGGACAGCCATCGTCGCGTCCACGCCATGCTGTACCTCGACTTAGATCAGCTAAAAGTCCTCAATGATACGGTTGGGCATGATGCGGGTGACGCGGCGATTCAATTTTGCGCCAGCATGTTAGAGGAAGTGCTGCCATACAATTCCATCTTGGCTCGAATGGGAGGCGATGAGTTTGCGGTACTACTCAAAGATTGCGACGAATACGGCGCGATTAATATCGCTAAACTGATCATCTCGACGTTGAGTGAACATCTCTTTATTTGGGAAGATACACGCTTGTTCATCAGTTGTTCTATTGGTATTCGTATCATCGACCATACGGCAGAGACGCCGCAAATGGTGCACGCTCAAGCAGACTCTGCGTGTCATGCCGCCAAGGAGCAAGGCCGTAACCGCTACAATCTGTTCAGTTTAGATAACGAAGAGCTACAACGTCGCCAGATGGAAATGCAGAGCGTCAATTTGGTGCATGAGGCATTGTCGAATCAGCGTTTAGAGCTGTTTGCTCAACCGATCAAAAGCTTACAACAGCACGATGCTCAGATGTATTTTGAGATTTTAGTGCGCATTCGCAATGGATATGGTGATTATGTTTCTCCTGCATTGTTTATTCCTGCTTCCGAGCGCTACAACATTGCGCATTGGATTGATAAACAGGTCATTACTCAAACGCTAGAATGGTTTGAGCAACGCCCGGAGGTGGTTGAAAAACTCGGTCGTTGTTCGATAAACCTTTCAGGTCAATCTATGGGGAATCAAGAGTTTATCGATTTCTTATTGGAACGACTGGAACGTTCGTCCATGCCGTGTGAAAAAATCTGTCTAGAAATCACCGAGACAGCAGCGATGAGTAATCTTGAGCAAGCCATTGAGCTCTTCACCAAGCTCAAAGCGTTGGGTTGTATGATTGCATTGGATGATTTCGGCTCGGGCTTGTCTTCATTTGGTTACTTAAAGAAACTTCCCGTTGATATCGTGAAAATTGATGGCCTTTTCGTGCGAGATATCAACGTAAATGAAATGGACCGTGTAATGGTTCGCTCGATCAATGACTTGGCAAAACAGCTAGGCAAAGTGACGGTGGCGGAGTTTGTCGAAAATGACCAGGTCATGCAGCATTTGATAGACCTCGGTGTGGACTACGGCCAAGGCTACGGTATTGGGCATCCTCAACCGCTTTCTGAGTTAGTTGAGCGACTGACGGCTGAGTAGTCCTGTCATATCAAGCTCAACCTAGCATTGAGAGGTAACTTAGGTATACACTCAGCGCCAGTTACCGCGATTTTTTATTGGAGCCTCCTTTTGCAACTGCAATTGATCTGTGAAGACCCGTCTCAACAACCTCATCTGGATGAACTGGCAGCGCGCTGGCAGCTTTCTCACACTGACGAGAGCGATTTTGCTTTGGTGCTGACCACCGAGCGTTTAGAGCTGCGTAAAGTGGATGAGCCAAAGTTGGGCGCTATTTTTGTCGATTTAATTGGTGGCGCAGTGGGACATCGCCGAAAATTTGGTGGTGGTAAGGGCCAAGCCATCGCAAAAGCCGCAGGTTTGAACAAAGGGGCAACGCCAACCGTTCTAGACGGCACTGCGGGGTTGGGACGTGACGCATTCGTTTTGGCTTCGCTCGGCTGTAAGGTACAGATGGTGGAGCGACACCCGGTAGTCGCAGCGTTGCTGGATGACGGCTTAGCGCGTGCGAAACAAGACCCTGAAATTGGAACTTGGGTATCAGAGCGTATGTCGCTGATCCATGCCTCCAGTCATGATGCATTGGAACAGCTGGCACAAGATGAAGACTTTGTTCAGCCAGATGTGGTGTATCTCGACCCTATGTATCCGCACCCAGAAAACAAGAAGAAATCGGCGCTCGTAAAAAAAGAGATGCGCGTTTTCCAATCGTTGGTTGGCGCCGATTTGGACGCCGATGGTTTGCTAGATCCTGCCATGGCGTTAGCCACAAAACGCGTGGTGGTGAAGCGCCCAGACTATGCAAACTGGCTGAACGAGCAAAAGCCGACTATGGCGATTGAAACCAAAAAAAATCGCTTTGATGTCTACGTTAAAGCCTCAATGGCATAACTTCCTGACCGCTCAACTTTTCTTGTCACAGTACGGTGTATCGTGCTGTGATCAAGCCTCTCTTTCTGAATCGTTACTGATAGTTTTCTCTTGCTAATTCTCCTCCCTGACTGTATATCTAACTAAGAATTATTATTATTTCACTTGTTGTGATGCGGTCGATAATTGGGAAGCTGGAGTAGTAGAATGGCTAAACGCTTATGTAAAATGAGTCGTAAACAGATCGCGGCGGAGCTTGGCGACATCCATCGTTTAGTTGTCGCACCAAAGTTTGTTTGTCGCTCTTGCGCACGCTCTTCAGCGGCCAAAGATACCTTGTGTAAGCCAGCCGTTATTCCGCCGCAAAAATGCCAAGACAAGCCACTGAACGAGCAACAATCATGTGGCTTATTGGCTGAAGCGCTGCCAGTACAACCGATTCCTGTGACAACAAAACAAAGCAACGAAAAAGCAGCAATTGTGAAGCGTGTTGTTGAGCGCGTGAAAGAGAAAAAGCAAGCCGAAAAATCCTTGGAGCCAGTAAGAACCGACGCACCAGTATGGTTTGATTTAGCGGATAAAAAATCGCTTAAGAAAGCGAAAAAAGCACTGAAAAAGCACTATAAGCAGCAGAAGAAGTTGTTAAAAGTAGCGAAAAAACAACAAAAGTTACTTAAGCGTCAGCGCAAGCTGGAAGCGCGCAATGCGAAGCTAGAAGTGTTGTTGCCAACGTCGCCCAAGGTGTTGATGAGCGCAAGTTCGCAAATGAAAGTGCATTAATCTAATCCAAAAAAACGCTCTCCAACTGGAGAGCGTTTTTTATTGTCGGTATGTGTGTTGGGAGCGGTTGCGTTACTTCTTGGCGTAGCTCATTTCGACGCGCTTTTTCACCCAGGTTTCGTTAATCCATAGCGATAGCATGATGATCGCACCGCCAATGGCGAGTCGCATGACATCAACATCGCGGTTCCAAATCACAATGTTCACAATCAAACCTGCTGGCACTAACGCGTTGTTCATTACTGCAAGTGCTCCTGCGTTCACCATGGTTGCGCCTTTGTTCCACGCGAAGTAACCAAAACCGGAAGCAATTAAACCAAGGTACGTCAGAATGCCCCATTGCGTTGCGGTGGTGGGTAGTTTTTCGAGGTTGCCCATCAGAGCGAAAGCCACGGTTGCTACACAAAGCGCACCTAAGTAGAAGTAACCAAACACGGTGTGTTGTGGCAAATCAACCGGTTCACTTTCCATGATGTATTTGTAGCCTACCTGACCAATGGCAAAACAGAGGTTTGCTCCTTGTACGACCAAAAAGCCCAACAGGAAGTCTTCATTAATGCCTGCAAACTTAATCCAGGCTGCGCCAAATACAGCAATTGCCGCGGTAACCAAATACCAAGGTGAAAAGCGACCTTTCAAGAAGTCATAGATAAGCGTGACGTAAATGGGTGTGAATACGGTGAACAGCAATACTTCTGGCACGGAAAGGAGCAAAAAAGATTGGTAGTAGAAGCAGTACATCAGACCAAGCTGAAAGCCACCGACCGTCATCAGTTTCGCGATTAGGGATTTGCTAACGCCACGGAATTTTAAAAAGGGAATGAAAACCAGACTCGCCAGTGCCACGCGCATGAACACCGAGAACCAAGAATCAACCTGACCAGCGAGGTAAACGCCGATCAGGCTAAATGAGAATGCCCAAAGTAGGGTAACTGCGGATAGATAAGCCATGGATGAGAATCTTTATCAACAACAAATGTGCCCGCAGTCTAACCAAGTTTTAACGTCGCGCCAATCAGTCTTTTAGCGGTACGACCAGCATATCGACTGGAGAGCAGTTAATCAGTTGTCGAGTCGAAGACAGAATCTTGCTCCAGAAATCTTGGTGATGACCACAAACCACCAAGTCAATACTGTAATCTTGAATGGTATCGCACAGCTCATTACTCAAATCGCCACTACCGACCAACGTATGGGCTATTGGGTATTGCGCATATTCTGCGAAATTCGCCAATTGTGTGCGCGACGCTTCCATTGCTTGATGTTGCGCTTCTGCCATATTGATGTCGATAAGCCCGGTGTAGAGCTCTGCGTAGTTCACGTCGATGTGAATAAAAGAGACTTTCGCATCCAGAGGTTTAGCCAGTGATACAGCTTTTTTAATCAACACTTTACTGTCGTCTGACAGGTCGACTGCCACAAGTATGTGTTTGTAACTCATATTGCTATCTCCTTGTAAGGTCATAGTTTTAGATTAGCACTAACCCCCAAAAAAATTTGCTGAAGTGATCTCATATCAGTGTCGTAGGTACAAAGTCTTGTCTCAGTAATCATGTTATAGTGGCGTTATACCCAAGTGACTTTGAGATGCGGAGTCCAGCGCTCCGTTACTGACTATAGTTCAAGTAAAACCTTGCCTCTGATGTAGAGCAAGTCAATCTCGCGGCGTCGTTTATTTCGAGGTTACTTGGGTATATTGCATGCACATTAATAGGAGTTAACATGCTGTCTCAAACTATGGTCGAACAATTGAATGAGCAAATTAACCTAGAATTTTTCTCATCCAATCTATACTTACAAATGAGTGCTTGGTGTGAAGACAAAGGTTTTGAAGGTGCGGCTGAATTTTTACGCGCTCACGCCGTAGAAGAAATGGAGCACATGCAACGATTATTCACCTACGTAAGTGAAACTGGCTCAATGCCAATCTTGGGCGCTATTGATGCACCAAAGCATGATTTTGCAAGCTTAGGTGATGTTTTCCGCGAGACCTTCGAACATGAGCAAATGATCACGGAAAAAATCAATAAATTGGCGCATGTTGCATTTACTAGCCAAGACTACTCAACGTTTAACTTCCTACAGTGGTACGTGTCTGAACAGCACGAAGAAGAGAAGTTGTTTAAAGGGATTTTAGATAAGATCGAATTGGTAGGTGAAGATGGTAAAGCATTGTTCTTCATCGACAAAGATCTAGCACAAATGGCGAAAGAAGGTTCATCTTCAATCATGGATGCTCCAGCTGCGTAAACGCGTTTTTTGACGCTATAAGTAGCGGGTAAAGACGAAGCATTGATAGTCTTTTTCTCTTGAGCATTGTTGAAGATGTAGGGAGGAAAAGATGATCAGTGGAGACACAATCTTATTTGCGCTAATGGTGGTAACTGGAGTCAACATGATCCGGTATCTCACCGCTCTTCGTTCTCTAATTTACATCATGCGTGAAGCGCATCCGTTGTTATATCAGCAAGTTGATGGCAATGGCTTTTTTACCACCCATGGAAATGTCACCAAACAGGTGCGTTTGTTCCACTACATCAAAAGTAAAGAATATCACCATCACCACGATGAGATTTTTACTGGTAAGTGCGAAAGGGTGCGTGAGCTATTTGTTTTATCGACCGCTTTGCTCGGTGTAACCCTACTCGCGGCCTTCATTCTTTAACGAATCAATAATCTAGCGAGTTAATCTCCTAGGATTGCACGGGCATGCATAGCGCTTACCGTTTAAGCGCTTTTCCCCTTCGAGATTTGTCGGTAGAATGTCGCGCCTAGAAAGCAAGGATGTGCAATGTGCACATCCTTTTTTATTTCGATTCGATACCAATCAGTCTAAGAGCTACCGATGAGTAAGAAATTTGATGTTGTTGTAATTGGCGCAGGCGCAGCGGGTTTGATGTGTGCTGCAGAAGCTGGCAAGCGAGGCCGCCGTGTTTTGGTGCTCGATCATGCTAAAAAGCCAGGACGTAAAATCCTTATCTCAGGCGGTGGCCGTTGTAACTTCACTAACTACGATGTTTCAGCCAGCAACTACCTATGCCAAAACCCGCATTTCGTTAAGTCTGCGCTTTCCCAATACACTAACTGGGATTTTATCTCGATGGTGTGTAAGCATGGTATTGAATTTGAAGAGCGCGATCACGGTCAGCTGTTTTGTGTCGATGCGTTTACGGCGAAAGACATCGTGAAGATGCTGCTGGCTGAATGTGATATGCCGAATATCGAGCAGCGTTACCAATGCGATGTTCACTCAATTGAGAAAATCGATGAAGGCTTTCGTTTGCATGCTGGCACTGAGATTGTTGAGTGTGAGTCTTTAGTTATCGCAACAGGTGGCTTGTCGATGCCAAAACTGGGGGCGACACCATTTGGCTATAAAGTCGCGGAACAATTTGGTCTTCGAGTTACCCCAACTACGGCAGGGCTGGTGCCATTTACGTTGCATAAAGAAGACAAAGAAGATTTTGCTGAGTTATCTGGTATCGCGGTACCTGCGGAAATTACAGCTGAAGATGGCACCATGTTCAAAGAAGCCCTGTTGTTCACACATCGTGGTTTATCTGGCCCAGCCGTTTTACAGATTTCATCATTCTGGCGAGCGGGGCAAAAGGTGTCGATTAATCTGGTGCCAAACGATGATGTTGCCGAGTTATTAGAACGCAGCCGTGAAAAGCATCCGAATCAGTCGCTCAAAAATACGCTCGCTAAAGTGCTACCAAAGCGCTTGGTTGAAGTCTTGATTGAACGTAAAGAGCTGGTCGATAAACCGCTAAAGCAGTTCAATCAAAAGGAGCTTGCGGCGATTGTGGCGCGCTTAGAACATTGGGATATCGCCCCGAATGGCACTGAAGGCTACCGAACCGCGGAAGTGACACTAGGCGGTGTGGATACCGATCACTTATCTTCGAAAACCATGGAATGCAAAGACATCAAAGGGCTGTACTTCATTGGCGAAGTGATGGATGTGACTGGCTGGTTAGGGGGCTACAATTTTCAGTGGTGCTGGTCGAGCGGCTTTGTCGCGGGTCAGTGGGTGTAATCAAACGCTGCACATCCACATAAAAGATAAGATAAAAAAGAGCACTGAATCGTATTCCGTGCTCTTTTTATATTCTCATTGTATTCCCACAGCGAGTTACTCGTCTTGATACTTTTCGAGTTTGTTGTAGAGCGTTTTCACGCTAATGCCTAACTCTTGCGCAGATTCCGTTTTATTGCCTTGATTCTCTTCAAGCGTATTGAGAATGGCGGCTTTTTCTAGCTCTTCTAGCGAAACGCCCGCTGGAACAAGGTCTTCGATGCTGGTGCCTGTTTCCAATGGTGGCGTATCGAAGATCAGGTGTTCATCTCGGATAGTGTCATCAGCCAAAATAAACGCGCGCTCGATCGTGTGTTTGAGCTCACGGACATTACCTGGCCAATCGTGTGCAGCGATTTTTTGGATGGCAGAATCAAGAATGGTTTTGGTTTTAGCCTCATTTGCGTTGCGGTGCGCGATAAAGTGCTTAGCCAAACCGACGATGTCACCGCCTCGCTCTCGCAGCGGCGGTATCGTTAATGGAAAGTGCGATAAGCGGAAAAACAGATCTTCACGCAGGAACTGCTCTTCAATGGCGACTTTAGGATCACGGTTGGTGGCGGCAATGATGCGAGTGTTGGCGATATGCACCGTATTACTGCCCACTGGGCGATACTCTCCGGTTTCCAAAACACGCAATAGCTTCACTTGATGCTCGATAGGCATCTCGGTGATTTCATCTAAAAACAGCGTGCCGCCTTCTGCCTGTTTAAATACACCTTGGTGAGTTTTATTCGCTCCGGTAAAGGCGCCTTTTTCATGGCCAAACAGTTCACTATCGACCAATTCTGGGCTAATCGCACCACAGTTAATCGCGATAAAGGGTTGTTGCTTGCGATCACTGGCTAAATGAATGGTCTGTGCCACTAACTCTTTACCCGAACCGCTTTCACCGACAATGAGGACGTTGGCTTCTGTTTTTGCGACGCGTCGGATCATGCGATAGAGCTGATGCATTGGTGATGAGGAACCCACCAAAAGGCCAAATTGGTCGAGATCGCTAGTGGACACTTTACGTCCTTGATCTTGTTTTTGCTGATAGTACTGGCTGACTTCGCTTAGGGTGTCCGTCAAAATGGCAATATCGACGGGTTTTCTGTAGTGAAAAATTGCACCTAAGTTCATTAGCTTATCCAAATTTTCGTTTGGAGCACCAGAGCTAATGATGATCAAGTCCATATCGTAGATGTCTTCGATATTAGAAAGGCGCTGGTAATCTGCGCTAGTAAAGTGGGCGACTTCAACAATCGCAACTTCCGGTTTGAGTTGTAGGAAATCTTCAATCCAACCATCTGCGGCATCGGTATTATGCAGACGAAATTTGTTCAGTTCCTGGCAAGAGGCAATAGCATCTTTAAGTGTCGGGTCTTGTATTCGTAGAAACAGGCTTGGCAACGACATAGAAATGTCCTCTTTACTATGACAGAAACAATGTACGTGGATTATTCTAAGTGCACAAGACAAAATATTGTCAGCAGAGATTTAAGGGTCTGTAGGCTATTTTAATTTTGTTTAACCTATCTTGGTATATATCAGTAATAATTCTGATAAATATTGCTTTTTTATTCGGGTGTCTCACGCTTTAAATAATAATTCTGCGATTAAGTGAAGTCGAAGAAATAATGTCTCATCTTTTGTTGGCGTATTATGTGATTGATTGCGAAATTATTAACGATTAAAAATTACATTTCTTCTGTGTAAATAATTCATACTTATATTGTCTTGTTCGTCTTATTTTTATGTCTTGTTTTTATTATTCCTTTAAAAATAATAAGTTACAAACTTGGCACATGGTTTGCTCCTATGGAAATACAACGTCAATAAAGGAGAATTACCATGAATAACATCGCAGCTAAAATTGTACTTACGTCAGTTCTTGCTACTTCATCTACAGCAGTCTTAGCGAGTGATAAATGGGAAAAAGAATCCATGGACGCTTGGCTAGATGGTAAAGCTGAAACGACGCTGCTGCTAAACAGTAACCTTAACTCTTTTGATATCAACACCGATGTTGAAAATCAGGTAGTTACCCTTTCTGGTTCGGTAAACAATGACCTTGAAAAATCGCTTGCCGAAGAGCTTGTAACAGGTCTTGATGGTGTGAAAAAAGTAAACAACGAATTGTCAGTGGTGAATGAAGGTAAGAAAGAAACCGATTCAGAGGCATTAGCCACACTGACCGACTCTAAAATCACGACTATAGTTAAAACTCGCCTACTGATGGATACCAATGTAAGTGGTACGGACATTGATGTAACGACGGAACGTAAAACGGTAACGTTGGCAGGTAAGGTTAATTCAGATGCGGAGCATGATCTTGCACTTTCAATTGCAAATAATACCAATGATGTAAATAAGGTGATTGATAAGCTAGAAGTGGTTCAATAATAACGAGCCGAGTGACCTAACCCAATTTTATTAGGAGGTAACACTATGGTTCGTTGGATGTTTATTTTTCTGGCTTTGGCACTGATTTCTGCACTACTAGGTTTTACTGGTATTGCAGGGGCGGCGGCCTCTATCGCGCAGGTGATATTTTACCTATTTCTATTGTCATTAATTGTATCAATAGTGATTGTTCTGCTAGGAAGAAAAAACGTAAATAGATAGGAGATTTCATGCGACTTACGTCATTAATTTACCGTATCGCCGCAGTATTTGGTTTGGTGTTCGCACTGGCTGCTTGTAGTGAAGAAGGGCCAATGGAACAGGCAGGCAAGAAGATAGATGAAGCCGCCGAAGAAACTCAAAATGCGATTGAAGATGAGTGTGAAAATATTAAAGAGAACTTGAACGCAGAAGACCAAGATTGTTAGTCGAGTCAGGTCAGCTTTTTGTTCACAGCAATGTAAGAGAAGGGCGGTCAATCACCGCCCTTCCTTTTATCCCAAGTGTTTACAATCAGATGAGGAGTCAAAGATGAAAAACATATTTGATGTACTAAAAGAGAGTCATGAAAAGCAACGCCTTTTACTCGATGCTCTGATGGAAACGTCTGGAGATTCCCCTGCACGCGAAGAGTTTTACCACAATCTGAAGGATGAACTCGAACAGCACGCCGTCGCAGAAGAGCGCTTTTTCTACGCGCCTTTAATCGAGAGCGATAAAACCATCGATCTTACTCGTCATGGCATCGCAGAGCACCACGAGATTGATAAAGTGATTGCGCAGCTTGATGCAACCGACATGAGCTCGCCAGCATGGCTCAACCTCATGAAAACTTTGCGTCACAAAGTATTGCACCACCTCGAAGAAGAAGAGCAGCGTTTTTTCCAATTGGCCGGTAAGGTGATGACCGATCAGCAGAAAATGAAACTAGCGGATAGCTACGTCGAAGAAATGTCTAGCTAGGTGGAGTATTGGTCCTTTTCGTGCCATTTCGGTACGGGAAGGGGCCCAATCAAAGCGTTTACCAAGCTAATTAGCCTAAACTAAAACCAGCTTATTCTCACTTTCACTAAAAAAGCGCACTCGCTGAAGGCAAGGAGAGCGAATGTTTATCATCAAATATTATATTCTTGGCGCTCTGATCAGTTTATTGGCCGCTATTTATATTCCCCAAATCATGGTTAGCCTGTTGTTCTTGTGGGTATCTCTTTCTTTAGCATTAGTCAGCGTAGCCTACGTTTTCGACATTCCCTCCATTTTTAGAAAAAACCAAGACGGTAAGATTGTCAGGTGGATCCGCTGGGCATTCATCCCCTTTTTGCTGGGCGCTAGAGCGTATAATGCCTGGGAAAGACGGCGCGATACTGTGCCTCCAATCCAAAAAGTCAGCGATAATTTATACCTCTCCCGTCGGCTATTTCAGAGTGACTTAGATTTTCTCGAATCCAATGACATCTCTTGTATTGTCGATGTCACCGCAGAGTTTGCTGGGCTTGAAAGTGCGATGACCGACAAGCAGTTTCATTACCTTTCGATTCCGGTACTCGACCACAAAGCCCCAACGCTAGAGCGCCTTCGCCATGCGATTAACTGGATTGATACGCAAATCTCGTGCTCGCGAGCTGTGGTTGTGCATTGTGCGTTAGGGCGTGGTCGATCGGTGTTTGTTGTTGCGGCGTATCTACTGAGCAAAGATCCGTCGCTGACGGTTGAATCTGTGATGAAAAAAATCAATGACGTGCGCAGTACCGCGAGATTGAATAAATTGCAGATCAAAACGTTACGAGCGATAAGTGAAAAAGGCGTACTGTGTCTGGATCAGTCCACTTGGATGGTGGTTAACCCTGTTGCAGGTGGCGGAAAATGGGAGGAAAACGAACAGTACTTGATTCGTGAACTAACCAAAAAATATCGCTTGAGTATTCATCAAACCACCACAAATCTCAGCGCTGAGCAGCTCACGCTGCAGGCAAAAGAAAGTGGTGCTAAGCAAATTATCGTAGCGGGTGGCGATGGCACAGTGACGGAAGTGGCGAGCCAGCTGGTAGGTACCGATATCAAACTCGGTATTGTTCCGCTCGGAACCGCCAATGCGTTATGTCATGTGCTCTATGGAGTTGGCGCAAAATTCTCACCAGTCGAAAAAGCGTGTGAAGCATTGCTAGCAGGTCACTGCCAACGTATTGATACGGCTGAGTGTAATCAGAGGCTTATATTGTTAGTCCTAGGTATTGGCCTAGAGCAGAAAATGATCGAGCATGCGCAGCGAGAAGAGAAAAACACCTTTGGACAATTGGCCTACTTAACGGGCTTTTTTAACGCGGTGGTGGCGGAAGAGACGCAGACGTTGACTGTTGCGATGGATGCGCCATTTGAAGATGGAAACCGCGAAAATGGATCACAAACGCTAGAAGTTCATAGCTTTGTCGTTGCGAACATCGCTCCTTTTAGTACGTTGCTCGCGCAAGGTGGTGGTGCTCCGCAGCCTGACGATGGCAAGCTGCATATCACGTATTTAGATAACACCGAATCTTTAGGCGGACGCCTCATCGCATTGTCTGATCTGACATTAACCAGCGTAGGTGCGCAGGAGGAATCGACTCATTTTCAATACGCGACGGCTCAGAATGTCACTATTTCTGCGAACAAACCGATTGAGTATGTGATTGATGGTGAGCTTTATTCTGATGAGCAATTAGCGATTAAGCTTCGTCCAAAATCGTTGAATGTATTTGTCCCAAGCGGGAGAAGTAAATCGGCTTAGCTTTAAAACAGATAAGCAGTGGATAATGCGCGATTTGCCTAGTGCTTTATAGCGCGCCTTTGTTTACCGGTTTAGTCATAGTTTTGAGGGAACCAATAAGGTCGCTGCGTAGGTGCAGCGGCTTTTTTATATCGGCATTTTTTGTATCTGAGAGAGCGTCTATTTGTCGTTCTCGAAGTGAAAGGAAGAAGGGGGGTGAGTATGACTACTCACCCTGGGGTAAGTGCTTTTCAATTTCATCGTTTTCGACTTGTAAAGCAGCTAACCAGTAAGAAACAAGCGCCGTTAAGTTGGTGTCGTCAATGGCTCTGAGTAGCGCTTTTAAATCATCTAACAATAACTTGTTCATGAAATGCATTTCTTTGTAATTACCTAGTTCAGCAACGCCGTATTCGGTGGCATTTTCCGCAATGAATTGTTCACCATCTTGGTCGAAGAACAACTTCGCCATCTTTTTGATCATCACTTTTTCTATTTTAACGAATCGATACGCCGCTCTTGCGAGTGTCATATGCGATTGCGGATTAACGAGAGGCAAACACGTTTGGCGATGGTGTGTCATTTTTACGAGTAGCTCCCTTACTCGATTATTATCCAATGTCATACTGACCTCTTTATTTATGACTACCGTGTTGATTACTCGGTTTAGTGTTTTCTAGTTTTGGTTGTATTGAGGTGCCAGTGGTCTTATCAGAAATGGCCAAAACGAGTTGGCCATTTTCTCTGCCAGCGCTTGATTGCAAAGGCGACCACTATGGATCAGCTGATAAGGCTGATGCTGCTGAGCTTTTCTTTACAGCTTTTGATATCACTGCGAACTTTCAGTAGAACCGAATTATCCGCTTGCTCTGGGTGGCTAGTAATTAGGTTTTCGATCTCTTTGAGCACCTTGCTTTCAACACCTTCGAGCTGTTCCAAATACATGGACTCTTTGTCAGAAGACACCTCCTTCATCACATCGCTGTATACCTCACGCGCTTTAATGGTGTAGGAAACCGGAGTGTCGTCGGCAGAGTCTTCCTGGTTATTTGCCAATGTGTAGGGAGTAAGCTCAAGCACCGCTCGCTCACGTACTCTAAGCAGTTCTACCAACACATTATTCAAAGAAGTGTTGTCAATGTTCTCAATGGCCTTGTTGTAAATGTCATTTCCGCTCTCGATAAGCTCAATGATTGAGGCGATATTTTCATTTTTCATATCTCACTCCTGATTTGGTTGGTGATGGGAGTGTTTGTACGTATGGGGAACAAACACCAATGTTTCATCTTTAGTTGCAGGTTGTATGCCAATGAATGTTATTTTTCTATTAATCAATTGGTTATGAGTTTATTGCGCAAGAATTGGAGGGTTGCAGACGAGGCGCTAAGAAAAAATTACAAGAATGTTGGGGAAGTCTGGAAAGAATTACACGTACAGATAAGGATTTGTCGTGAAATAAAACAAAAACCAATTAAAAACATGTGCTTATAATTTTGGCACGAATATGGCTTTGTAGTGAGTAAGTGAGTTCAAAAGTTGTTTCACTTGATTTACTACTCAACTCATCAACGGAGGCTAGTTATGGCTACAACAAAAGAAAGCACAGTAAAACCTCAAGAGCAGTTAGAAGAAGCATATCACTTAGCGGAGCAAGCCACGACGGAAGCCGTCGGCGCAATGAAAGACCAAGCTAAAGAGAAATTTGATGTGGGCGCGGAACACGTTCAGCAGGCGACCAAGTCGGCAGAGAACGTTATCAAGGAGCGTCCATTGCTGAGCATTGGTTGTGCCTTCCTTGCGGGTTGGGCGGTTTCGAAGCTGATCAAATAATCGCGGTCCAACGGATTAAGCCACATAACAGAAGGCGAGGGTTCCAATGAATAACTCCGGACAAGTCACCAACCAGCAACCGGGCTCGGCCGCAGCAGACAGCGGTCGAGCCCCAAGTGGGGCAGAAGAGCAGGATATCCAACAAACCATCAATGGTTTGAGCAGTATTCTTTCACAACTGGACCAATTGACTCAATCGCTGAAAGCGTGGTCGGGTTCAACGTTGGATTTGTTCCTCTTGGAGGTGAAAATTAATGCGTCCGCAGCGCGACAGATTTTGCTGTGCGCCATTGTTTTTACCTTATTGTCGGTATTGTTCGTGTTCAGTTTGTGCCTTGCCTCTGGTGTGGTGGCTTATCAGCTGACCGCTAACGTGTATGTTGCCGTGGGCGTATTTATTGCGTCCTTAGGTTTGGCATTACTGTCTTTAGCTTGGTGGCAGAAGCGTTTAGTTGGTTTCCTTGGATTCAAAAATACGACAGAACAGTTGCAGGAGGGGTGGGATGCGCTCGCTACAAAAGCTCAATCGAGCCATGCGAATCAAGCGGATGGAAGGTAAGGCATCTTTAGAGCAATGCTGCTTGTCGATGGAAATGTTCACGTTTACCACTAAGAAGTTTGTGAAAGAAAATCCTTGGACGACGCTAGGTATTAGTGCTGTCGTTGCTGTTACCGCTGCCAAAGCGGGTCGATTGTCTCGACTGACTTCCTCTATCTCTTCCATGGGGCTATTGGCGAGTAGTGTCTCCGAACTGACGGATTCGCTTGCCAAGCCAGTTATGGCAGCGTCTTCTAACCAGTCGGGCGTAGAACAAGGTCAAAATGCAGAACCACAAGCAAGCAATACTGCTTCGACAGAAGAGACCGCGACAGAAACAGAAGTCGAGCAACCCCAATAACGGCTTTCGCCGATAATCATTCCTACCGACCTTGAGCCTTTTTATGACAGCGAAATTGAACATCCCTGCCAACACCGCGATTGGTGCAACCCTTCTTGTCTTATTGCTCGTTCCTGGGCTGTATTTTGCTAAGCCAATCTTGTTACCTATTGTGCTTAGTACCTTTATTTCTCTGTTATGCAGTCCTTTCATTAACTATCTTGAAGACAAAGGTTTACCGCGCGCGATTACCGTCGTGGTGACTCTGTCATTCTTGGTTGGTGCTTCAATTATTGGCCTTGCTGCCATGTCGGAGCCTGCCAAGCAGTGGTGGTCTGAACTACCCAGTATCGTGAAAAATGTGTCGCAAGAAGTGAGTGAAGTGACTCAAGCCTCGGCGGATCACCTTAATACGCCGCTGAATATTGCCAGCGATATGGGTATGGATGAAGTCGGGAACAATACCGTATTTTCTTTGGTGAAGACACTCGCGACCACGACGCCGACCATTTTGACACAAGCGATGATCGTGCTGTTTATGGTGTATTTTATGCTCAATCATGGACGCAGCTTATTTCGAAAGTCAGTGTCGTACTTGCATGGGTTTGCCAAGCAGCGCCAAGCGATTGAACTGGTCAAAGCACTACAGAAAGACCTATCTCGATACATTGGCACTATCACGTTAGTGAATGCGGGACTTGGGTTGAGTGTTGGGGCGGTGTTTTTTGTTTTAGGCCTTGAGGATCCGTTCTTGTGGGGTGCGTTTGCTGGCGTGATGAATTTTGCGCCGTATCTCGGCCCAGTCATCTCCATGGTGAGTTTCGGTTTTGTGGCTTATCTGCAGTTGGAGTCGGTCAGTTTTATGCTCACTGTGGTGTCTATCTATTTGTTGATCAACTTGATTGAAAGTCAGTTTGTCACGCCAACGTTATTAGGGAAAAGATTCAATTTAAATCCGTTAGTGATCTTCGTTTGGCTCGTGTTCTGGGGTTGGCTTTGGGGCGGTATGGGGCTCTTAATCGGTGTACCGCTATTGGTTTGCATTAATATTTTGGTTGAGCGTCTGGAGCTGTGTCAATCAACTCAAAGTCAACCAAGCCAAACCATCCCCGAGGATGTGGCTCCACGAGAATGACTTGGGCGACAAGCTGGCTCAACGAAAAAGTTTTTCCGCACTTACTGGTCGGCTAAAAAGATACCCTTGACCGTAAACACAGCCTTTTTCGAACAAGTAATCGGCTTGCTCCTGAGTTTCTATTCCTTCCGCTACGACTTTCAATGACAGTGTTTTGCCCATGGCGATAATCGCATTCACAATCGCATTGCTATCGCTATTGCTGGGTACATCACTGACAAACGAACGATCAATTTTCAGCTTATTGATGGGTAAACCTTTCAAATAAGACAAAGACGAATAGCCTGTGCCGAAATCATCCAGAGAAATCTCGATACCTAACCCTCTTAGTTGATTTAACGACGCAATGGCTTGTTGAGGGTCGATCAGTAAAAAGCTCTCGGTGATCTCCAAATCCAGCCGTTGAGCAGGGAAACCAGTTTGATTGAGGATATCGCTCAATCTCTGAATGAAATTCGATTGCTGAAGCTGTAATGCCGACACATTAACCGCAATTCTGCCAAACTCAACGCCTTGTTTCAGCCAAGCATTTCCTTGCTGACAAGCGTGTAGCAAGACCCACTCGCCAATGCTTTGGATAAGCCCCGTTTTTTCTGCAATTGGAATAAAGTCGGCTGGTGGTACAAGGCCAAATTCGGGGTGCTGCCAGCGTAATAAGGTTTCAACGCCAACAATCGCATGTTGCTCCAAGTTATATTGTGGCTGGAACTCTAATCGAAGTTGCTGTTTTTCTATCGCTTGATGCAAAGCAGATTGAATGCGCACATGGGATACCGATTTATCGGTTAAATCTGGTGAGTAAAATGCGTAGCCGTTGCGCCCATTTTTCTTCGCTAAGTACATCGCCGTATCTGCGTTTTTGAGTAAGGTTTCGCTGTCTTGGCCGTCTCTTGGGTATAAGGCTATGCCAATACTGGTCGAGACGCGCAGTGAGTCGTGATTTGCCAAGTCGAACGGTTGTTGGAAAACGCTGAGAATATCGCCGACGGTTTCCAGCAAAGCCACATCACTGTGGACGTCCGGCAAAATGATCACGAACTCATCGCCGCCAATACGAGCCACATGCGCATTTAAGTGAAGAATATCTTGCAGACGGATAGCCAACTTAGACAGCAACTGATCACCACAAAAGTGACCCATGCTATCGTTGATGTGCTTGAAATGGTCGATATCCAGAAATAGGGTGGCAAACGTCTGTTGGTTCTTGTGCCCGGTTTCAATGTGTTGCTCAAGCAAGCTAAGTAAATGTGTGCGATTAGGCAGATTCGTTAACGGATCATAAAAGGCCATGCGCTGCAGTTTTTCTTCGTGTGCTTTACGCACGGAAATATCTTCAAATACACAGATGTAGTTAATGAGATGATTTTTATCGTCCATTACGGCACTAATGGTCGCTAACTGCGGGTAAATGCTGCCATCTTTCTTTCGGTTGATGAACTCGCCTTTCCATTGACCTTTGGTTTCGAGCTGATGCCACAACTGTTTATAGAAGCCTTGGTCATGATGACCAGATCGCAGAATTCTGGGGTTCTTTCCAATCACCTCTTCAGAGCGATAGCCGGTGATTTGAGTAAAGGCTGTGTTTACATCAATGATGTTGGCATTGCGATCAGTAATGACCATGCCTTCTTGTGAGTTATTAAAAATTTTGGACGCCAATGAGAGTTGCGTTTCGACCATTTTCCGGCGTGTGATGTTGCGCGTCATGCCCAGAATGCCAATTAAGTTTCCGTCATTATCACGGACAGGAGACTTAATGGTTTCTAGCCAAGTTGGGTTATTGTTTTCATCAATTTGGCGGCATTCTTCGACGATGTTCAGCGTGCCTGTCGCCACGACCAAGTTATCGGCCTCAATGAACTTCTCTGCTCGCTCGTGGCTAAATAGTGCGAAATCATCTTTGCCGATGATCTCACTGTTGGTCTTTTGCCACGCATTTTCTACGCTTCGATTGGTCATCGAATAAAGACCATCCATGCCTTTTATCCAAATATGGTCTTCAAGACAGTCGATAAACTCTTGCAGCGTCGGTAATGGTGTGGTCGCTGCAGTTTGATGGCGTGTTCGTTCTTGCTGGTAGTGTGAGCTGACATCAAAGCTCATTCGCCCCACTAATGCACTCAGCCAAGCAGACACTACCGTGATTTGATCGTCAGGGTGAGTTAGCGCTAATACGGCAAACAGATCGCCATTTGGTAGCCAAATTGGACCTATGCTCAAGGTTTGCTGTCCAAAGGATGTGTGGCTTATCGTCAAGTCTGTCGGTTTAAATTGAGCGGCAACTTGCACTACCACTTCGACGATAGCGCAATGATTTTGAACCGAGGTGGACACCTCAGTTGATAGCCACTGCTGGGTATCGCTCAGAGTATAAAGTTGTCCCTGAGCTTGAGTAGCATCACAGCATTGTTGCAGAGCCTGTTGCCAGTCTGCCATCAAAGGCGAAGGAATAGCGAAGCGAAACATAATTAATAACGTGTCCTGAAGCGCCCAAAGATAGTGGTATTAGAATCTAGCTTAAGCTATTGGGCCGTGTTGGTATCGTATCCAACGCTTAGGTAATTCCCAGCAGCGTAAGGCGCTTTCTATCATTAAACTGTTAGCTATATCTCTTTTTTATCCAACTCATTGCATCGTTTATTGAGGTTTTTTGTTCATCATTGAGAAGTGCTCATGGCTTTGTTTTTTTTACCCCACGATACTTGTTGGACCACTAATCCACTGATGATTAGTATTAAACCAATCAAGGTTGATGGATGAATTTCTTCACCAATGATGGTTGCCAATAGCATCAGTGAGATGAATGGCGAAGCAAAGATCAGATTACTGATGCGGGCAGTGTTTTGCGTCGATTTGAGGGCGCTCAGCCATAGGACGAAAGTAATCCCCATTTCAAATAGCCCGACATACGTCACCGCTGCCCAACCTTTAATTGAGATTGCCTGCCAGCTCGCTCCTTCATAAAGACTTAAACCAATGGCAAATGGAATAGCGACCAAAAAACCAAGTAATACACCAACCACAGGGTCGGCCTTATTTTTGGTGTTTAAAATCCAGTAACCAGCCCACAACAGTGTCGATAGCAGCGCCAGCCCCACGCCCAACGGGCTCTCGAATTGCATGCCGAGAACATTGCCTTGTGTGGCAATCACAATCACGCCTACATAGCTAAAACCGCAAGCGAGCCAATCTTTAGCTCGGATCTTCTGCCCTAAGAAAACAGCAGCCATTAGCGT
Source organism: Vibrio sp. A1-1 (assembly GCF_021728175.1). NCBI lineage: Bacteria > Pseudomonadati > Pseudomonadota > Gammaproteobacteria > Vibrionales > Vibrionaceae > Vibrio > Vibrio sp. A1-1. The sequence continues at coordinate 64,584 of NZ_JAKKCL010000010.1, forward strand.
CAAGGTAATGGCCCAGCTGTAGTTAATTGCTTGGGCTTGAGATGCAGGCAGCAAGTCATACGCTTTAAAGAGAATGACGTAATACGCCAAGGGGTTAATCAACCCAAGCAGTAGGTAATACCAAGGGTTTGAGAGGAAGGTGGCACTTAACTGGCCCAACTTGCCTTGCACACCACAGATTATCGTCAGCGCAAGCGCAGAGACGATACTGGCAATGCACAGCATTTGGATTGGCGTAAATTCTGCCAACGTGAGTTTAAATGCGGTTGCAACGGTAGACCAAAGTAATACTGCTGAGAGCCCAAATCCTAGGGCGCGACGCTCGTTCATGATGCCTCTGCGTGATGATGTGCCGCTCGGTTTGGTTCATTTGAGCGGAAGAAAGAATATTATAGGAAGGCCTAGTGTATGCGAGGATTTTTCATCCAACAAACTGGACATTTATCCAGTGTCTAAATACCATTGTTATAGATACAAAACACAGGCTAACTCGCTATTATGCAATGGATTCTTGAGTACCAATCTCTCATTCTCTCTTCTCTTTGTGCTGCCACGCTTAGTGGTGTCGCCGTCGGTTGGTGGGTGAAACAGCGTTTTATCACCCAAACTCAGCTTCTCGAACAACAACTTGTTTCAGAAAAGCAGCTTCACCAACAGCAGCTTGAACAGGTTAAACAAAGCCTTGCCGATGCCCAGCAAGAGTTGGATGAATTAGATGATGAGCGCGATAAAGCCGCGTTTGAAGTACGCCAAACACACGGAAAGCTGATGGCCGCAATGGAAAAACTGCGTTACTTCGAGGCTGTAAAGCAAGAGCGCCAGCAATACTTTGATGAGCTTGGTCAGATGCGTGAGCACAAATCACGTCTAGAAACGCAACTGCGTGAGCAGCAAGCACGTCATGAGCAAATCAACCAAGCCAATGCCGAAAAACTGCAAATTCTAGAGCAAGCGGAGGCGCGTCTGAAACAGCAATTTGAGCACTTGGCCAACCAATTGTTTGAAGAAAAAACCGCGAAGGTCGATTTGCAAAACCGTCAGAGTTTGGAAGGTTTGTTGTCACCGCTCAGAGAGCAGCTAGAAGGATTCAAAAAGCACGTTAATGACAGCTTTAGCCAAGAAGCTAAAGAGCGCCATACCTTAGTGCATGAGCTCAAAAACCTGCAACGTTTGAATGAGCAAATGACGCGCGAAGCGGTTAACTTGACCCAAGCGTTGAAAGGGGACAACAAGCAGCAAGGTAACTGGGGAGAAGTGGTGCTCGCTAGGGTGCTTGCCGAGTCTGGCTTACGTGAAGGGCACGAATATCAGACTCAGGTGAATTTGCAAAATGAAGCAGGCAAGCGCTACCAACCTGATGTGATTGTTCATCTCCCACAAAACAAACAAGTGGTTGTGGATTCCAAAATGGCGCTGGTCGCCTATGAGCGCTATTTCAACGCCGAAACTGATGCTGAGCGAGATCAGGCTTTGAGTGCGCACTTAGCCGCACTGCGTGCGCACATTAAGGGTTTAAGCATGAAGGACTACCACAAACTTAAAGGTATTCAGAGTTTGGACTATGTGCTGATGTTTATTCCGGTTGAGCCTGCGTTCCAAGTCGCGATTCAAGCCGATCCAAGTTTGATCAAAGAAGCGATGGAGCAAAACATCATTTTAGTGAGCCCAACAACGTTGCTGGTGGCACTGCGCACCATTGATAATCTATGGCGCAATGAACGCCAGAACGAAAACGCCAAAATGATTGCGCAGCGCGCGACAAAACTCTACGACAAATTACGATTGTTTGTAGACGACATGGAAGGGCTCGGCGGTGCGCTGGATAAGGCGAATCAAAGCTATCAAGGCGCAATGAACAAGCTTGCTACAGGGCGCGGGAATGTGATTCGTCAAGCCGAAAGCTTTAAGCACCTTGGGGTTGAAATCAAACGACCAATTTCTTCTGACCTCGCACAGTTAGCGCAGAGTGATTCATTTTCAGAAAATGACCCGTTAGTAGAAAGACATCCGGCTGAGGATAAAGTAAACTAATCGCCCGCAGTGCAGTGGGCGATTTTATTTGTCAGCAAACGCCCCGCAGAGAGAAAGCGCTGCCTAAGAGGAATTAGAATGACGGACACAAGTTTGCAATCCAATACAGCGTTAGAGAATGAAACCACCCACTTTGGTTTCTCTACAGTGGCAAAAGACGAAAAAGTGACTAAGGTTGCCGAAGTATTCCACTCCGTGGCAACAAAATACGACATCATGAATGACCTGATGTCTGGTGGTATTCACCGCCTTTGGAAGCGCTTCACTATCGATTGTAGTGGTGCTCGCCCTGGCCAACGTATTCTTGACCTAGGTGGTGGTACGGGTGATTTAACGGCGAAATTCTCGCGCATTGTTGGCGATGAAGGCCATGTCATCCTCGCTGATATCAATAATTCAATGCTTAACGTTGGCCGCGATAAACTGCGCGATAACGGAATTGTGGGTAACGTGCATTACGTTCAAGCCAACGCAGAAGAACTGCCGTTCCCAGATGATTATTTTGATGTCATCACCATCAGTTTTTGTTTGCGTAATGTGACTGACAAAGACAAAGCGCTTCGTTCAATGTTCCGCGTACTGAAGCCAGGCGGCCGTCTATTGGTGTTGGAATTTTCAAAACCAGTGCTAGAGCCGTTATCGAAAGTATACGACGCATATTCATTCCACTTATTGCCGAGAATCGGTGAGCTAGTTGCGAATGACTCAGAGAGTTACCGCTACCTAGCGGAGTCAATCCGTATGCATCCAGACCAAGAAACGCTGGAAGGCATGATGCAAGACGCAGGTTTTGAAAACACCAAATACTACAACTTAACTGGTGGTATTGTGGCTTTGCATCGCGGTTATAAATTCTAAGGGTTAACGGCATGCCATTTGAACCACTTATCACCGCTGTGATTGAAACGTCACTGAATACTCTGATCAAAGACGACCCTGCATTGGGCCGTCGTTTAGCGCGTCTAAAAGGTCAAGTTATTCAAGTTCACCTGAAAGAGATCAATAAAACACTGACGTTCGTTTTTAGTCAGCAAATTGATGTGCTCGGTCATTATGAAGGACAGCCAAACTGCTACTTATCGCTCAACTTGAGCGTGTTGCCAGAGCTGCGTGACCAGGCCAACATCACTCGCCTTATTAAACAAGATAAACTCGAGCTTGAAGGCGATATTCAATTGGCGCAGAAATTCTCTCAGTTGATGGTGGATTGCAAGCCAGATGTTGAAGAGTGGTTGTCTCGCGTGACTGGCGATGTCGCCGCACATACCTTTGTGCAAGGTTCAAAAAACATAGGCAACTTCCTCGTATCTCAAGCAGAGAAACACCAGCGTCATCTTGCGCAAGTAGTGACTGAAGAGTGGAAGTTGGCACCTGCTCCTCTAGAAGTGGCGTATTTTTGCGACCAGGTTGATGAGGTTCGCAGCCAGGCTTCTCGCGTTGAAGCACGCTTGACTGCTTTGCTGAATAAGCTGGATGCAAATAAGCCGGCATTGGAGAAACCATGACGCCAGCAGAACTAAAGCGCTTATACCACATCGCCAAAGTACAACTGGAATACGGCTTAGATGAGCTGCTTCCCGATCACCAACTGACCAAAGCTCCGTTATTACTGCGCAAAAGCCTGTTCTGGATTAAGAACAAGCATCCAGAAAAACCACTCGGTGAGCGCCTGCGTTTAGCGTTGCAAGAGCTGGGGCCAGTTTGGATTAAGTTCGGTCAGATGATGTCAACGCGCCGTGACTTATTTCCTCCGCATATTGCTGATCCCCTAGCTTTGCTTCAAGACCAAGTCGCGCCATTTGATGGTGAGCTAGCAAAAAAGCAGATGGAGCAAGCATTAGGTGGTCCGTTAGAAAACTGGTTTACCGAGTTTGATATCAAACCACTGGCGTCAGCATCGATTGCTCAGGTGCATACTGCGCGTTTAAAAGACTCTAACCAAGAAGTGGTATTAAAGGTTATCCGCCCAGATATTCGCCCGGTCATTGATTCAGATCTAAAACTGATGCACCGAATGGCGCGTATAGTCGCCGGAGCGATGCCTGAAGCTCGTCGTTTGAAACCAGTTGAAGTTGTACGTGAGTACGAGAAAACATTGCTTGATGAACTCGACTTACGACGTGAAGCGGCGAATGCCATTCAGTTGCGCCGCAACTTTGAAGGCAGCGAAGAATTGTATGTTCCTGAAGTTTTTCCTGACTTCAGTAATGAAACTGTCATGGTTTCTGAGCGAATATATGGCATTCAAGTCTCTGATATTGAAGGCTTGAAAGCAAATGGCACCAATATGAAATTGCTCGCGGAGCGCGGCGTGAGTGTGTTCTTCACTCAGGTGTTCCGAGACAGCTTCTTCCATGCCGATATGCATCCGGGGAACGTGTTCGTCAAACCAGAACACCCAGAGAACCCAATGTGGATCGGGCTAGATTGCGGAATCGTTGGTACACTTAATAGTGAAGACAAGCGTTATCTGGCGGAAAACTTTCTGGCGTTTTTCAATCGAGACTACCGCCGAGTGGCGGAGTTACATGTGGACTCAGGATGGGTGCCTGCCGATACCAATGTCGATGAGTTTGAGTTCGCGATTCGTATTGTGTGTGAGCCTATTTTTGCTAAGCCGCTGTGCGAAATCTCCTTTGGTCATGTGCTGTTGAATTTGTTCAACACGGCACGTCGATTCAACATGGAGGTTCAGCCACAGCTTGTATTGCTGCAAAAAACGCTGCTGTACGTGGAAGGGCTTGGTAGGCAGCTGTACCCTCAGCTTGATTTGTGGGAGACCGCAAAACCATTCCTTGAAGAATGGATGATGAATCAAGTTGGGCCGCAAGCTTTGGTGAATGCGATTAAAGATCGCGCGCCATTTTGGGCGGAGAAGCTACCGGAACTGCCAGAGCTGCTTTACGATAGCCTGAAACAAGGTAAAGCGATGAACCAACGCATGGATCAGCTTTACCAAGGGTATCGTCAGAGCAAGCGCCAGCAGGCGACAGGAAAGTTTTTATTTGGCGTTGGCGCCACTTTAGTCGTATGCTCGGCAATATTGGTGAACAATGCTTTTGAGCAGCTTTCGTTGGCCAGCGGTATCGCAGGTGTCACATTTTGGCTGCTTAGTTGGCGAGCTTATCGTCAATAGACGTTAAACTCTTGAAATATTTTTGTTTATTTAAAGACCCGAGGTAAAGAGAATGGGTGGTATCAGTGTTTGGCAACTTCTAATCATTGCTGTAATTGTTGTATTGCTATTCGGAACTAAGAAACTACGCGGTATCGGTGGCGATCTGGGTGGTGCCGTTAAGGGCTTCAAAAAAGCGATGAGCGAAGATGAACCTGCGAAAAATGACAAAGACGCAGACTTCGAACCAAAAAGTCTAGAAGAGCAGCAGAAAAAAGAAGCTGCTCCTGAAACGAAAAAAGATAAAGAGCAGGCATAAAACGTGTTTGATATCGGTTTTTGGGAACTGGTATTAATATCTGTTGTTGGTCTGGTCGTTCTTGGGCCGGAGCGTTTGCCTCATGCTATTCGCAGCGTGTCTCGCTTTATCGGTGCCGCTAAGAGTATGGCAAATAGCGTCAAAGACGAATTGTCACACGAGCTGAAAGTCCAAGAGCTGCAAGAAAACTTGCGCAAAGCAGAGCAAATGGGGATGGATGATTTGTCTCCTGAGTTGAAATCTTCAGTCGAAGAATTGAAGAAGGCAGCGCAATCTGTAAATCGTCCTTACGCAAAGAACACCGATTCAGAGGCTGAGCCTGTAAAAACAGAGCCAGCAGCAGAAAAGGTAGAGAAAGCGGAAGAGAGCAAGGTTACAGCGGCAGATAAGAAAGCCGAATAGTCTCATTAGGAGGAGCTACTAGTGATTGGTAGCTCCTTTTTGATCTGGTTTTTAATAAGAGGTTTGCCATGTCTACCGTCGAGCAGACACAACCTTTAATTAGTCATTTGTTGGAGCTTCGCAACCGACTACTGCGCTCAATTTTGGCAGTGTTGGTGGTGTTTGTCGGACTAATTTATTTCTCTAACCACATTTACGAGTTTGTTTCCGCACCTTTAGTAGAGCGTCTACCTGAAGGCGCGACCATGATTGCTACGGATGTGGCTTCACCCTTTTTCACGCCACTGAAGTTGACGTTAATCGCTTCGGTATTTATTGCGGTGCCGTTTATTTTGTATCAAGTTTGGGCCTTTGTTGCTCCTGGCTTATACAAACATGAGCGTCGTTTGATTATGCCGTTGCTGTTTTCCAGCTCACTGCTGTTTTATTGCGGTGTGGCATTTGCGTATTTTGTGGTGTTTCCACTAGTGTTTGGCTTCTTTACTGCTATCTCATTGGGTGGTGTAGAGTTTGCGACCGACATTTCTAGCTATCTCGATTTTGTACTGGCGCTATTTATGGCGTTTGGTATCGCATTCGAGGTGCCTGTTGCGATTATTTTGTTGTGTTGGACTGGGGCCACCACACCAGAAGATCTAAGACAGAAACGGCCTTATATCATTGTGGCGGCGTTTGTCGTAGGTATGGTGTTAACGCCACCAGACATGATCTCGCAAACCTTACTCGCTATTCCGATGTGTTTACTGTTTGAAGTCGGTTTGTTCTTTGCGCGTTTTTATACGCGTCGAGGCGAAGAGGCAGAAGCGGAAACCGAAGAATAAGTTTACTGTAGATGTAAAAAGCGGCTCAATTGAGCCGCTTTTTTTGCGGTTGGTTTGTTTCTTGGGCTAACTACTTAACTTTCATGACGTAACCACACTTTGTGCATACGTATACTTCCTTGATGCCCAGCAGCTTTTGAAAAAAACTGCGCGGTACGCGTTGTAAGTAAGCACCATGTGTACACACTTCAACTTCCATATTCATGCTGTTTTACATTTGTGCTAATTAATGGGCATAAAGCAGTATAGAAAAAGAATATGTCTAATTGTCGACAGTTTTGCAAAACAGACGAAGTAAAGTGGCGATATGAGAGGTAAGTAGAGTTGCTAGTTAATTATTATGTTTATCAATAACTTTGTGTGGGTTGTTCTATTATTTCAATAGGTTGAATCATTCATTCAATAGTTTAGGTAATAAAAAAGCGACGTTGATTTCGTCGCTTTTTTCAATTTTCGTGAATTAAATATTAAACAGCTTTTTGGCATTTTCAGTCGTTATTGCATCGATAGTTGCGACATCGACATCACGCAAGTCGGCAACACGTTGTGCAACGAGAGAAGTGTAGGCTGGTTCATTACGCTTACCACGGTGCGGTACAGGCGCTAAGTATGGACAATCGGTTTCTAAAATGACCCACTGCATATCCAAATGTGGAATGACTTTATCCATCCCGCCATTCTTAAAGGTCGATACGCCACCCAAGCCTAAGTGGAAGCCTAGCTCATTGATTGCTTGCGCTTCTTCTAAGCTGCCTCCAAAACAGTGGAATACACCACTCAGACGACCATCTTGCTCTTGTCTTAGCAAAGTGAGTGTTTCTTCAATCGAATCACGAGTGTGGATAACGACTGGTAAATCCATCTCTTTTGCCCAGTTAAGTTGAGCTACGAATGCCATCTCTTGCTCGGCGCGATAGGTTTTGTCCCAATACAGGTCGATACCAATTTCACCCACCGCAATAAACTTGTGTTTCTCAAACCAGCCGCGGATGATTTCCAACGTTTGCTCAACGTTGTTATCCACATAGCAAGGGTGGAGTCCCATCATTGAGTGGCACACGTCAGGATATGCCGCTTCGGTTTGTAGCATGGGCTTAATAGAGTCCAGATCGATGTTTGGCAACAGGATCTTATTAATGCCTTGCGCTAAGGCGCGTTGTACTACTTCATCGCGGTCGTTATCAAATTCGCTGGCATAGATGTGCGCGTGGGTATCGATCATCGTTACTCTCTGTGCTTCATGATTGGTTTCGTATTCGAAGTATACTTGAGTGTGAGTGCTGGGTCATTTTCAGTTTTTTTCATTACCTTTTTCCAGATTGTCACTCGCAACATGCATCAAGAGTGATATGATTTTGTTCACCAGATGATTTGATCATCATAACCGTCCAGACAAGGAGAAAATGGTGTCTGTATCAATTCAAGGTCCATTCCCTGCACGCCGTATGCGTCGTTTACGTAAGCACGATTTTAGTCGTCGTTTGATGGCTGAGAACCAACTTTCTGTTAATGATCTGATTTACCCAATGTTCATCCTAATGGGTAAAGATCGTCGTGAGAGCGTGGAGTCCATGCCGGGTGTAGAGCGTTTGTCGATTGATTTAATGCTAGAAGAAGCGCAATACCTTGCAAATCTAGGCGTTCCAGCAATCGCGCTTTTCCCTGTCGTAAACCAAGACGCTAAAAGCTTATGTGCTACTGAAGCCTACAACCCAGAAGGTTTGGTTCAGCGAGCAGTACGTGCGCTTAAAGAACATATTCCTCAAATCGGTGTGATCACAGATGTGGCACTTGACCCATTCACGACGCACGGCCAAGACGGCATCATCGATGAAGATGGTTACGTAATGAATGATGAAACCACGGAAGTACTGGTTAAGCAGGCTTTGTCTCACGCTGAAGCGGGTGCTGACGTCGTCGCGCCTTCAGACATGATGGATGGCCGAATTGGTAAGATCCGCGAAGCATTAGAAAACGCGGGCTACATCCATACTCAAATCATGGCTTACTCGGCTAAATACGCATCGAACTACTACGGACCATTCCGTGATGCGGTTGGCTCCTCTTCAAATCTAAAAGGCGGCAACAAGAAAAACTACCAAATGGACCCAGCAAACATTGATGAAGCGATTCACGAAGTGGCGCTAGACATCAATGAAGGTGCGGACATGGTGATGGTTAAACCTGGTATGCCATACTTAGATGTAGTTCGCCGAGTAAAAACTGAACTTCAAGTACCGACATTTGCTTATCAAGTATCTGGCGAGTACGCGATGCATAAAGCGGCGATCATGAATGGCTGGCTCAAAGAGCGCGAAATTGTGATGGAATCACTACTGTGCTTCAAACGTGCAGGTGCTGACGGCATCTTAACGTACTTTGCGAAAGATGTGGCTGAGTGGTTGGCAGAAGAGAATGCACAAACTGCTCAACACCTAAATCGTACTCCGGAAGCGACTGAAGAGTAATTATCGCTCAGTGAGAAACACCAGACCAACAAGAGTTGTTCGTCTGTATATACCCAAGTAACCTCAGGCGGATTACAACAGTAACAATCCAAGGTGCTTGGGTATTTTTATTTTGGAGAAGAGAACAATGACAATGCTGATTCGTGAAGGCACATTGGAAGAAGCACTTCAAGTTGTGGCACGTGTTACCGAATTTTCGAAAGGAGAAACGGTAGACTCCATGACTCAACGTTTAGAAGAGAAAAACAGTTTAATCCTCGTTGCAGAAAAAAATGGCACGATTGTCGGCTTCAAAATAGGTTACGAATTAGAGGATGGTGTTTTCTATAGCTGGTTAGGTGGTGTCGTTCCTGAGGCTCGAAATGAAGGCGTGGCACAATTGCTTTTGGAAGCACAAGAAGATTGGGCGGCTGAGCAAGGCTATAACACGTTAAAAGTGAAATCTCGAAATCAGTTTCCTGCTATGCTTCGATTGTTATTGAGGAATGGCTATATCATTGAAAAATTTGAAGAAAAAATTAATCTTCGTGAATCTCGAGTTCATTTCATTAAAGCGATGTGAAAATAAATGAGATTTTTTCTCATTTAACTGTTGACTACGAAATGAGAATCATTATTATTAAACCTGTCTTAGGGAATGAGGAAGAGTTCACAAGGACGTTGAATGACTTATTAACAGAAGTTGATTAACTGAAAGTTGAGAAGTGATGAAACATTTTTCCGAGAACTTGCACGAATTCTTTTTGACACGACATTGCTCACATTGCTTCCAGTGTAATTTATAGCTTCTTGGTTAAGCTGCTCTATTTACAGAATTTGCTTTACCACTTCTGCTAGGCGACCCCATTCGGGTCGCTTTTTTCTTTTCTACGATTTCTATTTGACGTCACTATTCGTATTTTTTCCACACACGATGATCATTTAAGGATCGTTGATCTTCTCGCCGCTTTATAAAATAAACCTTTAAAAACAATAACTTAACGTAAGTGTTTTTTGTGTTTTCTATCATTGGATAACCAGTGGATAATTTCTATAAACAGAGTTATCCACAGGGTGAGGTTATCTTCGTGAATAAAATCGAAAAATTTACGCGACCTAGATCGAGCGAACAAGATAGATTCGGATCAGCAGTCATGGCATCCTAGGCAGATCTCTCAAGTACTGAATTGGATACAGACAATTATGGCAAGTATTCCTGAAAATCCGTTGATCCTTATCGACGGCTCTTCTTACCTATATCGCGCTTTTCACGCCTACCCGGGCACCATGAGTAATGGTGAAATTCCAACTAATGCCGTTTACGGTGTCGTGAACATGTTACGCAGCATGATGCGTCAGTTTGCGTCTGAGCGCATCGCGGTGGTTTTCGATGCGAAGGGAAAAACCTTCCGTGATGATATGTATGCAGAATACAAAGCTAATCGTCCGCCAATGCCGGATGATCTGCGTTGCCAAATTGAACCATTGCACAATGTTATTCGCGCGATGGGTTTACCACTGATCTGTGTTCCTGGTGTCGAAGCGGATGACGTCATTGGTACGTTGGCGCATCAAGCATCACAAAAGGGCATGCCTGTATTGATCAGTACTGGTGATAAAGACATGGCGCAGTTGGTGGATGATAATATTACCCTGATCAACACCATGACGAACGTCGTGATGGATCGTGAAGGTGTGGTTGAAAAGTTTGGCATTCCACCTGAGTTAATCATCGACTACCTAGCGCTGATGGGCGATAAAGTAGATAATATCCCTGGTGTGCCAGGCGTGGGTGATAAAACAGCGACCGCACTACTGCAAGGTATTGGCGGTCTGACTAAGCTGTATGAAAATCTCGATGACATTGCTGCGCTCGGTTTCCGTGGTTCTAAAACCATGGCGAAGAAGCTCATCGATAACAAAGAAAATGCCATGCTGTCGTACGAGCTCGCGACCATTAAATTGGATGTTGAACTTGAAGAAACGCCAGAATCACTGCTGAAAGCGGAACCAAATAAAGACGAACTAGTGAAGCTGTATGGCCAACTGACGTTTAAATCTTGGTTGAACGAACTACTTGAAGGCGGTTCTGGGTCGGTAGAAGCTGTTGAGCTTGCTGGCTCTGCTCAAGCCTCTGCTTCTCATGCCGAGATGGAAACTTCCGCAGTGACAATCGACCGCAGCCAATATGAAACGATTCTGGATGAAGAAACCTTCAATGCGTGGCTAGACAAACTTCAAACGGCCGAGTTGTTTGCGTTTGATACGGAAACCGACAACCTAGATTACATGCTAGCGAACCTGGTTGGTTTGTCATTCGCTGTCGATGAAGGCATTGCCGCTTATGTGCCTGTTGCACATGACTACCTAGATGCACCTGAACAGCTTGATCGTGATTGGGTTCTAGGACAGCTTAAGCCAATTCTTGAAGATGCAGCGAAAGCAAAAGTTGGTCAAAACTTAAAGTATGATGCGTCTGTATTGGCTCGTTATGACATTGAACTAAAAGGTATCAAGCACGACACGATGTTGGAATCGTACATTTACAACAGTGTCGGCGGTAAACACGATATGGACAGCTTAGCGCTGCGCTTCCTACAGCATAGTTGCATTTCTTTTGAGCAAATTGCAGGTAAAGGCAAAAATCAGCTTACGTTTAACCAAATCGAGTTGGAACAAGCATCGCCATACGCGGCAGAAGATGCGGATGTGACCCTTCGTCTGCACAATCGCTTGTTTGCGAATATCGAGCAGGATGAAAGCCTAAAGACAGTTTACGAAGAGATTGAAATGCCGTTGGTGCCAGTTCTTTCGCGCATTGAACGCACCGGGGTCTTTATTGACGAAATGAAGCTGAGTGCGCAGTCGGTCGAGATTACCGCTCGCCTTGATGAGCTTGAAAAGAAAGCGTATGAAATTGCAGAGCAAGAGTTCAACATGAACTCGCCAAAGCAATTACAAGCCATCCTATTTGAAAAAATGGGTTTACCGGTGGTGAAGAAAACGCCATCAGGTACACCATCGACGAATGAAGAAGTGCTGCAAGAGCTTGCCTTAGATTACCCACTGCCAAAATTGATTTTGGAATACCGTGGTTTGGCGAAGCTAAAGTCAACGTACACGGACAAACTGCCGAAGATGATCAACCCAACAACAGGGCGTGTGCATACTTCTTACCATCAAGCGGTAACCGCAACAGGTCGTCTATCTTCTACCGATCCGAACTTACAGAACATTCCAATTCGTAACGAAGCTGGCCGTCGTATTCGCCAAGCGTTTGTCGCACCAGCTGGCCATAAAATCTTAGCGGTCGACTACTCGCAAATCGAACTGCGCATCATGGCGCACCTTTCTGGCGACCAAGCGTTATTGGATGCCTTCCGTGATGGTAAAGACATTCACGCGGCAACTGCGGCAGAAATTATGGGTCTGGATATTGAACAAGTATCGAGCGAGCAGCGTCGCCGTGCTAAAGCCGTTAACTTCGGGCTTATCTATGGCATGAGTGCATTTGGTTTGGCGAAGCAGCTCGGTATCCCTCGCGGCGAAGCACAAGCCTACATGGATAAATACTTTGAGCGTTACCCTGGCGTTATGCAGTACATGGAAGACACGCGCAGCACGGCTGCAGATAAGGGCTATGTTGAAACGATTTTTGGTCGACGTTTGCATTTACCAGAAATCAAATCGCGCAACGGGATGCGTCGTAAAGCTGCTGAACGTGCGGCAATCAACGCACCGATGCAAGGTACGGCTGCGGACATCATTAAGAAAGCGATGCTGTTGGTTGATCAGTGGATTCAGGAAGAAGGCAATGGCCGTGTGAAGTTGTTAATGCAAGTACACGATGAATTGGTCTTTGAAGTTGAAGAGTCATCATTGTCCGAAATTGAAAGTAAAGTACAGAAATTGATGGAATCTGCAGCAGAGCTAAAAGTACCGTTGGTTGCAGAAGCAGGGCACGGTGACAACTGGGATCAAGCTCATTAGTCACTTTTAGACCAAAATAACCAATTAATTATGAGCCAGCGCACAAACGCTGGCTTTTTTTTGCGATTAAAAAAGCTAGCGCAAAGTTAACTTTGATGTTGCTTAATAAAAATTTAATGAAAAAAAACTACAAAAATTCTTTGCAATTCTGACCAATTGTTGTACATTAATACTCGTAGGGTACAGAGGTAAGATGTTCTATCTTTCAGACCTTTTGTTTCACGTTATTGGATTAGGCTGATTCAGCCGCCCCAGTCAGCTTTTGACTGGGGCGTTTTTTATTGGGCGAAAGAAAATTTTTCTTTTTGTTCAATGTGTTGGGTTGGTAACGACTTGTCTTTATATTTCTTCCATCTTTAACCTATTGTCTACACTCCAATTTTCTTCAAATACTCGCAAACTATTCAGTCTGTAAATTTATGCCAATCACACTATGATTTTTTCTTGAAGGAAACTAAGTTGACGTGGAAGTGGGTAGGTTTCTGTCTAACTTGTTGAATTGTATTTTCTTTATTGGTTATGGTTGTGAGTTAATTAAGCGAAAGCTAAAATTAGGCGGCTTTTTAAGCTATTGAAATCATCCGATAGTTCAGCAATGCTTCGTCACATAACAATAATTACCAATTTTTCTCTCCCGTTATCCCTGCCAGGAAGGTGGGGATTTTTATTGCCTGTTATTTAGCTCAGATAAACAAAAGCCCCACCAAATGGTAGGGCCGTGTCGAAAAGATTTAACAAATATTGTTAATTATTCTTCGTCGCTTGCTGGGGTATCCAGTTCGCCTTCTTCTATCAGGTGTGCGAGCGCCGGTGCAAACCAGGTATCTAGTTTTGCACGCAGCTGATCAACGCCTAATCCTTTAAGGGAAGAGAACACATCAACGGAAACGTCGCCACCGAAAGTTTCCACTTGTTTGCGAACTTTCAGCAGGGTTTGTTTGCGTGCGCCACTTTTTAGTTTATCTGCTTTGGTTAGCAAAACTTGCACAGGAATGTGGCTATCGATGGCCCAGAAAATCATTTGCTGGTCGAGATCTTTCATTGGATGACGAATGTCCATCAGAACCACTAAGCCTTTTAGGCACTCGCGTTTCTGTAGGTATTCACCCAAAGATTTCTGCCATTTGTTTTTCATCTCTACCGGTACTTGAGCAAAACCGTATCCAGGTAGATCGACAATGTGACAACCTTCTTCTACTTTGAAAAGGTTGATTAATTGCGTACGACCAGGTGTCTTTGATGTCTTGGCTAAGCTTTTTTGATTAGTTAGACGGTTAAGTGCACTCGATTTACCAGCGTTTGAGCGTCCTGCAAACGCAATTTCGACACCTTCGTCTTCCGGTAGGTGACGAATATCGGGTGCGCTGGTGATGAAATGCGTATTTTGGTAATGAATTTTTACGCTCACTGTTAACTCCATCTCGACTTTGTGTAGTCGATTGATTACTTTTTTGTGAAAATGTGTAAAATAACCGTGCTCGGCATAAGGTCGCCTATTGTACCATGAGTGTACGCGGTATGTTCACATTCCGTGGTACTGGAAGCTTGATAATTATAATGGAATGTCATGAAGAAATTAGCGCTAATTTTGAGTCTTTTAGCCAGTTGCTCAGTATGGGCCCAAGGTAATATTGAGGCTGGTAAAGCAAAATCACAAACCTGTGTCGCCTGTCACGGAGCAGATGGCAACAGTGCAATAACAACGTACCCGAAACTCGCAGGCCAACACGCTAAGTATCTTGAGAAGCAGTTAAAAGAACTTAAGCTAGGCATGACAAGTGGTGGTAAACAAGGTCGTTACGATCCTGTAATGAGTGGTATGGCAATGCCACTGAGCGATGAAGATATCGCAGACCTATCTGCTTACTACGCTTCGCTACCAGTTTCAGAAAACTCAACACCTGAAGATGTGGTAGCAAAAGGCAAAACGCTTTATACCGCTGGTGATGCCGAGCGTGGCCTAACCGCATGTATTGCATGTCATGGTCCTCGTGGCAATGGTACTGAGCTTTCAGGTTTCCCGAAAATTTCTGGTCAGCATGCTGACTACATCAAAGCTCAGCTAGAAAAATTCCGTGATGGCGACCGTGGTAATGATATGAATGCCATGATGCGCGACATCGCGAAGAAAATGACAGACGAAGATATCGAAGTGCTGTCTAAATACGTTGGCGGTCTGCACTAATATACCTAAATCGCTCAAGATCCTGCATCTTGAGTTTATTGGGTAGATGTCCCTACATCGTTCGAGCAACTTGTACAAAAATGCCCTAGTGAATCCACTAGGGCATTTTTGTTCGTGACAGATATCACAGTCGAGTTTGGATTCGAAAGCGATAGTTAGCTCGGTAGTTTGTGAGACATTTGCCATACTTGATGTTGGCTTTTTCTTGTTGATGTTTTTAAGTTTTTGATTAAATGATAATTTTGATGTTTTAGAAAAATAGGTGGATTATTTTTTCAACTCATTACTTGTGAGCATCGCGGGATGGCGTAAAGTAGAAGTTGTTCACAGGGGGTGAATGTAAGGATTTAAGACCACGGTTTAGGTCTCCAAGGATGTAGCTCGGATGCTTGGTGATTTAGAAAGGGATTTAGATAGGTAGGGAGCCTATCAGATAAGGATGGTCATCTCGTCTGACGGTTAAGACAGTGAAACGGATCAGGCACAGGAAGTTGCTCAGTAGACAGGAAGTAAACGGATAGCCAAAACTCATCAGGAAGATGAAAAACAACTCTTTTTGGCAGGGAAAGCTCGAAAAACAAAGGGATCATTGGTGCACCAAATGTGTGCAACACAGTTTCGCCAATTGATGGCACTTAGAAAGCGACAGTCTGACTGTCGCTTTTTTTATATTCTTTTCCCTTGGTAAGTCGCAATCTGAATTACGATTACTGCACTTATTTACTTCGATGGGTTGTAAACAAAGTTTTTTAACAAAAATTGCTGAAAAAATGCTCAGCAACACTCCAATCTGAGTTCACTTTCTGGTATGTTTCGCATCCCTGTTTGAGGAAGTCAGCATGCATACCTGTCCTTTATGCCAAAATCAGCGTACTCACCACTATTTTGAAGATAAGCGACGTGAATATCTTCAATGTGAGCAGTGCTGTTTGGTGTTCGTGAATCCAGACCAACGTTTGGATGCGGAAACCGAAAAAGCTCACTATGATTTGCATGAGAACAACCCTGAAGATTTAGGTTACCGACGCTTTTTGTCGCGTATTGCTGACCCGATCACAGAGCGAATTTCTCCACAATCAAATGGTATCGACTTTGGTTGTGGTCCTGGCCCAACGCTCTCCTTGATGCTGGAAGAGGCGGGGCACAACATGGCGTTGTACGATCTCTACTACCACCCTGATACGTCGGTTTTAGAAAAAACGTATGATTTCATGACAGCAACAGAGGTGATAGAGCACCTCTACCACCCAGATTTGGTGTGGAAGCAATGGTTGAATTTAGTTAAGCCAGGGGGCTGGATAGGCCTGATGACGAAAATGGTCATCGACGTGGAGGCTTTCAAATCATGGCATTATAAGAACGATCTCACTCATGTAGTGTTCTTTAGTCGTGACACGTTCCAGTTCCTAGCAGAGCGGGATAAGCTCGAACTCGAATTTATTGGTAATGATGTAATTTTACTGAGGAAACCCCAGTAATGAGCCGTAGTAAAAAATCTAGAAAGCCAGGTGCCGCTGGCGCACCTGAGTTTGTTGTAACTCGTAACCGTACAGAATCTGATGTGGAAGGCCGCCTACGCAAGCGTGCTAAAAAGCGCAAAGGCTTGAAAACGGGTAACCGTAACTCAGAAGTTAACGAGCAGAAAAAGCAAGCTGCTGCACAAAACCGCGACCCGCGTTTAGGCAGTAAAAAGAAAATTCCTCTGGTTGTTGAGCCTGCGAAGAAAATGACGAAGCAAGAGCGTCGTTTGTCGGCAGAGCAAGAACTAGAGATGCTAGAAAATGATGCGCAATTGAACGTGTTGCTAGACCGTATTGAAGCGGGTGAAAACCTAGGCACAGGTCTACAGAAATACGTCGATGAGAAGCTCGATCGCATTGAGAAGTTAATGGACCAACTAGGTTTGTTGGAACCTGAAGAAGAGGAAGACTTCACTGCTCCTGCTGAGAAAAGCACGCGCAATGATGATGACTTGCTGGCAGATTTCGACGACATTAACTTCGACGACTACAAAGGATAATTAAGCTATGAATGTAACCTTATTAGCTATTGCTGGTGTTGTGATTATCATCGCACTTGCTTCTTATGCAGGTTACCTTCTGCTTCAATTGAAAAAGCAAAAGGAATTGCAGCTAAAGCATCAAAAATTGGCGATAGATAAACGTAACGCCAACATTTTTGAGAATGTGCATACCTTGTGTCAGGCGGGTATTCAAGGCCAATGCGATTTATCTGAAATCAGTATTCGTGTGTATAACATCATGGATTATGTACAAGGTGAAGACCGTGTCGATTTTGATAAAACGTACCCAGCAATTTCTGAGCTTTACCATATCGTGAAAGATATGGCGCGTGGTGAAGAACGCCAACAACTTGCCAAGAAAGAGCGTATGCAACAGAACTTGACGCGTCATAAAGCGGAAAGCCGCCTCACTGATGCGATCATTGAAGAGCTCAAAGTGTTGCAGAAAAACGTCCAGCCACTGAATAATCAAATCAATATTCAGATGATTTAATAGTTACCCCCAATGGTTTCCTTATGACTGCTGGGGGTATCGTGATCACGCTAGCACTTCTTTAGTTTTATAATTAAAAAGCCAGTCGGCGTTGCCACGCTTGTCATCGTCGTATGGCAAAATAGCGGCTCTGAATATCGGGTGACGGCTTTCGTTGCCCTAGCATTTAACGGAAAGTACCACCATGTCGAATCAACACACTGAATCGAAGCAGCAAATCGTCTGGGATCAAGCGGTATTGGATAAGTACAACTATTCCGGTCCTCGCTACACGTCGTACCCAACGGCGCTGGAGTTCCATGAAGCGTTCACCATTTCTGATTATGATATGGCATGCACTCAGTACCCAGACCGCCCATTATCGCTGTACGTACACATTCCGTTCTGTCACAAGCTTTGTTACTACTGTGGTTGTAATAAAGTCATCACGCGCCACTCGCACAAAGCGGACGAATACCTCGATGTGCTTGAGCATGAGATTCGTCAACGTGCAGCCTTATTGGTGGGCAGAACGGTAACGCAATTGCACTTTGGTGGTGGTACGCCAACGTTCCTTTCTGAAAAGCAAATTACACGCGTAATGAGCCTGTTGCGCCAAGAGTTTACCTTTAGCAGTGATGCTGAAATCAGTATCGAAGTTGACCCGCGTGAAATTCAGATCACCATGCTGGATCACCTGCGTAGTGAAGGCTTTAACCGCTTGAGCATCGGTGTTCAGGACTTCAACAAAGAAGTGCAAAAACTGGTGAACCGTGAGCAAGATGAAGAGTTCATCTTTGCGATGGTTGCGCGCGCAAAAGAGTTGGGTTTCCGTTCGACAAACCTAGATTTGATCTACGGCTTGCCAAAGCAAACCAAAGACTCTTTTGCCAAGACGTTAGAACAAGTACTGGAAATGCAGCCGGGCCGTCTGTCCGTGTTTAACTACGCGCACATGCCACAGCTATTTGCAGCGCAGCGTAAGATTAAAGACGAAGATCTGCCTAAAGCAGAAGAGAAGATGGCGATTCTGCAAGATACCATCGCGACACTGACTGGTGCTGGCTACCAGTTCATCGGTATGGACCATTTTGCATTGCCTGATGACGAACTTGCCGTTGCTCAGCGCGAAGGTATTTTGCATCGCAACTTCCAAGGCTACACCACACAAGGTGAATGTGATTTGGTTGGCTTTGGTGTCTCTGCAATCTCGATGATTGGCGATGCATACGCGCAAAACCAGAAAGAGCTGAAGAAATACTACGCTCAAGTCAACGAACTTCGTCACGCATTGTGGAAAGGGGTCTCGCTGGACTCTGATGATTTGCTACGTCGCGAAGTGATCAAGCAGCTGATTTGTAATTTTAAACTAGACAAGAAAGCGATCGAGTCTGAGTTTAAAGTGAAGTTTGATCAGTACTTTAAAGAAGACTTGCAGCTACTTCAGACCTTCATCAACGATGAGCTGGTGGAAGTGGATGACAATGAAATTCGTGTGACGCTGCGAGGTCGTTTGCTGATCCGTAATATTTGTATGAGCTTCGATAAGTACCTGCGAGCGAAGGCGCGTCAGCAACAATTCTCTCGTGTTATCTAATCATAGACGCCGATTCAAGATATAAAAAATGCCAGCAGATGCTGGCATTTTTTTGTGTTTTCGCTGGATTTAAGCGCGATCTTTTACTTTTGCTTTCAGTTCCGCTTTTTCTGCTTCTGAAAGGAATGCAATCTCAAGACCATTGATTTGTGCTTGGCGAATCTGGTCTTGGCTCAGACCAGCTGCTGGTGCCGCTACTTCGTATTCGTATGGCAGTTCGATGCCTTCTACCGCTGGATCGTCAGTGTTCAGACACGCAAGAACGCCATGCTCTAGGAACTGTTTGAGAGGGTGGTTTTCTAACGTTTCTACCGTGCTTGTTTGGTAGTTTGATGTTAGGCAAGACTCAATACCAATGCGGTTTTCTGCTAGGTAATCCATCAGTTTTGGATCGTGGAGCGCTTTTACGCCGTGACCGATACGAGTTGCGCCCAGCTCATTGATTGCTTGCCACATGCTCTCTGCACCTGCTGCTTCACCAGCATGAACCGTTACCCCAAGGCCAGCGTCGCGTACTTGTTTGAAGTGAGACACAAAGCGATCGCCCGGTTGGCCCAGTTCGTCACCCGCCAAGTCGACGGCAACGATGTGATCTTTTTGGCTCAGAATGCCGTCCAGTTCTTGTTGGCATGCGTCGGTGCCAAATGTGCGACTCATGATGCCGATCAGGTTGGCTTTCACGCCAAAATCGCGCATACCCGCTTGCACACCGTCCACGACTGCTTCAACAACACCCGCTACTGGTAACTTGTGTTTCATTGCCATGTAGTATGGTGAGAAACGCAGTTCAGCGTAATCGATTTGAGCGTTTAGTGCGTCTTCTACGTTTTCGTACGCCACACGACGACATGCATCTAGGTCGCCCAGTACCGCAACACCCCAGTCGAGCTTAGAAAGGAAAGCAACAAGAGAGGGTTCCGCTTCGACAATTTGAACGTGAGGAGTTAGAGACTCAATATCGTACGCTGGCAGAGCAATACCAAATTTTTGGCCAAGCTCAAGAATCGTTTTAGTACGAATGTTACCGTCGAGGTGGCGGTGCAAATCAGTAAGAGGAAGGTTCTTCGTTATCATTATGTCGATCCGGATAGTTATGAACTGGAACAGGGCCCAAACATCATCTGTGACAATACATGGGTAAGATTTGCAGTTAAGTATAAATAACAGTTAGGTAGATTGTCAGTAGAGGATGTCTAGGAAATCAACGATTCTCGCTCTTTTCTACTTCATGTTAACCAAATGTGTTGGCCACTCTTCTAGTGGCATTGGACGGCTGTAATAGAAGCCTTGCACTTGGTTGCAGCCTAAAGAGCGTAGTAATTGTGCTTGATTGCTATCCTCTACGCCTTCTGCGACGACATTGGTTTTGAGGCCCGCGGTGATATTGATGACCGCAGCAACGACCGAACTGTCTAAGTTTTCTTGCGTGAGTTGATTGATGAAGGTGCGATCAATCTTCAAACAAGTAAATGGCAGTGAGTGAAGATAACCCAGTGATGAGTAACCGGTACCGAAATCATCGATCGCGATACCAATCCCCATATCACGCAGTTTGGTCATATTTTCCAGTGTGGTTGGTGCGCTATCAATAATGCGCGACTCGGTGATCTCCAGTGTTAGGTTACTGGCAGGTAATTTTGTGATATCCAACACGTTGGTCACTGTATCGACAAAATCAGGGCAGGACAGTTGATTAACGGAGATGTTCACATGCAGTTGGAAGTCTGATGGCCACTGATTACTTTGAATGGCTTGGTATGTATCGCGGCAAGCTTGTAACAGAATTTGTTGGCCAATGGCTTTGATCATGCCGCTTTCTTCTGCGATTGGAATAAAATCTAATGGTGACACCATTCCTGAGTCACTGTGCCAGCGCGCCAGCGCTTCTGCGCCACACACATTACCACTAGCGAGATCCACAATAGGTTGATAATGAGGGACAAACTCTTGGTTTTCGATGCCAGTTTGAATCTTAGTCAGCATTTGGGTGCGGAACTTTGAAGCGCTTGCCAGTTCAGGGCTGTAATGACAGACACCGGTCAGTGAGTCTTGCTTGGCGTAGCTTAATGCGATGCTGGCGTTGCGAAGCCACAGCGGCATGGTTTCATTTGGTTGGGTTTGCACAATGCCAAGTGAAATCTTCATCACTACATTCTCACCTTCCACCATAAATGGGGTGGAAAAGAGTTGCTGTAATCGACGCTCGGTTTGTTTAACTTTGGCTTCCGTATCGGCGTTTGAGAGAAACACTGCGAACTCATCACCACCAATCCGAGCCAGTAACGCGTTATCACTAAACTCTTGTTTTAGCCTTTCTGCGATGCTGACCAACAGTTGATCACCGTTATGATGACCCACACTGTCGTTGATATCTCTAAATTTGTTGATACCAAGTAAAAATAAACTGCCGTGGCACAGGTGAGATTGGTTCTCACAGATTTCGACCAAGCCCTGACGACTGTATAAGCGTGTCAGAGAGTCATAAACCAACTGTTCACGCAACGCTTTAAATGAGGCTCTGAGGTTACTCGTCATCTCATTAAAGGCATGCACAAGTACCGTTGTCTCATACACATAACCAGGTTTTGGCATACTGCTGTCCCAATCGCCATTCGCAAGGTGTTGGGCGGCGTCGGCCGTCGCGTTAATCGGTCTGGTGACTCGGTTGAAAATGATCCAACTGATGGCGATACCAAATAAGCTGACGATAAACCCGACCAGCCAACTCTTTTGTTGGCTTTTCGGCAATGTACCCAGCAACTCGGATTCAGATATAGAGGTGCCAATAAACCATGTTAAACCGTTTTGATCTCGGTATGGGGTTAGTCGGCTGAAAATACGTTGGCCGTCATGCTCAAATGAAAAGGTGTAAGGTTGCTTAGTATTGTTGAGATCAAACGACCGAACGCGGCTCGCACTGATTTTGATGATCGGATCTGCGTTTTCAGCCGCAAACAAACGCTGCCCTTTATCAGAAAACTTTGTGCCCCATGAGATGACGCTTCCCGGGCCTGAGTGAGCGATTAAACGATGCTCTGGGTCCATGATGTAGACCGAAGCTTTGGTGTTGTATTTTAACTCACGTAGAAATTCGTTAAATGTGTTGATGCGAATGTCTGTCACCAAAACGCCAGCAAATTGGTCGTGTTTATACACTGGTGTCATGGCTGACAGCGTAATATCCTGGCGTTCATCGGCATTCGTATAAATCTCAGACCACATCGAGGTTTGAGTCTCTGCGACGGGCGTATACCATGGGCGAGTGCGAGGATCGTATGGAGAGATAACCGTTCGAATGCTATTACTCACATGGTTGGTGCCATAAATAATCAGATCACCATCGGTATATCGATCTTGAACCATTAAGGTGTAATCGTCGGAAAGCTCGCGGCGGAACCCGGCAAAGTCACCGCTTTCTGAACCAAATGCGATGACATCCAACTGCGGTATCGATTGGTAAAGGTTTTTGAATGCACTCAGCAGGTAGCTTTGAATATCTGAGGTGTCGTGAGGATGATAAAGGTTGTGATAGCTGACGTTATGCGCGAGAGCCATAACCGCAGTAAACGGCTTGCGCAGATAGCTATTAAGGTGGTCGTGGACACTTTCGGTTAACACGGAAAGTTGTTTGTCGCTGATATCTGTGACCACTTCTTCGTAGCTTTGTTTTTGGACGTAGACAATGACACCGATCGCCAGTAAGAAGATCATGACAAATGGAATGAGAACAGCGGTACGCAGTGTAATTTGAGTCGTAGCAGTAGACATTGCCTAATCACATAGATGGTGGTGCGCCACAATTGTACTGATATTTTTGTTAATATCGAGTGACAAACGACTCTCGTTGTTAACGCACCACGTAAGTGATTGTCAGTACAATTCTTTTAATTTTCTGGTAAGCGTGTTTCGCCCCCAGCCTAATACTTTAGCGGCATCTTGCTTGTGACCTTTAGTGTGCTCCAAAGCTGCCTCTAATAAAATGCGCTCAAATTCTGGTAAAGCATAAGAAAGCAGTTCTTTATCTCCTGCCGCAAGTGATTGACGTGCCCAATCCGCCAATTGTTCTTGCCAGCTGCCATGCTCAGAGTCCGAAATGGATTTTTTCTCTTCCAGCAGTTCGCTTGGTAAGTCGTTTGGCAATACCTCGCTACCACTGGCCATGACGGTTAACCAACGGCAAATATTCTCTAATTGACGCACGTTGCCCGGCCAATCAAGGCGGTTAAGAATTTCAACGGTCGACGGATGCAGAGTTTTGGTTTCGACCCCCAGCTCATCAGCCGCTCGGATAAGAAAATGCTGCGTAAGTTTTTCGATGTCTTGCTTACGTTCACGCAATGCCGGAATCTGCACTCGAATCACGTTCAAGCGATGGAATAAGTCTTCACGGAAATCGCCTTCATGCACCAGCTTTTCTAAATTCTGGTGTGTTGCCGCGACAATCCTTACGTCGACGCTGATTGGGGAGTGACCGCCCACTCGATAAAACTGTCCGTCGGCCAGAACACGCAGCAAACGGGTTTGAATATCTAACGGCATGTCACCGATTTCGTCTAAAAATAGGGTGCCGCCATTGGCTTGTTCGAATCGACCCTGGCGAACATTGTTCGCCCCGGTAAATGCCCCTTTTTCATGACCAAACAACTCTGACTCAATCAGATCTTTGGGAATCGCCGCCATATTGAGTGCAATAAAAGGTTTGTTGGCGCGAGGACTATGGCGGTGCAACGCATGAGCAACGAGCTCTTTACCCGTGCCCGATTCACCGTTAATCAATACTGAAATTGAGGAGCGAGAAAGACGACCAATGGCGCGAAATACTTCTTGCATGGCTGGCGCTTCACCGATGATTTCTGGCGTTTCCGCGGGAATGTCTTCTGGAGAGAGTTGCTCACGTTTATTTTCGTGACTGTGTGCAATCGCTCGTTCAACCAGAGTTAAGGTTTCATCGATATCAAAAGGTTTTGGTAAGTATTCAAAGGCGCCTTTTTGGTACGCATTCACTGCCGCATCCAAATCTGAGTGGGCGGTCATGATAATCACGGGAAGGTCTGGGTAATCGCGCTGTACTTGTTTTAGCAGTTCTAATCCATCAATGCCCGGCATGCGAATGTCTGATACCAGCACATCTGGTACTTCGCGTTCGAGCGCCATCAAAACGCTTTCCCCATCGGCATAGGTTTCGCATTTTATGTTGGCAGAGGAGAGCGTTTTCTCCATCACCCAGCGAATGGAACTGTCGTCATCAACGACCCAAACATATCCTTTACTCATGTAGTAATCCTTGCAGCAAACCGAAAAACTGATGCGACTTGAAGTCCATTAGTGCAATCAGATCGGCAAATAAATAGTAAATGTTGTGTGACTAGGCCAGCTTTCTACGTCTATTTTTCCATTGTGCTGGTCGATCAAATTTTGTGAAATAGACAGCCCTAAGCCAGTTCCTCCCTCGCGGCCACTGACCATGGGATAGAACAGCGTGTCTTGTAATTCCGGTGGAATGCCAGGGCCGTTGTCTGTGATTTCGACACGCGCAGCGAGTTTACAGCGTTTGCCGTGAATATTAGCTTGATGCACCGTTCTGGTGCGAATGGTGATTTTACCGTGTTCTTGATGGCTAAGAATTTGCGCCGCATTACTGACGATATTAAGCATAGCCTGTTCGATTTGGTCCGCATCCATCAAAATTTCTGGCAAGCTCGGGTCGTAATCGCGTTCAATCACGATTGAACGTTGCGATTCTAATTCAACCAACTGGCGGACCTTTTCCAGAATTTGATGCAAGTTTTCTTGTGTCTTTTTACCTGGCTTTTGTGGCCCGAGTAATCGATCAACGAGCGCTCTTAAACGGTCGGCTTGCTCAATAATGATGTGCGTATACTCGGTGAGAGAGGGATCTGGCAGCATTTTTTCTAGCAATTGCGCTGCACCACGTAATCCACCTAGCGGGTTTTTGATCTCATGTGCAAGCCCTCGGACTAACAGTTTCGCCGCTTGTTGTTGGGCGTGCTGGTTCAGTTCTTGAGAGAGTCGTCGCTGCTGATCAATTTTGCGCATCTCGACGAGTAACATCAGTTGTTTTTGCCAAGTGATTGGGCTAACTGTCACCTCTAGCATTAAGGGGCGGCCATCAACAACGAAAGTGACGTCACTGTCGGTGATGCTTTGGCCACTTTGCAATGGTTGAGTGAGCAGCGCGAGATCCAGCGACGCATGTTGAATCAATTGAGAAAGCGATTGTTCAACAATACGTTTCGCGCTTTGAGAAAACAGCAACTCGGCAGCCGGATTGGCATAACGGATAGCCAATCCATCATCAAGAATCAGCGTTGCTGTCACCATGTTGTTGAGAATGGCACTAGGAAGACTGGTATCCACATTACGTCCTTGTTTTGCTTTAAGATTGTGCGTTGCACAATAATGGTGCAATTGAACGTTAAGTATGGCGAATAAATCTCAGAAGAAAAAGTGAAAAGCACCGCAGTGATGCTATTTTTTTCACCAGATATTCTATTTTGCCCCTTTTACGGTCGGCTTAACACTTGCTCTATGTAAATGCACCGTTATAGGGCTAGTAGATGCAATAAGCTTGCCGCTTCTTTTCGCGTGCACGGCCAGTGTGTGGGTGCCTCGGTCAATATTGTTTAACTGCCACATCATATGGCTTTGTGGCGCACCATAAGGTTTTCCGTCGAGCAGCAGTTGCAACTGTTCGCCGATACCAAGCTTGCGATTGGTTTCCAGTTGAATATTGATGATGCCTCGGTTGCTGCGGATGGTTTCGTTATGTTGAGGAGTCAGCATCGAGAGCTTTAATGGGAGAGGTTTATCGGTTTTCTTTTCCGGCTTGTTTTGTGGCTCTTTAGATAGCTTGGTCTGAGGGGCGAGTGATTCCGTGCTTTCTACCTTAGGAGCCGGTGCGCTGGCTTCAAGGTTTGGCAGCGCGATGGCTTTTGCACCTTGGTTTGGCGTATCACTAAAATGAACCACGCCATTTTTATCTACCCATGTATAAGCAACCTGCGCTGATGCGATGGAGACGATTAATAATCCGCTGAGAGCACATAGCGATGGAATAAGCTGAACTTTCATTGCTCACCTTCTTTTGATCGATGATTTCACGTTTCAATGGCTTAGCTCTTTGACCTACAAGGTAAAAAGTCCAAGCGTATTTTTATTATCCCCTCATGTTAAACGTCGAATCTTGACTGACGAATACAAAAAAGGCCCGCCTGCGAGGCGAGCCTAATATTTTGTTGCTGTGTTTACATTTTACACAGTGTCGACCTTATACAGAGTAGTAAAGTTCGAACTCAACTGGGTGAGTTGTCATGTTCACGCGCTCTACGTCCTGAGATTTCAGCTCGATGTAAGAGTCGATGAAGTCGTCAGAGAATACACCACCTGCTGTTAGGAATTCACGGTCAGCATCTAGCTCTGCTAGTGCGTCTTTCAGTGAGTATGCAACCGTTGGGATTTCTGCTGCTTCTTCTGCTGGTAGATCGTAAAGGTCTTTATCCATTGCTTCGCCTGGGTGGATCTTGTTCTTAATACCGTCAAGACCAGCCATTAGCATTGATGCAAAGCATAGGTATGGGTTAGCCGCTGGGTCACCGAAACGAACTTCGATACGACGTGCTTTCGGGCTTGGTACCACAGGGATACGGATAGAAGCAGAGCGGTTACGTGCAGAGTAAGCAAGCATAACTGGCGCTTCGAAGCCTGGTACAAGACGTTTGTACGAGTTTGTTGATGGGTTAGCAAATGCGTTGATTGCACGAGCGTGTTTGATGATACCGCCAATGTAGTAAAGCGCCATTTCAGATAGACCGCCGTACTTGTCACCAGCAAATAGGTTTACACCATTTTTCGCTAGAGATTGGTGAACGTGCATACCGCTACCGTTGTCACCAACAAGTGGTTTAGGCATGAACGTCGCTGTTTTACCAAACGCGTGAGCAACGTTGTGTACAACGTACTTGTAGATTTGGATTTCGTCAGCTTTGGTTGTTAGCGTGTTGAAACGAGTTGCGATTTCGTTTTGACCCGCTGTTGCCACTTCGTGGTGGTGTGCTTCAACAACAAGACCCATCTCTTCCATTACTAGACACATAGCAGAACGGATATCTTGAGATGAATCCACTGGAGCTACAGGGAAGTAACCACCTTTAACGCCTGGACGGTGACCTTTGT
Organism: Vibrio sp. A1-1; assembly: GCF_021728175.1. Taxonomy (NCBI): domain Bacteria; kingdom Pseudomonadati; phylum Pseudomonadota; class Gammaproteobacteria; order Vibrionales; family Vibrionaceae; genus Vibrio; species Vibrio sp. A1-1. The sequence goes on from NZ_JAKKCL010000010.1 coordinate 92,179, forward strand.
TACCTTCTTCGTAATCAGAACCTGTGTTCCATGCTGCTTCTACGTCATCGATCTTGAAGAAAGAGCCTGACATGTCAGTCGCGAACTTCACGTCGTCAAATAGGAAGAATTCTGGCTCAGGACCGATAAGTACAGTATCTGCAACGCCAGTAGAGCGCATGAAGTCTTCAGCGCGTTTTGCGATAGAACGTGGGTCACGGTCGTAGCCTTGCATTGTTGCCGGCTCTAAGATGTCACAACGGATGTTTAGTGTTGCGTCTTCCGTGAATGGGTCAAGCACAGCAGAAGATGCGTCAGGCATCATTACCATGTCTGATTCGTTGATACCTTTCCAGCCAGCAACTGATGAACCATCGAACATTTTACCTTCTTCGAAGAAGTCTGCGTCGATTTGGTGAGCAGGGATCGAAATGTGCTGCTCTTTACCTTTTGTATCAGTGAAGCGTAGGTCAACAAACTTAACTTCGTTTTCTTGGATCAGCGATAGAACGTTTTCTACTGACATCTTGGATAACCTCCAGTGTTAATAAGCGGTAAAAGCTCGATTTATGAATTATTCATGAAACCTGGCATTGATTAATCAATTTGACTTTTCATTAATCGATGCTGTTTTAACTAAAGCCAAAACCGTGCCAAAAAAAATATTCCATTAATTTCAAGCAATTGTGTTTTTTGGCGCTAGCTTGGTGCAGATGATTGCACCAAAATGATCTTTACTTGCACTATTGTGGTGCGGAAAATCATTATTGCACCATAATGTGACAGGCGCATTGCTTATTCAGCCCAGTTTTTGAGCAAGAGTCAATTTGAATTATGCATCGATTGGAATAAAGTTGCGTTTAATCAATTCGTTCTGAGGAAGAAAATGGGCATTAAGCGTAAAAATCGCAGAAATGCTCGGGAGTAGATCACATATTTCTAGGCTTTTTGCTAAAATCTGGTACATTATGGCCGTTTTTTTAATCAGCAAATGTCGCCAGAGAGCACCCGTTCTCAGCGTGGGGGCATTTCATCTATCTAAGTGAATCAATATCCATGGCTACTCCACAGATTGATAAATTAAGAAATATCGCGATCATCGCGCACGTTGACCACGGTAAAACCACGTTGGTTGACAAGCTGCTACAACAATCAGGCACGCTTGAGTCTCGCGGTGAAGCTGAAGAGCGAGTCATGGACTCGAACGACATCGAGAAAGAGCGCGGTATTACCATTCTTGCTAAAAACACAGCAATCGACTGGAACGATTACCGTATCAACATCGTAGATACTCCGGGACACGCGGACTTCGGTGGCGAAGTTGAACGTATCATGTCGATGGTAGACTCTGTACTACTTATCGTTGACGCGGTTGATGGTCCAATGCCTCAAACGCGTTTCGTAACACAAAAAGCGTTTGCTCATGGTCTAAAACCAATCGTTGTTATCAACAAGATTGACCGCCCTGGCGCACGTCCTGATTGGGTTATGGACCAAGTGTTCGACCTATTCGACAACCTAGGTGCTTCTGACGAACAGTTAGACTTTAAAGTGGTTTACGCTTCTGCTCTTAACGGTTGGGCTTCTCTAGAAGAAGGCGAAACTGGCGAGAACATGGAACCGCTATTCGAAACTATCGTTGGCGAAGTAGCTGCACCAGAAGTTGACCTAGATGGTCCACTACAGATGCAAATCTCTCAGTTGGATTACAGCTCTTACGTTGGCGTTATCGGCGTTGGCCGTGTAACTCGTGGTAGCGTTAAGCCAAACCAGCAAGTAACGGTTGTTGGTGCAGACGGCAAAACTCGCAACGGTAAAGTGGGCACAGTAATGGGCTACCTAGGCCTAGAGCGTCACGAAGTTGAGCAAGCTAACGCGGGTGATATCATTGCAATCACTGGTCTTGGCGAGCTTAAAATCTCTGACACTATCTGTGCACAAAACGCAGTAGAAGCACTACCAGCACTGTCTGTTGATGAACCAACAGTAACCATGACGTTCCAAGTAAACACGTCTCCATTCGCTGGTAAAGAAGGTAAGTTCGTCACTTCACGTAACATCCTTGAGCGTCTAGAGAAGGAACTGGTACACAACGTTGCACTGCGCGTTGAGCAAACAGACGATCCAGACAAATTCCGCGTATCAGGCCGTGGTGAGCTTCACTTGTCTATCCTGATCGAAAACATGCGTCGTGAAGGCTTCGAGCTTGCCGTATCTCGTCCAGAAGTAATCATCAAAGAAGAAGATGGTCAGCTAATGGAACCGTTTGAAACGGTAACTATCGACGTAATGGAAGAGCACCAAGGCGGTATCATGGAGAATATCGGCCTACGTAAAGGTGAGCTGAAAGATATGGCTCCAGACGGTAAAGGCCGTGTACGTATGGACTTCATCATGCCATCTCGTGGTCTGATCGGCTTCCAAACGGAATTCATGACACTGACTTCTGGTTCTGGTCTTCTATACCATACGTTTGACCACTACGGCCCACACAAAGGCGGTAACATCGGTCAGCGTATCAACGGTGTTCTGATTGCTAACGCTGCGGGTAAAGCGCTAACTAACGCACTGTTCAACCTTCAAGAACGTGGTCGTCTATTTATCGGTCACGGTGTGGAAGTTTACGAAGGCATGGTCATCGGTATTCACAGCCGCGACAACGACCTAACAGTAAACGCACTGAAAGGTAAGCAGCTAACCAACGTTCGTGCATCTGGTACCGATGACGCACAGGTTCTAACTCCGCCAATCATCATGACACTAGAGCAAGCGCTTGAGTTCATCGATGACGATGAGCTAGTAGAAGTAACACCTGAAAGCATCCGTATCCGTAAGAAATTCCTAACGGAAAGCGATCGTAAACGTGCTTCTCGTGGCGCGAAATAATTTTCGTTAAGCGATTCAATTAAGAAGAAGCCCTGAGTTATGCTCAGGGTTTTTTGTATCTAGAGAATGAACATATCAGCATGAAGCCAATTGTGATTACTGGTGGCCCAGGTGCGGGGAAAACCACCCTACTGAATGCATTAGAGCGGCAAGGGTATGCGACGTTTGCAGAGAGCTCTCGTACGCTGATTGAACAGCAAAACCAGTTAGACGACGGTATCTTGCCGTGGACGAACCTGCCTGAGTTTGCTCAATTGTGTCTCGACTTGATGAGCAAGCAAAAGAGTGATGCGCGTTGTCATGACATTGCGTTTGTTGATCGCGCGATCCCAGACATCATTGCTTACTTACAAGTGGGCGGTTGTAAGGTTGACCAAGCTTTCTTAACTGAAAGTGCTGGGTACCATAGTCAGGTGTTTACTTGTCGACCTGAAGCATCCATTTACGTGCAAGATGAAGTGCGTCCACACAGCTTTGAAGAAGCATTGGAGATTCATCAATCCTTAGTGGATATCTATGCTGAGTTGGGTTACGAAGTGGTAGAAGTGCCATGGGGCAGTGTGCTAGAACGAGTAGGCTTTGTTCGAAGAGTCATCGGTTTAGTTGGTGAGGTCGCAGACTAAAACCTCCTCGCTAGGAGGAGGTTTGAATCATTTACTTTTGATTGAGCTTTTGTAGGAATTTATCAGACTCTGCAATCGCTTCGTTCATCTGTTTGATGGCAAACTGAATGTCTTTCTCTAGACTAGAAAATTCACCTTGTAGAGAGCCAATCGCACTCGCGTTAAGGTTGTGTTTCAAGTACAACGTGTTGTCGCGCAGTGTATTTAGTACAGGCGTCATCTTTTTCTCTGCACGCTTCATTGCGCTAAGCATGGTTTTGTACGAAGCTTTGGTTTCACGTAGCTTTTGTTCGCTTGAACGGCGCAATTTCGCGCTCGAGTACAGCTCTAGTTCGTCTTGCCATTCATTAAACAGTGCGCCGGAAACGTCTTCAATCGCAGCAATGCGGTCACGAACGTCTTGCGCCGCTTTTTCGCTGTCTTCGTACTTGTCATTGATTTTGTTGTAGACACTTTCTAGCTCACCACCATCAAAGTTGGTGATCGCAGATAAGGCTTCAAGTGCACTGGTGAATTCTTCTTGTGCATCTTGTTGAGATTCTTTGGCATCTTCAACGCGGTCGACCATAATATCTCGTTTATGGTACCCAACTTGCTCCATCGCTGAGTAATAAGCAGATTGACACCCTGTTAAAGTGAAAATTGATAGTACAATTGCTAATAAATAAGGCATTCTTATGTCCTCGACGCTAATTATGGGATGAACTATGAACCAGTTATCAGAGAGTTACAAGGCAAGATTAATCAATCTACTGCCAAGTTGCGTCGCGTTTTTTAAGTATCTTCTTAAGCGATTAACGCATGATCGCGTCAATGTGAACGCGGGCTATCTTGCCTACATTACCTTGTTATCCATCGTGCCAATGCTGACGGTATTGTTATCAATATTGTCGAAATTTCCCGTTTTTGCGAACGTCGGTGAGGTGTTGCAAGGCTACATTATTGAGAATTTTGTTCCGGCATCTGGGGAAGCTGTACATACGGCATTGCAGGAATTTGTGGCGAATACGGGCAAAATGAGCGCGGTTGGCGGTGGGTTTTTATTCATTGCTGCAGTCATGCTGATTTCGAACATTGATAAGAACTTAAACTACATTTGGCGAGTTAAAGATAAGCGCCGTTTAGTATTTTCATTCTCTATGTATTGGATGGTACTCACGTTAGGGCCGATCATGGTCGGTGCGAGTATCGCGGCTACATCGTACGTGACCTCACTGCAAATTTTAGAGAACGAGACATTATCTGGTGCGTTCAATCTGTTTTTACGTTGGTTACCGCTGTTGTTGTCTTTTTTCGCTTTCCTTGGCTTATATATTCTGGTGCCGAATAAAAAAGTGCACCTGGCTCATGGCGCGATGGGGGCAGCAGTCGCTGCGATACTGTTCGAATTAAGTAAAAAGGGCTTTGCACTCTACATCACGCAGTTCCCCTCTTATCAGCTCATTTACGGCGCGTTAGCCGCGATTCCTATCTTGTTTGTTTGGGTGTATTTATGCTGGATGATCGTGTTATTGGGTGCGGAAGTCACAGCTGCGCTTGGTGAGCGAGAGCACTGGAGTGAAGATTTAGACATGATACACTCGTCGGCTGAATCTCAGTTAGCAAATGAAGGAAGCGAGAGTAGTGATAGCGCTAATTCAACGAGTCAGTGAAGCTGCCGTCCGTGTGGATGGTGAAGTCGTAGGGGAAATTGATCGTGGTCTGCTGGTCTTATTAGGAGTAGAGAAAGACGACGATGAGGCCAAAGCAAAACGCTTGATGGAGCGTGTTACGACCTACCGCGTGTTCGAAGATGATGAAGGTAAGATGAACCTGAATGTCAAACAGGTAGAAGGCAAAGTGCTGGTGGTTTCTCAATTTACGTTACCTGCGGATACAAAAAAAGGCACTCGTGCTGGCTTTTCTCGCGGTGCGCATCCTGCTGATGCTGAGCGCTTGTATGATTACTTTTCTGATTTGTGTGAACAAGTTTTACCCACACAGCGTGGCCGCTTCGCTGCCGATATGAAAGTGTCCTTAGTGAATGACGGTCCGGTGACGTTTTGGTTGCAGGTCTAGTCTGGTAACACAAGCGCCATGGTCTAAGCTTTAACTCCAAGCTCATGGAATTGGCTTGGAGTGATTTTCCCGACATTTATTAGTGTTGTGCTTTCAAAGGATTGATATGTTCAAACTCATTACTCCCAAAACCGATAATCAGATAAACAAGTATTATCAGTTTCGCTGGCAACTGCTTCGTGAGCCATGGCGTATGCCAATTGGCTCTGAACGCGATGAATACGATGAAATGAGCCATCACCGTATGATTGTTGATGGTCGAGGGCGTCCTATGGCGATCGGTCGTTTATACATTACGCCGGATAATGATGGCCAAATCCGCTATATGGCGGTTAAAAATAATCGCCGCAGTAAGGGGATGGGCTCGCTGGTTCTGGTCGCGCTAGAGTCGTTAGCACGCCAAGAAGGGGCGAAGCGCTTGGTGTGTAATGCCCGTGAAGATGCTATCGCATTTTACGAGAAAAATGGCTTTGAGCGTCGCGGTGAACTAACCGACGAGCGCGGTCCTGTGCGTCACCAACAAATGGTGAAGCCATTGGATCCGATGGCGAATGTGTTACGTCGCCCAGAATGGTGCACTGAACTTCAGCAGCGCTGGGAGCAACAGATCCCAATTAGTGACAAAATGGGGATCAAAATTAACCAGTACACGGGTTACCAGTTTGAATGCTGCGCGCAACTTAATCCGAACCTTAATCCGCATAACACCATGTTCGCGGGGTCAGCTTTTACTTTAGCCACCTTGACGGGGTGGGGTATGACGTGGCTGCTGCTTAAAGAGCGCGGTTTGCATGGTGATATTGTGTTGGCCGACAGCTCGATTCGTTATCGTCAACCAGTCGAACAAAACCCCGTGGCAAGTACTTCGTTGGATGGGATCAGTGGTGACCTAGATCGATTGGAGTCAGGGCGCAAAGCACGCATCGTCATTCACGTGGTGATTTATAGTGGCGACACGCCAGCCGTAGATTTTGTTGGTACCTATATGCTGATACCGAACTATTCGCAATTACTCAGTTGTTAATGAGAGGGCGCCTTACTGATCTGTAGGGCGCTTATTCTTTTCGCTTTCTTGCTCTGTCGGTGGGAGGATTTGTTCCTCTGCGGTGGGATCAGTGACAGATGCTTCGTCTTCTTCGACAATTTCTTCGGAAAGCTCTTCCTCTTGAATCTCCACATTGATGTTATCGATCGCAGTTGGCTGCTCAATGGATGATTCATGTGTTTGTGGAGTACTTTCAACATCAGCCGGTTCTTTTGGAGCTGGTGCTTTTAAACACTCATTATGATGGATTTCGCCACTGAGTAGATCGCCTTCAACGCTCCCGCACGAGTCCTTCCATTGATAAACAATGCCATTTAGCGGGTTGTTGGCCATATCAAACTCGCCCCAAACCCTACCACTCATAGCTTTCCCTGAAATGGTGACTGGTTCTATGGCGACTTTCCCTCGTTGCGCGCTTAAACGCAGCGGACTTAAGGTAATGGCTTTGAGCGAATGATTCGCTTGGGATTTAAAACGGGTATCTCGTAGGTTGGCTTCCACTTCACCCGATAAGCTGTAGGCCAGCATGTTGCGATCACCTGATAATCCTTGTAGAGCGAGGCTGAGATCGGAAAAACCATCAATAGCCAGTGTGTCGGGTAAATAATCGTGGAAGAGTGATAAGGGAATGCCATCGGCATTGAGGTTGAGCGCCCAAGGCTGGCTCGGAGTACTTAGGTCTATCTGTCCGATGCCTTCTACGTAGCCTTGCTCGAGTGGTGCAAAAAGGCGTGTCAGTTGCCAAAAGCCATTCTCACTTTGCATGGCAAGTGCAGCATGAGACGTGAGTACTTGGTTATAACTGGCGTTGACTACGCTGGCTTCCAGATCCCCATACCAAAGGCCCCAACGTTGATTGACCTGTTTAAGATCAAGCTGCTGCCCTTCGATGTTTAAACCGGAGAACTGCCAATAAGGTTCGTGAGATAGCTGAATGATTTGGCTGCGCTCGATGTCGAGTCGTTGGATTGTGACATGATCTAACTTACTGATGGCTGCGTGCCACCAGTTTTGGTTATCTTCAGGTTGTATTGCCCACTTGAGGCCTTGAATGGAGGCTTCTTCGAGTTGCCATTGCGTTGGAGTGAACCCCCCAGAGACCTGCACACGACCTTGCTGCCAATCTAAGCTGAGATCGTTGAGCTGGATTTTTCCAGGCTCTATAGCAGCACTTAAACGCGGCTCTATTGCGGTTTGCTGTTGGAATTGGACGCTATCCGCCTGCAATGAAACTTGAGCCGTTGTCTCCCAGAGAGATAGTGGCAGTGTGGCGTTTTCTACGGAGAGCTCTAAGTTTTGCCAGTGCCAATCGCCCCATTCAATATCGGCGTTCAGTAAGTCTAAGCTATTAATGTGATTAATCTTGAATGGTATTGCTTGCCAAGGCTTAGCAAGCAGTGATTGGAGCTGGATATGATTGAGTTGCAACTTATTGATGGTCACATTCACTAAAGACCAGCCTTGTGGATACTGCTCGCCTTGCCCTGAAATTTGACTGTTACGCCAGTTAAATGAAGTGCCATAGAGCGTACTGTCTTGCGGTTTGTAGTCCATGTCGACCAAGACCTGATTAAAGGCTTCACCATTCCAATAGATCTGGTCGGCTGCAAGTTGAACCTCGCCATATGGTATTAACTGGCCATTCCACTGTGGTGATTGAATTTGAAGGTCAATGCCATTACCAGAAAACTGCTCGTCGGCGTAATCAATATTTTTGAGCGCGATTTGATGGAACAAAACGTTATCTAAAGGCTTGAGCTTTGGCGCGCCATACTGCAAATTAAGTCCATCAACCAATAAGCTATCAACGATCCATTTACCATCGCGATAAACATCGGGATTCATCCATAAATCGACTTGCTCGATATAAGAAGCGTCGTCTACGTTTGTGTTCACACCCTGTAAAGTTAGGTGGTAGGGAAAATCGTAACGCACGCTTTCTGCTTGAAAGGGCAAGGAAATGCTGTTTGATAGCAGACGCCAAGTTGCATCGGCGTAAGATGTTGTTAACAGCGCAATCGTAGTGGCCGGAATGGCAACTAAGATAACCAGTAACAGAATTAGAAATCGACGCGCTGTTTTCATCCCTGCTAGAACCTACGTTTGCTATTAAATAAAACTAGATAGGCTTTAGCTTGTATCAATATTCTGCGGTATTCAATAAAAAGCCCCTCAAAAGAGGGGCTTGAAGCGGTTTTTTGTAACTTGGTCTAAGTAAAAGTGATAAGTGGCTGCCCACTTATCACTGTGGTTTACGCGACGTCGTTGTTACTCGACTTAATCAATCTGAGGGCCAGCGGCAACCAGAGATTTACCTTCCGCATTGTCCGTGTATTTATCAAAGTTATTGATAAAGCGTTCAGCCAAGTCTTTCGCTTTGCTTTCCCACTGAAGTGGATCAACGTACGTGTCGCGAGGGTCTAGAATGCTTGGATCCACACCTGGTAGCGAAGTTGGTACTTCAAGGTTGAAGATAGGAATGTGCTTAGTTGGTGCATCTTCAATCGAACCATCAAGAATCGCATCAATAATTCCGCGCGTATCTTGAATCGAGATACGTTTGCCAGTGCCGTTCCAACCTGTGTTCACTAGGTAAGCCTCAGCGCCTGCTGCTTCCATACGTTTAACCAGTACTTCTGCGTATTTAGTTGGGTGAAGCGTTAGGAACGCTGCGCCAAAACATGCAGAGAAGGTTGGCGTTGGCTCAGTAATACCACGCTCTGTTCCTGCCAGTTTTGCAGTAAAGCCAGATAGGAAGTGGTACTTCGTTTGCTCAGGTGTCAATTTAGACACTGGAGGTAGCACACCAAATGCGTCCGCCGATAGGAAGATCACTTTATTCGCGTGACCGCCTTTTGATACTGGCTTAACGATGTTGTCGATATGGTAGATAGGGTAAGAAACACGAGTGTTTTCTGTTTTCGAACCATCATCAAAGTCGATAGAGCCATCGCTACGTACCGTTACGTTTTCTAGCAGTGCATCACGGCGAATCGCGTTGTAGATGTCCGGCTCCGCTTCTTTCGATAGCTTGATGGTTTTCGCGTAACAACCACCTTCGAAGTTGAAGACGCCGTCATCATCCCAACCGTGCTCATCATCACCAATTAGCGCACGTTTAGGGTCAGTTGATAGTGTGGTTTTACCGGTACCAGAGAGACCAAAGAATACCGCTACGTCGCCGTCTTTGCCCATGTTAGCGCTACAGTGCATTGATGCGATGTCTTTTAATGGAAGGAAGTAGTTCATCATTGCGAACATGCCTTTCTTCATCTCACCGCCGTACCAAGTACCACCGATAAGTTGCATGCGCTCGGTTAGGTTAAATACGGTGAAGTTTTCTGAGTTCAGACCTTGCTCTTCCCATTTTGGGTTAGTGCATTTTGCGCCATTCATTACCACGAAGTCTGGTTCAAATGTTGTCAATTCTTCTTCTGTTGGGCGGATAAACATGTTTTTAACGAAGTGCGCTTGCCATGCGACTTCAGTGATAACACGAATGCTCAAACGCGTATCTGGGTTTGCACCACAGTAACCGTCAACAACAAACAAGCGTTTGTTAGAAAGCTGGTTTGTGACCAGTTCTTTCAGCTCGTCCCACACTTCTGGAGTGATTGGTTTGTTGTCATTTTTTACTTGATCAGACGTCCACCACATATGTTCTTCTGTCGTCGCATCTTTGACGATGTATTTATCTTTTGGTGAGCGACCAGTAAAGATGCCAGTGTCAACGGCAACCGCACCTAGTTCAGTAACCACGCCACGCTCATAACCTGTTAGGTCTTCACGCGTTTCTTCCTCAAACAACATTTCGTAGCTAGGGTTGCGAATAACCTCTTTAACGTTATGCAGTCCGTGCTTGGTTAGATCAAGTGTTGCAGCCTTAGTATGTTCCATAACGGTCATAGGTGCTCCTTATAAGGATTTTTGTAGGGATTTTGTAAGAATGTTTTAATTTTAATCTGCTCACCATGCTAGCAACGGGGCGGGGAGAAAACAGGGAGATAGCTCAAAATTTATCCATGATTTCAATAAGGTTTTAGGTAACCCGTCACATATTGGTGGGAATAGTTTATCGTGCACGCAATCCTTTGCGCTAGGGCAAAATCATTATTAATTGTTTAAAATTAAGCAGTTGTTTTATTACGCTTGAAGCGAGGCATTACGAGGGATTGATCACAAAAATGCCAGCATTAAGCTGGCATTTTGTAGGGTAAATTACGTGCTTGATAAGCTATGTAAATTAATGCAGGGTTTTCTTGTCCGCAGAAGCTTGTGCATACAGCTCGGTGACTTCCGCTTCGTCGAACGTATAGGTCGTGCCACAGTAATCACAATGTAAAGAAACGGATCCTACTTCAGCCAAAATGTCATAAATTTCAGCTTTCTCAACGGTGATGATAGCGGCACCACTACGATCACGAGAACAGCCACAATGGAATTCGACAGGTTGCGGTTCGTAAAGGCGCACTTTGTCTTGGTTATATAGGCGGTATAGTAGTTCGTTAGCTTCTAAACCAAATAGCTCTTCATCTTTTACCGTGTCAGTCAGTTGCTCTAGATGCTCGAAGTCATCTGGTGAACCAGTGCCATCAGGGATTACTTGAATCAACATGCCTGCTGCGTGGGCTTTACCTTCGTGCTCGCCCGTGCGGATCCATAGGCGCGTTTTTAGCTGCTCTGAGTTTGCGAAGTAGCCTTCTAGTACGTCGGCTAGAGTATCACCTTCTAATCCAACGACACCTTGGTAACGCTCACCGTTTTTCGGTTCGATAGTGATAACGAGGTAACCTTTGCCCATGAGATCGTGGAGGCTTGCATCATCGGCAATATCGCCTTCCCAGCGAGCCACGCCACGAACGCGTTGCTTGTGGTCACCGTTGATAACGGCAAGAGATACAGGGCCGTCGCCTTGTAGCTGAATGGTGATTGAGCCTTCGAACTTAAGAGTGGCAGTTAAAAGAGTGGTTGAAACGAGTAGCTCACCCAGCAGTTTCTCTATTGCTGCCGGATATTCCTTGCTGGAGATAACACGTTGGTACGCTTCATCCAATTGTACCAACTCGCCACGTACTGAAAGATCTTCGAATAGGTAGCGGTTTAAAACATTATTTGCCATGGAGTGCTTTCCTCGTTGGTAATTCCGGCTTTTATTGGTGTTTGAACTTAATGATGTCTCTGCGCTGCTTTTTATCTGGGCGGCGTTCTGGACTTGGGTTGTGGGCATTAAGCTTACGTTGAGTCGCGTGTTCCTCACGTTTCGCTATACTTTCATTAGTTTCGCGATACAAGGTCTGTGCGATGGGAGCGCCTCGGCGTTGATCAGAAATTTTTTCGATGATCACCGTTTTTTCTTCGTTGCCTTGACGAAGTCTTACTTCGGCGCCCACTTCAACGATTTTACTCGGTTTGCTTCGTTGGCCATTATAGTGGACTTTACCACCATCGACCATGTTACGAGCGATAGAGCGGGTTTTATAAAATCTTGCGGCCCATAGCCATTTATCTAGCCTAACGGCTTCATTTAGGGAACTCATAGAACACTACGCTATCTAATCACTGCCCGAATATGGCAATGAGTGATGGATTATTCACCTACAGATGGAGTCAAGGCGTATTTTTTTCAAGGGAGTTGGCAAAAACTGCATAAGAAAAAGGTATGAAAGACAACTTGTGATATAGTTCACTGCTCTTTGTTGAGTAATAATTTTATTGCAAATTTAGCAATTTAAAGTCGATAGCTATTGTTATAGCTTAAATGACGAACGTTAGAATAAAGGAATCCATTCAGTGAAACGTTTAGAGCTAAGTGCAGGATTATCAAGCAGACCGCTACTGGCTCAGATCAAGTCCAATAATTATACAATTCAAGCCAAACTTAGCTTGTTGCTCACCTGTCTGTTTATTGCGATAACCGGATGGATACTTGGCAAAATTGTATGGTTAACCATACCTCAATCGTCGGAAGTGCCGCAATGGCGTCCATCGACGAGCAGCGTTGTTGCGAGCAATAAAGGCGACGCGATAGATTTTAATGCCCTTCAGAATGCCAACCTATTCGGTAAATTCACTGAACAAAAGCCTGCAGTTGTAGAACAACCTGTTGTTAAAGACGCCCCTAAGACGCGCCTTAACCTTACACTGGTTGGCGCGGTTGCAAGCAGTGATGCGAATACCAGTCTTGCTGTCATTGCCAACCGCGGTAAGCAAGCAACGTATGGTTTAGGTGAAGAAATTGAAGGTACGCGTGCGACACTAAAAGCCGTATTAGTGGATCGCGTCATCATTGATAACCAAGGTCGAGACGAGACCTTAATGATGCAGGGTATAGAATATAAGAAGCTATCTGAATCGCCGCAGATAGCCAGAGCCCAATCTCAACGAGCAGAATCAACGTCTGACGTTGGAGAAAAATTAGAGCAAATCCGAGAGGAAATTGCGAAAGATCCACAAAGCGTTTTCAAATACATCACCATTTCACCCGTCAAAAGAGACGGGGGCATTGTTGGTTATCGAGTGTCACCTGGTCGTGATGCCGCGCTGTTTAATGATGTGGGTCTAGAACCTGGTGATATTGCGGTGCAACTTAACGGGATCGATTTAAGCGACCCGTCTTCTTCAGTACAACTGATGCAAGTGATGAGCGATCCGCAAGAATTAAATTTAACTGTTGAGCGCGACGGCCAACAGTACGATATCTATATCCAATTGTAAGACTTAGGCAACCGGCGTAAGTTCAGGGAGACATACGTGAAACATTGGTTCAGCAAAAGTGCTTGGCTACTAGCAGGAAGTTTACTCTGCGTCCCAGGTGCAATAGCAAACGAATTTAGTGCCAGCTTTAAAGGCACTGATATTCAAGAATTCATCAACATAGTGGGTCGTAATCTCGAAAAGACCATCATTGTTGACCCTTCAGTGCGCGGTAAAATCGATGTCCGCAGCTATGACGTGCTTAACGAAGAGCAATACTACAGCTTTTTCCTTAACGTACTCGAAGTATACGGCTACGCCGTCGTAGAAATGGACAACGGTGTACTTAAGGTTATCAAAGCGAAAGACTCAAAAACGTCAGCAATCCCTGTATTAGGTGATGGCAGCGCGCAAGGCGACAGCGTTATCACTCGAGTTGTTGCGGTACGTAATGTGTCGGTTCGTGAGTTGTCTCCTCTACTTCGTCAACTGATTGATAATGCTGGTGCTGGTAACGTAGTTCACTACGATCCAGCGAACATCATCTTAATCACAGGTCGTGCGGCGGTCGTGAATCGCTTAGCAGAAATCATTAAGCGTGTTGACCAAGCGGGTGATAAAGAAATTGAGCTGGTGGAACTGCGCAATGCTTCTGCTGCCGAAATGGTGCGTATTGTTGAAGCACTAAATAAAAGCACCAATCAGAAGAGCACGCCTGAGTTCCTTGAGCCTAAAATTGTTGCCGATGAACGTACCAACGCGATTTTGATTTCTGGCGACCCTAAAGTACGTGCGCGTCTGAAGCGCTTGATTCGTCAACTTGACGTTGAAATGGCGACCAAAGGTAACAACCGCGTGGTTTATCTGAAGAACGCGAAAGCTGAAGATTTGGTGGATGTACTAAAAGGTGTTTCCGATAACCTACAAGCTGAAAAGCAAGTCGGCCAGAAAGCGTCAGGTGCCCAGCGTGGTGAAGTGGTGATTGCTGCGCACGCAGCGACCAACGCCTTAGTATTAACGGCTCCACCAGATATCATGAATGCGCTACAAGATGTTATTGCTCAGCTTGATATTCGTCGTGCTCAAGTCTTGATTGAGGCGCTGATCGTTGAAATGTCAGAAGGTGACGGCATTAACTTAGGTGTTCAGTGGGGCTCACTGGAAACCGGTGCGGTGATTCAGTACGGTAACTCTGGTGCACCGATTGGTCAGGTAATGGTTGGTCTAGAAGAAGCAAAAGATCAAACTCGAACTGAATACTACACAAATGCGAATGGCGAACGAACGCCATATGATGTTACTGAATCTGGTGACTATTCTACTCTTGCATCGGCACTGAGCGGTGTTAACGGTGCTGCGATGAGCATCGTGATGGGTGACTGGACTGCTTTGGTCAGTGCAGTAGCGACCGACTCCAACTCAAACATTCTATCTTCTCCAAGTATTACTGTAATGGATAATGGTGAAGCATCATTTATTGTTGGTGAAGAAGTGCCTGTTATCACAGGCTCTACGGCTGGCTCAAACAACGACAATCCATTCCAAACGGTTGATCGTAAAGAAGTGGGCATCAAGCTTAAGGTTGTGCCACAAATTAACGAAGGTGACTCTGTTCAGTTAAATATCGAGCAAGAAGTGTCCAATGTGTTGGGTGCAAACGGTGCGGTTGACGTTCGATTTGCTAAGCGTCAGCTAAATACCTCAGTCATGATCCAAGATGGTCAGATGCTGGTTCTTGGTGGTTTGGTTGATGAACGTGCACTTGAAAGTGAGTCAAAAGTACCGCTACTGGGTGACATCCCAGTGCTTGGTCATTTGTTCAAATCAACCAGCACGCAAACAGAAAAGCGTAACTTGATGGTGTTCATCAAGCCGACGATTATTCGTGATGGTATGACCGCAGACGGCATTACACAGCGCAAATACAACTTTATTCGCGCAGAGCAACTCTACAAAGCGGATCAAGGATTGAAGTTGATGGCTGACGAGAAGATCCCAGTCATGCCAGCCTTTGGCCAGGAGCGTCAGCACCCAACCGAGATCCAAGCGTTTATTGATCAAATGGAAAACAACTAATGGTTGATATGTTAGACACAGCGCCAAGTATGCGTCGTCTGCCATTCAGTTTTGCCAATCGCTTTAAACTGGTGCTGGAGACAGAGCATCCTGAGCGTCCGCCCATTCTTTACTATGTCGAGCCGCTCAACCCAGCGGCTCTGGTCGAAGTCCGTCGTGTGCTGAAGAAAAGCTTCGTGCCGCAACCTATCGATAAAGAAGCCTTCGATAAAAAGTTAACCGAAGCTTATCAGCGTGACTCGTCTGAAGCGCGTCAATTGATGGAAGACATCGGTGCCGATAGCGACGACTTTTTCTCATTGGCTGAAGAGCTGCCGCATGATGAAGACTTACTAGAGTCAGAAGACGATGCACCAATCATTAAGTTGATCAATGCGATGTTGGGTGAAGCGATCAAAGAAGGGGCGTCGGATATTCACATCGAAACTTTCGAGAAAACCCTTTCGATTCGTTTCCGTGTCGATGGCGTATTGCGTGAAGTGCTCACCCCAAGTCGTAAGCTTGCACCACTGTTAGTGTCGCGAGTAAAGGTCATGGCGAAGCTGGATATTGCAGAAAAGCGTGTACCTCAAGATGGTCGTATCTCGCTGCGTATTGGTGGTCGTGCGGTTGATGTGCGTGTTTCTACAATGCCGTCGTCACATGGTGAGCGAGTAGTTATGCGTCTGTTGGATAAAAACGCGACGCGTCTCGATTTGCATAGCTTAGGTATGACGCCTTCCGTGCACGACAATTTCCGTCATCTTATTCAGCGTCCTCACGGTATTATCTTGGTCACCGGCCCGACGGGTTCTGGTAAGTCGACGACTTTGTACGCTGGCTTGCAAGAGATCAACAGTAACGAACGCAATATCTTAACGGTTGAAGACCCGATTGAATTTGACATTGATGGCATCGGTCAGACTCAGGTGAACCCGAAGGTCGACATGACTTTTGCGCGTGGCTTGCGTGCTATTCTGCGTCAGGACCCTGATGTGGTGATGGTCGGTGAGATCCGTGACTTAGAAACCGCACAAATTGCAGTGCAAGCGTCCTTAACGGGTCACTTAGTAATGTCGACCCTTCACACCAACACCGCTGTTGGTGCGATCACGCGTCTACGCGATATGGGCATTGAACCATTCCTTATTTCTTCATCGTTATTGGGTGTGTTAGCACAGCGCTTGGTTCGTACGCTTTGCCCGAGTTGCAAAGAACCGTATGAAGCCGATGCTGAACAGAAGAAACTGTTTGGTATGGAAGCGCATGAACCACTAGAGCTACACCGTGCTAAAGGCTGCGAAGCGTGTAACCAAAAAGGCTACCGAGGTCGAACAGGTATCCACGAGCTCATTATGGTCGATGAGCAAGTGCAAGAATTGATTCACCGAGAGTCTGGTGAGCAAGAAATTGAGAGAGCCGTTCGCGCCCATACGCCAAGTATTCGCAGTGATGGTCTAAGCAAAGTACGTCGTGGTATTACGTCACTTGAAGAAGTGATGCGAGTGACGAAGGAAACCTAATGGCGGCATTTGAGTACAAAGCGCTAGATGCAAAAGGCAAGCATAAAAAAGGCACGATAGAAGGGGACAACGCCCGACAAGTACGCCAGCGACTCAAAGAGCAAGGGATGATCCCGATTGAAGTGGTCGAGACGAAAGCTAAATCGGCTAAGTCTTCAGGCTCAGTCAGCTTTAAGCGCGGCATCTCAACATCTGAGCTGGCACTAATCACACGTCAATTGTCCACGTTAGTCCAATCAGGTATGCCTTTGGAAGAATGTTTGCGCGCGGTCTCTGAGCAGGCTGAAAAGCCGAGAATTCGTTCTATGCTGGCTGCGGTTCGCTCGAAAGTAACCGAGGGTTATCCGCTCGCCGACAGCTTTGCTGATTACCCACACGTGTTTGATGAGCTCTATCGCTCCATGGTTGCGGCGGGTGAAAAGTCAGGCCATCTTGATACGGTATTAGAGCGTTTGGCAGACTACGTCGAAAACCGTCAGAAGATGCGTTCCAAACTGCTTCAAGCCATGATCTACCCGGTGGTTTTAGTGGTGTTTGCGGTTGTTATTGTTTCTTTCTTATTAGCGACAGTGGTACCCAAAATCATTGAGCCAATCATTCAGATGGGACAAGAGTTACCTCAGTCAACACAGTTCTTACTGGCAGCCAGTGAGTTTGTGCAAGATTGGGGGCTTATCATCTTCGTCGTGCTGGTGGTGTTTTTCTATGGGCTCAAACTGGCGTTGCAAAAACCAGACTTTCGCTTAGCTTGGGATAGAAAAATCTTGAGTCTACCGCTATTGGGCAAAATCTCTCGAGGTTTGAATACCGCACGATTCGCACGAACACTTTCGATTTGTACTTCCAGTGCGATTCCAATTCTAGAAGGCATGCGTGTCGCGGTGGATGTTATGTCTAATCGCTATGTGAAGCAGCAAGTGTTACTTGCTGCAGATAACGTTCGAGAAGGTGCCAGCCTGCGTAAGGCGTTAGATCAAACTCGTCTGTTTCCACCAATGATGCTACACATGATCGCCAGTGGTGAGCAAAGTGGTGAATTGGAGAGCATGTTGACGCGTGCTGCCGATAACCAAGATCAAAACTTTGAATCTACAGTCAATATTGCGTTAGGCGTATTCACTCCTGCATTAATTGCCTTAATGGCTGGATTAGTGTTGTTCATTGTGATGGCGACCTTGATGCCAATGCTAGAAATGAATAACTTGATGAGCGGATAAATTCGAATTAAGACGTGTCTACTTACGGCATGGCTTGAATCTAACTTTCGGAGAAAAAAATGAAATTTAAGCGTAGTAAACAACACGGTTTCACACTTTTAGAAGTGATGGTTGTTGTCGTTATCCTTGGTATTTTGGCAAGTTTCGTTGTTCCAAACCTATTGGGTAACAAAGAGAAGGCTGACCAACAAAAAGCGATTACGGACATCGTAGCGCTGGAAAATGCCCTAGATATGTACAAGTTGGATAACAGCGTTTACCCAACGACAGACCAAGGCCTGGAAGCATTAGTTAGCAAGCCTTCTAACCCAGAGCCTCGCAACTACCGTGATGGCGGTTACATCAAACGTCTTCCTAATGACCCTTGGGGTAACCAGTACCAGTACCTAAGCCCAGGTGATAACGGTACGATTGACATCTTCACTCTAGGCGCAGATGGCCAAGAGGGTGGAGAAGGTCCAGCTGCAGATATTGGCAACTGGAACATGCAAGATTTCCAATAAATAGAGCTTAAGCCAGCACTAATGAAGCAAATGCGAAAACACAACGGTTTTACATTGATAGAAATTCTATTGGTGCTGGTTTTGCTATCCCTCACGGCAGTGGCCGTGATCACGACATTACCGACCAGCCAAAAAGATCTTTCCAAACAGTATGCTCAAAGCTTTTTCCAGCGTTTACAGCTGCTTAACGAAGAGGCCGTACTAAGCGGTAAAGACTTTGGCGTTCGAGTAGATGACGCTAAATCAACGTACGCTCTACTGAGTTTGACCGCGGAAGGTTGGCAGCCTCTGGAGTTAAAGCAGATTCCGAGCAAAACCAAGTTGGAAGATGGCATTACGCTACTGCTCGAGCTAGGTGGCGGTGCTTGGGATAATGATGATCGCCTATTCAAACCGGGCTCTCTTTTTGATGAAGACATGTTCGCTGAAGAAGACGACGACGAAAAGAAAGTTAAGCCACCACAAGTGTTTATCTTTTCCAGTGCAGAGGTTACGCCATTTACTCTGTCTTTTTTTCCTCAAAATGGTGACGCCTTTAATGACGGGTGGCGAGTCATCGGAAAAGAAAGTGGACAAATCTTGTTACTAGCGCCGGGTGAAGAAGTGAAAGAGGATGAGAATGCGCAATTCTAAGCAAGCTCGCCCACATTGGAGTCCTCGCCGGACGAGAGGCATGACACTACTGGAAGTATTGGTCGCACTGGCTATTTTCGCCACCGCTGCCATCAGCGTCATTCGCTCAGTGAGCCAGCATATTAATACGATCAGTTATTTAGAAGAAAAAATGTTTGCAGCCATGGTTGTGGATAATCAGATGGCCAACGTAATGTTGAGTACCAGTGAACTTAAAGTAAAGAACGGCACAGAAGAGCTGGCTGGGCGCACTTGGTACTGGAAAATCACGCCTGTTGCCACCACGCAGCCATTGCTGAAAGCATTTGATGTGAGTGTCGCGCTCGAGAAAAACGCGAGCCCAGTCGTGACGGTACGAAGTTATGTGGCGCAATAAGAATCCACGCGCAAGTAAGCGCCAACTGGCAAAAGGTTTTACACTTATTGAAGTGCTGGTCTCGATTGCCATTTTTGCCAGTTTAAGTGTCGCCGCGTATCAAGTGGTATCGCAAGTGCAGCGCAGCAATGCACTATCACAAGAGCGAACTCAGCGCTTAAATGAAATTCAGCGCGCCATGGTGATGATGGATAATGACTTTCGTCAAATGGCGATGCGCCAAACGCGGACAAATGGTGAAGAGCCCGCGAGCCAACTGATTTTTTGGTCAGATTACTTGATCGACTCCGACACTAAAGGGCTAATGTTTGCTCGCTTAGGATGGCACAACCCTCAACAGCAGTTTCCCCGAGGGGAGGTCACTAAGGTTGGCTATCGTTTAAAAGAAGAAACATTACAACGAGTATGGTGGCGCTACCCTGACACGCCAGTGGGTCAACAAGGCATCGTTACCCCATTGCTGACGCAGGTCGAATCGTTTGATATGCGTTTTTACGATGGTAAACAATGGAAAAAAGAGTGGGATGATGAAAAATCGCTACCGAAAGCGGTTTCTGTGATCCTTACTCTAAAAGATTATGGAGAGATTGCCCGCACTTATCTGACTCCTGATGGCACATTGAGTCAGAAAGAAGGAAGTTCAGGAGGCAGCAATAATGGTTAATCGTCAGCGTGGTGTCGCTTTGATTATTGTGCTGATGTTACTGGCGATTATGGCGACAGTTGCCGCCAGTATGTCGGAGCGTTTGTTTTTGCAGTTTCAGCGGGGCGCCAATCAAGTTAACTACCAGCAAGCGTATTGGTATAGCCTTGGGGTAGAGGCGTTGGCAAAAGTCGGTATCGAGCAAAGCTACAAAGACACCGATACGATCAATATGAGTCAGCCGTGGGCAATAAAAGAACAAGTCTATCCGCTAGATTATGGTCAAGCGGCGGGACGAATTAGAGACAAACAAGCGTGCTTTAACCTCAATGTATTGAGCCGTGTGCAACCGACGGGACAGCAAATCGCAAGACCGTATTTAGTCAATGTGCTGCAGCGTTTATTGGAAGAAGCGGATGTGGAGTCGTATCAGGCAGAAATCATTGCAGACTCTACCTGGGAATACATTGATGCTGATGACACCGTTCGCTCCACAACCGGGGTCGAAGACAGCACATATGAAGCGATGAAACCCGCGTATTTAGCGTCAAATGGCTGGATGGCAGATGCCACCGAGTTGCGAGCGGTTTATCAGGTGAGTGGTGAGATTTTCCAAAAATTGGAACCGCTAATCTGCGCATTGCCTAGTGATGATTGGCGTTTAAACGTAAATACGATTGAAGTCGAGCAAGCTCCGATTTTGGTGGCAATGTTCTCACCAAACTTAAGCAGTAGTGATGCGATTCAGCTAATTGAAAAACGCCCATTTGATGGGTGGGATAGCATTGATGAATTTTTAGCAGAGTCAGAAATGGCTGGCTTGAGCGAAGATGTAAAGAAAAACGCCAAAGGCTATTTGGGTGTGGATAGCGCCTTTTTTGAATTGGATGCACAAGTGTTGGTGGATGAATCACGTGTACGTATCCGAAGCCTTTTGCAAAGTACAAATAGAGAGACGGTGACCGTAGTTCGCCGTCGTTTTGGAGGGATCAGTGAGCGAGTTTCTGACCGTTCGGCTGAGTAGCGAACAACAAAGTACCATTCCTTGGGTGGTATGGTCGACAGATCAACAGGAAGTGATTGCCAGCGGTGAAATCGCCGGATGGGAACATTTAGATGAGTTGATCTCTTATGCAGGTCAGCGCCAAGTTGTGGCGCTATTGGCGAGTAATGATGTGGTCTTGACGCAAGTGGATATACCGCCAGGCGCAACACGTCAGTTCGACGCGATGTTACCGTACCTCGTGGAAGATGAAGTCGCGCAGGACGTTGATGGCCTTCACTTTACCGTGTTAGGTAAACAAGCGGATAAAGCGCAAGTGTGCGCTGTTGAACGCGCTTGGATTCAGACCGTATTGCAGCGTTTTTCAAGCCAAGGCATCACCATCAAACGCATCTTGCCAGATGTGCTTGCGTTACCTGTTCAGGGAGAGCATAGCAGTGCCGCGATGCTTGGTGATCAATGGTTGATTCGTCACTCAGCGACAGAGGGTGCGGTTGTCGATGCTTCTTGGTTAGACCTTTACCTCTCTTCTTATCTACAAAATCATGAAGGTTGGAAGCTCGATTGCTATAGCTCAGTCCCTGAATCTGCGTTACCTGAAGTATGGGAGCCGCAGCCAGAAGAAATGACCATGGGTTTACTGGCGAAGGGGGTTACAGAAAGCAAAGTCAATTTGCTGACCGGGATCTTCAAGCCTAAATCTTCTTGGGGTAAATACTGGAAGCTCTGGCAAAAAGCCACCATTGCTGCGGGCGTGCTTATCGTCGTCATGGTTGCGCAGCAGTTGCTCGTGGTCCACAAGTACGAAGCACAAGCTCAAGCGTATCGTGAGGAGAGTGAGCGTATTTTCCGCCAGGTGTTCCCGAATAAACGACGAATTCCTACCGTTAGTTATCTCAAACGACAAATGGATGATGAAGAGCGCCGCTTATCTGGTGGTGGCGGTCAGCAGGCGATGTTGTCTTGGTTGGCGGCACTGCCCGCGACACTTGGTCAGGTCAGCGATTTGGAAATCACCAGCTTTAAATATGATGGTCAACGTGGCGAAGTACGAATTCAAGCTCGCAGTTCAGACTTCCAACCTTTTGAGCAGGCTCGCGTGAAATTGGCAGAGAAGTTTAATGTTGAGCAAGGACAGCTGAACCGTAGCGATAACGTTGTGGTTGGCAGCTTTGTTTTGAAGCGTTTGTGAGGTGATGATGAAAAACTTAATTTCTCAAGCTCAGGTTTGGTGGAGCAGCATCTCTCAGCGTGAGCAGCGTTTGGTCATGGGATGTGGCGCTATTGCCGTTATCGGCATTATTTATTGGGGATTGCTACAGCCAATGAGCCAACGTGCGGAGCTAGCTCAATCACGCATTCAAAGTGAAAAACAGTTGCTGGCTTGGGTACAAGATAAAGCGGATGGCATTACTGCACTGCGCAAAAGCAGCGGTGTGAGCTACTCTAGCCAACCGTTGAATCAACTGGTTTCTTCTTCAGCCCGTCGTTATAAAGTTGAGTTGATTCGAGTACAACCTCGCAATGAGAGTGTTCAGGTGTGGATCAAACCACTCGCGTTTAATCAGCTGGTGGATTGGTTACGTTACTTGAAAGAGCAGCAGGGTATTGACGTCGAATTTTTAGATATCGACCGAACGGATCAAGCGGGCATGATTGATGTGAACCGCCTTCAGTTTAAGCGAGGTTAAGGTGAAGCGAGCAGTACTTTACGTTGTTATCTTTATCGTCTTTTTTTCAGTCAGTCTTTTAATGGGGTTACCCGTTTCTTGGGTGTTACAGCAAGCACCAACCGTGAGAGGACTAGACATTCAGGGGGCCAATGGCTCTGTATGGCAAGGTCAAGCTTCTAGTGTTCGTTGGCAGCGCCAGAACCTTGGAGAAGTTAATTGGGATTTCCAGTGGTCGAGTCTACTAACTGGTAAAGCTGAGTTTGCCGTACGCTTTGGTCGTGGTAGTGAAATGGACGTTCGTGGTCGCGGTTTTGTTGGCTATAGCTTGAGTGATGGCCCTTATGCCAAAAACTTAGTTGCCTCGATCCCGGCAGTAAAAGTTGTTGAGCAAGCACGTCTCCCTGTTCCCGTCGGCGTTGATGGGCAACTTGAGTTAAATATTCGTCATGCGACTTATGCCGCGCCTTGGTGTAAGAATGGTGAAGGCACTTTAGTATGGAATGCCAGTGGTATTCAAAGCCCTGTTGGTAGTCTAGAACTCGGTCCTGTGATTGCCGATCTAAACTGTCAGGACAGTGTGTTGACGGCTGCAGGTGAGCAAAGCAGTAAACAAGTCTCAGCGGCGTTCTCGGCAGAGCTGATGCCTAATCAGCGATACTCAACCAAAGCCTGGTTTAAGCCAGGAGCTGAGTTCCCATCCAGCATGAGTGAGCAACTGAAATGGTTGGGCAAGCCGAACCCTCAAGGTCAATACGAGTTTAATTACCAAGGTCGCTTCTAACCTATCATGACAAAAACCAAAATTCTCAAAGAGCTGCGATTGTGCAGCTCTTTTTGCTTTTGGAACATAGTAGGCGAAACCCTCTATTCGCTGTACAAAGATCGTGGTGATAATAGGATGTAATTATAAGATTTTGATTTTAAAGGGATGTTTTTCTTGTGTTCAGCGCTTTAAGCGATTGGAACATAGTAGGCCAAATGCTCCTAACGCTGTACAAACAGGTCAAAAAGAAAAGGCCACGAACATATTCGTGGCCTTTCTATTGCTAGAATTTTGTGTTCTAAATTTTACCGATAGGGGCTTAATCTTTGCGTTGTAAAATCTCATTCCAAGGTAAATCCGCATCACCAAGCACAATAAAGTTTGGGTTTTCTAGTGTTTCCCGCTCGTTATATGACAGCGGCTCCAATTGCGTGCTGAGAATACGTCCGCCCGCTTCTTCAACAATGCATTGTGTCGCAGCGGTGTCCCACTCGCCAGTTGGGCCTAGTCTGAGATAGCAATCTACAGCGCCTTCTGCAACAAGACACGCTTTTAATGCCGCAGAGCCGAGCGGAATTAAATCGTAATTCCAAGCGCTGCTCATGCGGCTAGTGATGCGATTGATGTCTTGACGGCGGCTAATAGCAATCGCGATGCTTTGCCCTGGCTGCTCGTGTTTGTGCGTATGGATTTTTACGCTGTCCGACATGTCGGGAATTTTCCAGGCACCTTTGCCACTATAAGCGTAATAAGTCACGCCAGAGACAGGGCCATAAACGACCCCCATGGTTGGTTTATTGTTGTCGACCAGTGCAATAATAGTCGCAAAGTCGCCGCTGCGAGCGATGAATTCTTGAGTACCATCGAGAGGGTCGACTAACCAATACCGTTGCCACTGAGCCCGTTGCTCGAGGCTGATGTCTGCGTCTTCTTCTGACAATACGGGAATGTCGGGTGTGAGTTCACTCAAGCGTTCTGTGATGAGCTTGTGAGCCGCGATATCTGCGCTCGTTACCGGAGTCTCGTCACTTTTTGTGTAGGCCTCGTACTGTTTTTTTTCATATATTTCGAGGATCATTTGCCCGGCACTACGGGCAATTTCGATGACTTGAGGAAGCAGGTGAGATAGATCTTTTGTCATTGGCATAAGTGATAGTCCTTACTCACAGTATTATTCGGTTCTCATGACCGTTATTGGTTATGTTTGTGAGTGGTGTTTGGTAAGTGTTTCAGTGCCAACATTAGCGCGGTGATGCTTCGTGCTTCACAGAAATCCATGTGAGTTAATAACTCTTCGGCTTGCGCAAGTGGCCAACGCACAATTTCCAGTGGCTCAGGCTCATCGCCTTCTTGCTTCTCTGGATAAAGCGCCTGTCCTAAAAATAGAGTCATTTTGCTCGAAAAGTAAGACGGCGCGAGGATAACTTGTTTCAACGGAGTCAGCTGATTGCAGCCAAAGCCGATTTCTTCTTTTAACTCTCGATCCGCAGCTTGGTGTGGGGTTTCACCTGGATCAATCAACCCCTTCGGGAAGCCCAACTCGTAGCGTTCAGTCCCAGCGGCGTATTCACGTACCAGTAATAAATCGCCTTGCTCAGTCACAGGAACCACCATCACCGCATCGCGTCCACTTGGCTTCATGCGTTCATAAGTACGGTGTTCACCATTAGAAAAACGAAGGTCGAGCGCTTCCACGGCAAACAGTTTGGATTTTGCGACCGTTTGGCATGAGAGTATCTCTGGTGGGGTCCGTTTCGACATGGCGCTGGCTCCTTGGTGTCGTTGGCGTTTACGAGATGCGTAAGATTCTTAATATATGAGAACTCCGCCTGAGTTTCTAGCGGATTTTACGGGCAGAACTAAGCATCTCAAGGTTACCTCAGTATCGATACAAAAATGGGAGACCGAAGCCTCCCATTTTCTGACCGTATTTACTCTTAGTAGTAAGAGTGATCACCACGGTCATGTTCTGTTGCATCACGAACAGCGGTGAGTTCACCAACGAATTGGTTTAGCAGTTCTTTCTCGATGCCTTCTTTTAGTGTTACGTCAACCATAGAACAGCCATTACAGCCGCCACCAAATGCAACAATAGCAATGCCGTCTTCAGTGATTTCAACCAAGTTTACGTGACCACCGTGGCCAGCAAGCTGTGGGTTGACTTGAGTTTGGATAACGTATTCAACGCGCTCAACCAGTGGCGCGTCGTCCGCAACTTTACGCATTTTAGCGTTCGGAGCTTTTAGCGTTAGCTGAGAGCCCATTTTATCGGTAACAAAATCGATTTCAGCGTCTTCAAGGAATGGCAGACTTAGCTCATCCACGTAAGCTGAAAAACCGCTGTAAGGGATTTCAGTGTCGGTCGCTTCTACTGCTTCTGGTGGGCAGTAAGACACGCCACACTCAGCGTTTTGTGTACCTGGGTTCACAACGAAAATACGAATGTTAGTCCCTTCAGGCTGTTGACCTAAAAGGTTAGCGAAATGCGTTTGCGCAGTTTCTGTAATAGTAATATTTGACACGACGAATACCCGAGTAAATTTGTAGGTTACTGCTGCTATTCTACTCTTGTTGACGTATGGGTCTAGTCTTTTTGATGCTAAGGCATGGCGAAGCGATCTAGAGAGAACGAGGAGCAGGTGTTCTGCAGATGCAGTAAATATCGATGCTTTCTACGCCAACTTCAAGTAGTAAATGACATAATTGTCGGACGGTACTGCCTGTGGTGACCACATCATCGACGATGGCAACGTGGGAAGATGGCGGTCGCTTATTGAGAACAAATGCGCCTTTTAGGTTTTGTTCACGGCTCGCTTTAGTATTGCCGCGCTGTGATTGGGCGAGTCTGACCCGGCGAAAGACCTTCGCGTCGAAATTGGTTTTCAATTGCTGGGCGAGGTGTCGGGCTAAAACATCACTTTGATTAAATCCCCGGCGTAGGTAGCGCTGCCAGTGCAATGGTACACTGGTAATGATTGGAGCTGGTGTTGTAATGTGCTGCGCCAGTTGCTGGGTTAGTGCTTTTACATGCCAAGACTCTCCGTGATCTTTAAAGCGTTGTACTTCCCGTGAAAGGGGAAAGTCGTAATCGCCTAACGTATATAGTCTTTGCCATGGCGGTGGTTCTGAAAGGCATTCACCACAAATACTATCCGTACTCATTTCTTCTTTCTGTAACGTTAAACCGCAACGTTGGCATCGCTTGATTGGAGTTAGGTGTTGTAAACAGTGCTCACACCAACGCAGAGCATGCGTGTGGTTTGGTGTTTGAATCGGGAATCGACACAGACCGCATTGACTGCTCAACACGCGATGCATGATGTTTTGCCAGTGATGAGATAACATAGCGCTTATTCATGGTGATATTTTACTCAGCCTAACGCTTGGCTGATGGCGTAGGGAATAAAATTAGTGGGAGAGATTGAGAGCATGAGCACGAAATTACATTGGCAGTCGTTTGGTGAAGGACCAGATCTGGTGTTGTTACATGGTTGGGGTATGAATGGCGCGGTTTGGCAGCAAACCGTCGAATCACTTCAAACTGATTTCCGTGTTCATGTTGTTGACCTTCCGGGCTATGGACACAGTGCCGAGCATCATGGTGAAGATTTAGACCATATTGCTAACTTGGTCGCGCAAAGTGCGCCAAAGAAAGCGATTTGGCTTGGCTGGTCCCTCGGAGGCTTAGTGGCGACGCATGTCGCATTAAACATGCCCGAGCGTGTGACTAAGTTGATCACCGTCGCCAGTTCACCAAAATTTGCCGCAGAGAAGCCTTGGCGCGGTATTCAACCGAATGTACTGAGCGCGTTCACCTCTCAGTTGTTAGAAGATTTTTCACTGACCATTGAGCGCTTTATGGCGTTGCAAGCGATGGGCAGTCCATCTGCACGCAAAGATGTGAAACAACTCAAGCAAGCGGTACTGTCGCGCCCTCAGCCAAACCCTGAGTCGCTGTTGGTTGGGCTAAACATCCTTGCTGATGTGGACCTGCGCGATGCATTGACGTCTCTTTCTGTACCAATGCTGCGTCTTTATGGTCGTTTGGATGGATTGGTGCCGATTAAAGTGGCGAATGATTTAAGTGAACAGTTACCTCATACTCAGCAGTTTGTTTTCAATCAGTCCTCTCATGCGCCCTTTATGACCGAACATGAAGAGTTTTGTGCCCAAATTCGAGAGTTTGCTCACGATTAATCAAATACAAGCGGAAAAAGCTCAAGCTGTTTAAAAAATGGTCGATATAAAGGTTGGTGAGGTTTTATTAGCCAATAAAGCTAAGCCATATTGACGAGTTGGGCGACTCTGAGGAGGGTTCGCAATGATTGTGTCACCGACCAACGTAAGTGTGCCACTGATCGCCCCATCCGTGAATGTGCAGACGGAACAAGCAGCTCGCGACAATAAAGTCCGAGAGCCTGTGACGCCAACGGTCGCATTGGCCAAAACCAATGCAGAGCGAAAAGTAAAAGGCGATGACAAGCGCCGACGTCAGTCTTCTTGGGATCCTTCAGAGCATCCTGATTATGACATGGAAACAGAAGTCGACACGCGTTATCAAGAAGAGCCGGAAGATACACTAGAACGGCTTTTTAGTTTGCTTGCGCTCAAGTCGTACAGTGAAGACCAAGGTAAGGGCTACGCAATTCGTTTTCGCTTACCAAAGCGCATTTTGGATGCTGCGATCAATGAAGGATTAATGGAAAAGCGCAGGAAGGTGATCAAGTTTCATTATGGTCATGCAGTCGCTCCCCATACCCCGTCAGAAGTGATAGCAGTATTATGACGACTCAATATCCTACTCAAACAAAAACGCTCCAAGCAGATTGAACTGATTGGAGCGTTTTCTTTTTAGCAGTGAAACCTAGGTAAGGTTACTTTTTCGCTTTAGCAAACGCTGCCGCAAAAGCACCGCCCATTGCACTGTTCGATGAAGACTCATCGCGGCGAGGCTGACGACGTTGTGCTTGGTCATTACGACGCGGTGCGGCTGAAGAGCGTTGGCTGCGGTTATCTTGACCCGGTTCGTCTTTCAAACGCATCGATAGACCAATACGCTTACGCTGTACGTCCACTTCCATCACTTTTACTTTGACGATGTCACCTGCTTTCACGACTTCACGTGGATCAGAAACATAGCGGTCAGTCAGCGCAGAAATGTGGACCAGACCATCTTGGTGAACACCGATATCGACGAAGGCACCAAAGTTGGCTACGTTCGAGACCACGCCTTCGAGGATCATGCCCGGTTCTAGATCAGAAACTGAATTGACGCCTTCTGCAAACGTAGCGGTCTTGAATTCAGGACGTGGGTCACGACCCGGTTTATCCAGTTCTTTGATGATATCGGTAACCGTTGGGACACCAAAGTGTTCATCGGTATAATCCACAGCGTGTAAGCCTTTAAGGAATGCTGAGTCACCAATCAGTGCCTTGATGTCTTTGCTGTTTTTCTCAGCGATTGCTTTGACTACTGGGTACGCTTCCGGGTGGACCGCTGAAGCATCAAGTGGGTTCTTGCCGTCCATAATACGTAGGAAGCCAGCACACTGTTCGAACGCTTTAGGACCCAAGCGAGGTACTTTCTTTAACGTCGTACGTGCTTCGAAGCGGCCATTTTCGTCGCGGAAGTCGACAATGTTCTGCGCGATGGTGCTTGATAAGCCTGCTACGCGCGTTAATAGTGCGGCAGAAGCCGTGTTCACATCAACGCCAACCGCGTTTACACAGTCTTCCACAATCGCATCTAGGCGTTTTGCCAACATAGATTGGCTTACATCGTGCTGGTATTGACCCACACCGATCGATTTCGGATCGATTTTCACGAGCTCAGCCAATGGATCTTGCAAACGACGCGCAATCGACACTGCACCACGCAGTGATACATCCATATTCGGGAACTCTTTCGCTGCGAGTTCAGAGGCCGAGTACACCGATGCGCCTGCTTCGCTGACGATGATTTTCTGAACTTTTAGGTTGCCGCGTTTGATTACGTCTGCGACAAAGCTATCGGTTTCACGAGAAGCCGTGCCGTTACCAATCGCAATTAAATCCACGTTGTACTTACGCACTAACTGGTCAACGATTTGCGCTGATTTGTCGTATTGTTTTTGCGGAGGGTGAGGGTAGATGGTTTCCGTAGCCAGAACTTTACCCGTTGAATCGACAACCGCGATTTTTGAACCGGTACGCAGGCCAGGATCGAGACCAAGTGTTGCGCGAGGACCTGCCGGCGCCGCCATCAACAAATCTTTTAGGTTAGTCGCAAATACTTCAATCGCTTCAATTTCAGCACGCTCTTTCATTGCGCCCATTAGCTCGGTTTCCATGTGCATCGATACTTTGATGCGCCATGCCCAGCTGATCACTTGTTTGCGCCATGCATCTGCTGGTGCGCTACTTAACGTCACGCCATAATGGTCGGCAATGATGGTTTCACAGTAAGATTGGCGAGCACCTTCTTCCTGCTCTGGATCAGCGTTCATGGCTAAAGTCAGGAAGCCTTCATTGCGGCCGCGCAACATCGCAAGTGCACGGTGAGAAGGGACTTTGCTCAGCGGTTCGTTGTGATTGAAGTAATCTTTGAACTTCTCACCTTCTTGCTCTTTTCCTTCAACGACTCGTGAGACAAGTTCCGCATTACGATTTAAGTGGTTACGGATTTTTTCCAGTAAGTTTGCGTCTTCAGCAATGCGTTCCATGATGATCGCACGGGCACCGTCTAGGGCGGCTTTGGTATCTGTGATGCCTTTGTCGGCATCAAGATATTTACTTGCTTCGCTTTCTGGCTCGGTTTGCGGATGATTCCACAGCATGTCAGCTAGCGGTTCTAGGCCGGCTTCAATGGCGATTTGGCCTTTAGTGCGTCGTTTAGGTTTGTAAGGTAAGTAAAGGTCTTCAAGACGAGTCTTGCTATCGGCTTGAATAATTTCTTGCTCAAGCTCAGGCGTCAGTTTGCCTTGCTCTTGGATCGATTTGAGAATGGTTTGACG
Organism: Vibrio sp. A1-1; assembly: GCF_021728175.1. Taxonomy (NCBI): domain Bacteria; kingdom Pseudomonadati; phylum Pseudomonadota; class Gammaproteobacteria; order Vibrionales; family Vibrionaceae; genus Vibrio; species Vibrio sp. A1-1. The sequence continues at coordinate 122,844 of NZ_JAKKCL010000010.1, forward strand.
GCGGTCATCCATTTCACGAAGGTAAGACAGACGGCTGTCCAGAGTACGCAGTTGGGTATCATCAAGGCCACCCGTCACCTCTTTGCGGTAACGTGCAATAAAAGGGACGGTGTTACCGTCATCAATTAGGGTGACAGCGGCGTTGACTTGCTCAGGGCGAACATTCAGTTCTTGAGCAATCATACGACAGATAGCTTGGCTCATCCGTGTTTTCTCTTTCAATTCGGTTTGGGTTGTATAGAACATTGGGGTCGTTCGAAGAATTTGCAATGTTTTAAATTAACGAGACAAAAATTTACCGGGCGCTGGTGGACATCAGTCAGATTTGTGTCAAAACTGTAATTAAATTGAGAACTTATATCCGCAACTATCGACTAACCTATATCCACGGTTATTGATATAACTAAATGTACCTCGGCTTATACGGATAATCATGATGAAAAAAATGTCTTTGGCGTTAGCGCTTACGAGTGCCTTACTTGTCGCCCCGCTTAGTTGGGCACAATCCATATCAGCAACCACACAAGACCCTGTATATCAGCTTGATGATAAGTTGGTGCTTGGACGAGTGGAGAGCGTTTACTACAGTGATATTCCAGAGCTAAAAGCGGTACCATTTATTGGCAAGATTGATACTGGTGCTGACACCACGTCTATGCATGCGGAGAACATCCATGTCAGTAGCTCTCATCCTGACTACCAGAACTTGAAAGACAACGAGTTGTTGTGGGCGATTGTCGATGATTTAGGTGGGACGAAGGCGAAGTGGGATGCCGATACTTTTAAACCATATCAAGTGAAGGTGAGCTTTACGGTTCCTCATCCTTACACAGGAAAAGAAATACAGATTACCGATGATCTGGAGCGAGTGAGCGCCATTCGTAGTCGAACAAGCAAAAAACCTATTTTACGCCCGACGATAAAAATGCCGATGACGATTGCAGGCCGCACCGTCGATACAGAAGTGAACCTGACCAAGCGCACGCAATTCTCTTCTCCTATCTTGATTGGTAAAACCTATCTCGATAACAATGCGTGGGTATTCGCTGGCTACGACTATCTTCAAGAGCAACCAAGCGCAAAAATGATCGGCAAAAAAGAGACGGTTGAAGTTGAGGGAGTGCCATACAAGATCAGCATCTCAACCACCAGCCGCTACACCAACGTTCACGCACTGGATATCAAGGTTGATAAAAAGAACAATGCAGTTTCTTTCACGCTAGAAGGTGAAAACGGCAAGCGCCACCCAATGACGTTACCTTTGGTACGCATGCTGAAAACCACTAAGAGCGAGCGTCCGTTGGTCTACTTACCAGTGAAAATCGACGAAAACGAAACTCAACGTTGGTTAGTCTATTTGCGTGACCGCAGTAAGTTCAGTTCACAAATTCGCTTGGGTCAGGATGTCGCGAGCCAACACTTTGTGATTGATACCGACAGAGAAAACCTATTGGGCGGTGTTGAAAAAACGTTCAAGAGCGCACTCAAGTCAAAGCCCCTTGTGATTTCACCGGAAGAACAAGTCACCATTGATGGTTATACCGTTCCTGCTTACCCCACGTTTACGGTGAAAACGCCATTACTGCGTGTAAATGGCTTTGAAGTAACAGAAAAAGGTAAGGATGAATCCGTCACGTTTTATTTAATGAACGATGAGGGTAAAGAAGAAAAAATTACCAAGCCCGTGGTGAAAAAGCTCAAAGTGGGTAGCACTGTGCGTCCCGTTGTTGATGGCGATTTCCTTTTCGGTAGCAAAGAGACATCAATGGAATTTGCACTCGATGTGCTAGATGAAGACGAGACGCAACCATTTTTCGTTTTTGGTCATGACATCGCCAAAGGCGGTGTGCTGCTGAATACTCGCGCCGACCATTTACTAGATGCAAGGCCACTTTTCAAAGCTGGTCATATCGAAGTGGCTGAAGTGGAAGGGATGTCTTTCCCTGTTAAATTGGACACTGGTGCTGACGTGAGCTCGATTAATGCCAAGGACATCAAGCGCTTTCAAAAAGACGGTAAAGATATGGTGAGCTTTACTTATGAAAACGATCTAGGCATGACCAAGGCGTTTACCCGTGAGGTGGTGGATGTCATGCGTATAACGGCCAAAAAAGGAGAAAAGGCCAATGAACGGCCGGTAGTAGAAATGCACGTTAAACTTGGCGAGTTAGAGAAGAAGATCCGAGTCAATTTGCAAGACCGAGGTCGCTTCCATTACAGCATGATTTTAGGTAAAAACTTCCTAAAACATGGCGCGGTTGTTTCGAGTGATACGAATTACATCGTGACGCAAAAACCAGATTACGAAAAGTAGCACTCTGGCCGCCTTATTATCTTGATACCCAAAGCCCGAACGAAGCCAGTGCTTTGGGTATATCATCTCCTTAATGCTGCTCAAGAGCGGCATTTTTTAGTTGAGATAGGAGTTAACTTGAAAACTAAGCTGATTACCCGTGAAGGTTATAACAAACTCAAACAAGAGCATGATTACCTTTGGAATGAAAAGCGTCCTGAAATCACCAAAATCGTCACTTGGGCGGCGAGCCTGGGCGATCGCTCAGAAAATGCGGATTACACCTTCAATAAACGTCTGCTTCGTCAGATAGACCGTCGTGTTCGATTTCTTCGCAAGTTTCTGCCTGAAGTCACGATCGTTGACTATTCTCCGCAGCAAGAAGGCAAAGTCTTTTTTGGTGCTTGGGTTGAAATAGAAAATGAGGCTGGAGAGGTGAAGAAGTTCCGCATTGTTGGGCCTGAAGAGATTTATGGAGATGCGAAAGACTACATCTCTATCGATTCACCTATGGCGCGAGCGATGTTGAAAAAGCAAGTGGATGAAGAATTCACGGTGCGAACCCCAGAAGGTGAAAAAGAGTGGTTCATTAACTCGATTGAATACAACAAACCAGCCTTGGAAGACTGAGGCTTTATCACCGATTCAAGTCTCTTGAAGTTCACTGGAAGTGACTTGAGTCTCAACGTCAGCTTATTGAATACAAAGGCATGGTGCCTTTCTCGGAGAAGTAAAATGAACAAAGCAGTCATGTGTAGCGCTGCACTAACAATAGGATTCTCACTCTCAGTTTTTGCTCAAGATGAAGTGAAAGGCTGTGACGCCAAAGAGTTAGCGGTAGAACAGCAGCTTGAGTATGCGAAAGCACAAGGTAATGAACATCGAATTAAAGGCTTAGAACAGGCACTTACCGCTATCCAGAATGAATGTTCGGAAGGTGAACTGCGTCAAGAACTGCAAGCGGAAGTGGACGAAAAGGCGCGAGACGTTGAGGTGCGTGAGCAAGAACTAGCGGAAGCGCAGCGCTCAGGGAAAGCAGACAAAATCGAGAAAAAACGTCACAAATTGGCAGAAGCACAACAAGAGTTACTTGAGGCCAAACGTGAACTGGAATGGAATTATGGCCAATAGTAGGTGCTGAAAATACCTACTAGAGAGAAAATAAAGCGCTTAAGATAAAAAGAGTAACAATTTGCTTGAGCACGTTAGGAAAAACAGTGATACATTTTCGACAATAGATGCTTCTGAAAGGATGTTTCAATGCAAGAAAATCATAAAATTTTAGTGGTTGATGACGATGCTCGTTTACGTGCTCTATTGGAGCGTTACCTTTCTGAGCAAGGTTTTCAGGTCCGAAGTGTCGCCAATGGCGAACAGATGGATCGCCTACTAACGCGCGAAAACTTTCACTTAATGGTGCTGGACCTAATGTTGCCAGGTGAAGACGGTTTGTCGATTTGTCGTCGCCTACGCCATGCAAACAACATGCTGCCAATCTTAATGCTCACCGCGAAAGGTGATGAAGTGGACCGCATTGTGGGTCTGGAAGTGGGGGCGGATGATTATTTGCCAAAACCATTTAACCCACGTGAATTACTCGCTCGTATTAAAGCCGTACTACGCCGTCAAACCGTAGAGTTGCCGGGCGCGCCAAGCACCGAAGAAAAAGTAGTGGAGTTTGGTGAGTTCCGACTCAATCTAGGCACTCGCGAGATGTTCCGCGGTGACGAGGCAATGCCACTGACCTCAGGAGAGTTTGCTGTCCTGAAAGCGCTCGTGACGAATGCGCGAGAGCCGATGTCACGAGACAAATTGATGAACATGGCACGTGGCCGTGAATATTCTGCGATGGAACGTTCTATTGACGTGCAAATCTCACGTTTGCGTCGCATGTTAGAAGACGATCCAAGCAAGCCACGCTACATTCAAACCGTGTGGGGGTTAGGTTACGTTTTCGTCCCAGACGGCAAAGAGGTGTAATCTCCTCACTCCATAGCCAGCACTTGGCTATAGCAACTTCAGCCTTCAAGTCCTTCCCTTCGAAGGCTGAAATTTCGCGATTAGGACCACCAGGAACGTTCCATGCGCATCCGAAGTTCACTGACACAATCTATTCTGCTGTTCATCTCTTTGCTTCTCGCTAGCCAAGTTTTCTCTTACTACGCCGTTTTTAACTACGCGTTGATGCCGAGTTTGCAGCAGTTCAATAAAATTCTCGCCCATGAGCTCAATTTGGTGCTTGATGATGAAGGGCCATTAAAATCTGATGCACCGCTGAGACGTCAATTATTAGAAAGGCTGGGGGTGACGGTTCACAGCCTTGACAGCGATAAAGCGGTTGAATTTCATCACGCGATGTCGATTGATTTGATGTCTGAAGAAATGAGCCAAGAGCTAGGTTCGCCGACCGAAGTGCGCTTATTGCTTGGTGATGAAAGTTACATCTTGTGGATGCACATCGAAAAGTTGCCGAACTCCATCATTCGTATTCCTTTATCTGAGCTGCAAGAAGAAGATTTTGCACCGCTGTTTCGTAACAGCTTGATTATGGCGCTGCTGATCATTGCTGGTGGTTGGTTGTTTATTCGTTTACAAAACCGCCCACTTTTGGCTTTAGAGAGAGCCGCGAAGGACGTCGGTCGAGGTGAAATCCCGCCACCGCTGGCAGAAAAAGGCGCATCGGAAATTCGCTCTGTAACCCGAGCGTTTAATCAAATGTCCAAAGGCATTCAGGAGCTCGAAGAAGATCGCGCCCTATTAATGGCGGGGATTAGCCATGACTTGCGAACACCGCTGACGCGCATTCGCTTAGCGACAGAAATGATGTCTCCCGAGGACAGCTACCTTGCTGAAGGGATCATTAGCGATACGGAAGAGTGCAATGAGATCATTAGTCAGTTTATGGACTACCTCAAACCGGTGAACAAAGAATCGTTTGAACCTGTGGATATCAGTACGATTGCCAGTGATGTCGCCAGTTCGGAAGGTGGTTATGAGGCTGAAATTGAAACGGATCTTAATCCTAACCTGCCGCCAGCTAAAGGAAGCGCCATTGCGATTAAACGGGCGATCAGTAATTTAGTTGTCAATGCACTGCGTTACGGCAATGGCTGGGTCAAAATCAGTACTGGTGTGACGGCAGATAAGCAGCTAGTGTGGATATCGGTAGAAGACAACGGACCGGGTATCGAGCATTCTCAAATCGCAAAATTATTTGAACCCTTTACGCGTGGTGATACAGCTCGCGGCAGTGAAGGTACAGGGCTTGGGCTGGCGATAGTGAAGCGTATAATCAGCCAGCACTCAGGCTCTGTGGTGATGCGTAATCGCAGTGAAGGCGGTTTAATCGCTCAAATCAGCTTTCCTACCAAGTAAGTCGGTGACTGTACCATTTAAAACAAAAAGCCCAACCTAAACAGGTTGGGCTTTGCTTTTCTCTACAATCTTATTAAGACTCTTTTACTTCTTGAGGAAGTTCATCTTCGTCTTCCAGTTTCTCTGGCAGAAGTAGGTTTAAAATGATCGCTGTGATACCACCTGCAGCAACGCCAGTGGAGAAAATACTCTTAATAAATTCTGGCATGAATTGCAGAATCTCTGGTTTTTGCGCGATACCAAGCCCCATTGAGAAGGATAAGGCCATGATCAGAATTGCGCGGCGATCGAGCTCAACACGAGAGATAATACGTACACCAGCGGCAGCAATCGTACCAAACATGACAATCGTTGCGCCACCAAGTACTGGCTCAGGAATCAGCTGAACAAAGCTAGCGACACCAGGAAACAAGCCAAGAATCACTAACATGCCAGAAATAAAGTAACCCACGTAACGGCTCGCAACCCCTGTTAGCATGATGATGCCGTTATTCTGGCTAAAGGTGGAGTTCGGGAAACTGTTAAACACGGCTGCGATTGCAGAGTTTAAGCCGTCTGCTAACACACCACCCTTAATGCGTTTCATGTACACAGGGCCTTTGACTGGCTCGCCAGACACTTCGGATGTGGCGGTAATATCGCCGATGGCTTCTAGTGCGGTAATAAAGAAAATCAGCACCAGCGGAATGAACAGAGACCAGTCAAACGATAAGCCATATTGCATTGGTACCGGTAGTGCTACAAGCTCGGTTGTGCCTAGCTGAGAAGTATCTACCATCCCCATAAAATACGCCATGATGTAGCCTACTAGCATCGCAATCACAATCGAAGCCACACGGATATATGGGTTTTTCGAGCGATTTAATATCACAATCAAGCCAAGTACCGTTCCAGCGAGCGCTAGTTTGTCTAAGCTGCCGAATGTTCCTTCATTTAATGCCGCGTAGCCACCCCCCATTGATACCAAGCCGACTTGAATCAGTGTGAGACCGATAAGAGTGACGACAATGCCTGAAACGAGCGGAGTGATAATGCGACGGGCATGCTCTAATACGCGAGATAGGAAAATCTCCGCAAATGATGCCACTAAAATCGTACCAAAAATGGCTGCCATCATGGTGCTGATGTCTGCTCCACCTGCTTTCAGCGATAGGCCTGCACCAATAATAGGACCTAAAAAGTTAAAGCTGGTGCCTTGAACAGAGAGTAAACCAGAGCCAATTGGGCCAAAGGTGCGAATTTGAATAAACGAAGACACGCCTGACGCAAATAAAGACATGCTGATGATGGTATTCGTTTGGTCTGCTGGTACACCCAAAGACTGACAGATGATCAGTGACGGAGTGATAACCGCGACGAACATCGCCAATAAGTGCTGAAGTGCGGCAAAAATGGTTTGAGGCAAAGGTGGTCGATCATTGAGTTGATAGACCAGTTCCGAAGATCGGTTTGAAGTTGTCATTGTTTGTCTCGCTAGTCGCAATATATTCCCAGATCTCGCTGAATGGGAGAGCAGGGTGGAGTTGACGTCGTTACCTGTGATTGCTGTTAATCAGAGTCAACTCAGGTTGGTGGAGTGTGATGCAACACACTTAAAAAATTTGTGCGCGATTATAGAGAGATTTATCTAAAAAGCAAACGATTGCTTTGGTTTTTAGCGTATTAAAAAACGAGCCATTTGGCTCGCTTTCAATCATTACGCTTTGGAGTAAATATCCCGCTCACCCAACCAGCGATCGATAATCGCTGTTGCGTTAGTCGGGTAATTGTCATGAATATGACGCGCAAGACGCTGAACTTCGGGAATCAGGCGTTGATCTCGAACTAAGTCTGCAATTTTGAAATCAGCAAGACCAGTCTGCTTTGTACCCAAGAGTTCGCCCGGACCACGAATCTCTAAGTCTTTCTGTGCGATGACGAAGCCATCGTTACTTTCACGTAGTACTCCCAGACGTTTTTGCGCGGTTTTCGACAGTGGAGAGTGGTACAGCAGCACACAATGGCTAGCAACGGAACCTCGGCCCACGCGACCTCTCAACTGGTGTAATTGTGCCAAACCAAGACGTTCAGGGTTTTCTATGATCATCAAGCTAGAGTTTGGCACATCCACGCCAACTTCAATAACCGTCGTTGCGACCAGCAAATGCAGTTTATTGTCTTTGAAATCTTGCATCACCGCTTGTTTCTCTGCCGGCTTCATTCGGCCGTGTACTAGACCAATTTTTACGTCCGGTAGCTTACGTTGAAGCTCTTCAGCGGTATCTGCCGCGGCTTGCGCTTCTAATACTTCCGACTCATCAATCAGAGTACACACCCAATATGCCTGCTTACCTTCGTTTAAGCAGGCATTTCGGACACGCTCGACGATGTCGTCACGTTTTGTGTCAGGAATGGCGACGGTTTGAATCGGCGTTCGACCCGGAGGCAGTTCGTCAATCACGGAAGTTTCCAGGTCAGCGTATGCGGTCATCGCTAACGTGCGAGGAATAGGCGTTGCCGTCATGATCAACTGATGTGGGTAGGCGCCTTGTTTTGCGCCTTTTTCACGTAACTCTAATCGCTGATGGACACCGAAGCGGTGCTGTTCATCAATGATGACCAAAGCAAGGTGATGAAATTCGACGTGCTCTTGGAATAGCGCGTGAGTACCCACTACCATTTGCGCTTCACCACTGGCAATGCGAGCCAGCTCGGCTTCCTTTGCTTTACCTTTGAGTTTGCCCGCTAACCAACCGACTTGAATACCCATTGTTTCAAACCAGTTGGCGAAGTTGATCGCGTGTTGCTCAGCCAATAGTTCGGTTGGTGCCATGAGTGCCACCTGATAGCCGTGCTCAATGGCACGAACGGCGGCCAGAGCGGCAACCAACGTCTTCCCCGATCCCACATCACCTTGCACTAGGCGCATCATTGGGTGGGGTTTTTCTAAATCGGTTTCAATCTCTTGTACTACTCGGGTTTGAGCGTTCGTTGGAGAGAAAGGCAGTTGGGCTAAAAGCTGCGTTTTTAGTTTATTGCAAGGACCGAGACGTAACGCTGAATCCTTCTGGCCTTTGCTACGAACCGCCAGCATCGATAAGTTTTGTGCGAGCAACTCTTCCATGATCAAGCGGATTTGAGCAGGATGTTTGCCTTCGTCAAACTCATCTAAATTAATGGTTGGTGGTGGGCGATGAATGGTGTGCAGAGCTTGCGACATCGTGATTTGATGGTCATACAACCCAGCTGGAAGTAATTCCTGAACCGCGGTTTTATCAAGTAGGGCCAAAGCTTGTTCGGTAAGGTTGCGCAATGTGATTTGGCGTAAACCATCTGTAGTGGGATAAACAGGGGTTAAGTTCTGTTCTACATCGGGCTTTTGATCGCTGACGTAAAACTTGTAGTCAGGATGAACAATTTCCAAGCCCATTCCACCGCGCTTAATTTCACCGTAAGCATGTACTAACTTACCTTGTGTGAAATTGTTCTTCATGGCCGCGGTAAAGTTGAAAAAGCGCAGCGTGATAGTGCCATTACCGTCGCTGATTTTTACCGTTAGCATTTTGCGCTTACCGAAGATGGTGTCGACTGCCATGACCTTGCCTTGCACGGCCGCCCAAAGGCCGGCATGAAGTTTAGCAATAGGATAAATACGGGTACGATCTTCGTAGCGCAGTGGAAGATGAAACAGCAAATCTTGAACGCTATGTAAGCCAACTTTGGCGAGTTTTTCTGCGACTTTCGCGCCAACCCCAGAAAGGGAGGTTAATGGGACGGCAGATAACATTTGGGCGGACATAGAGGGCTCAAGAAAATGGTTAACATAGCAGTATGTTAACCATGGAGCTGTGTTTTTGTACAGGAAAAAATAGTCATGCTTTAGTTAGTGTCATGATTTGACTGATAACCTATCATTCCGAGGAGCTTTAGCGACATCAGGATTCTTTTTCCAACAAGTATGTCGCTGAAGTTAACACTACCAGCATCTGTATACTCCAGAATTAGATCTTGAATCACGCCCCTTCGCCGCTGTTCAGGATGACGAAAGTCTGTTACTTGCTTTGCATCTCTTGCCACCACGCGTCATCGGCGATGATTTGACCTTCTTCATCGAGTGGTGGGTAAACGAGCCCTTTTCGTTTCGCGACCTTTGCCAGCACTGGGTGACCACGTTCAAAGAGAATACGGTTGATTGTCTCTTTAGGCAGAGCGCTTTCTTCTCGGTCGTACATGCCTGCGGCTTCACGTTGACGTTGCGCTTCATACAAAATTACAGCACTGGCAACCGATACGTTTAGTGACTGCACCATGCCTATCATCGGGATAATTATGTCTTGATCGGCAAGTTGTTTGGCTTGATCTGAAGTGCCAACTTTTTCACTGCCTAAAATGATGGCAGTTGGTTTGGTGTAGTCGATTTCGCGAAAATCGACGGCGGTGTCTGAAAGATTAGTCACCAAAACCTGCATACCTTGCGCTTTGAGCTCGGTAATCGCAGTTTCAATTGAATCGTGAGTATCAACTTCAACCCAGTTACGCGCGCCAGCTGAGGTATGGCTCAGCGTACGCATTTTGTCAGGCCAAATGGCATGAACTTTGTGTAAACCTGTCGCGTCAGCGGTACGGATCACGGCAGAGACGTTGTTTGGCTTATGCACTTCTTCGAGACAAAGTGTCAGATCAGTTTGGCGAGTTTTTAGGACTTGGTGAATGCGGTTGTAACGTTCTAGGTTCATATTTATTGAGGTATAAAAAATCGCCACCTAACAGGGTAGGTGGCGATAGAGGTTAGTTCTTTCTGCGTCTGACTCGGGTTGCTTGAGGCATTGCCTTAATCTTACGCATGATACCAGCAAGGTGGACGCGATCTTTCGTCGTCAACAGCACAGTCACAGTGTACAAACGACCATCACGTTCTTCCGTTGAAAGACCATGAATGTTTGACCCTGTTTTCGAGATCACGTTGGTCAGTTCTGCAAGAGCACCTTGGTTGTTCAGCATGTCGACTTTAAGTTCAGCAATAAACTCTTTGTCGTAGTCGTCAGACCAAGCGACAGCCATATAACGGTCTGGCTCTTTCTGATAACCACGAACGTTCGGACATGTTTCTCGGTGAACAACCAAACCACGACCAGGCGATACGTGAGCAATAATGTGATCATCTGGGATAGGATGACAACAATTTGCAAACGTCAGCAATAAGCCCTCTGCGCCACGAATCGGAAGCTTCTTCTTCGAGTCCGTTGGGATTGAGCTTGTTGTCGTGAGCTCTTCGGTATCACCAAGGAGACGACGTGCAATCACAATACTCATCAACTCACCCAATCCAATAGCAGCCAATAAATCATCGATGCTTTCTAGGCGAAGATCATTCAAGACTTCTTGGATATTTTCTGGATAAATTGAATCAATCGAGTGGCGGCCAAGTGCGTGATTAAGTAGGCGACGACCTAAAGTAATCGACTCTTCACGACGCATCGTTTTCAGTACTTGTCGAATCTTAGTGCGGGCACGAGAAGTCACGACATAGTTTAGCCATGCCGCATTCGGACGCGCACCAGGGGCACTGATAATTTCCACCGTCTGACCGTTTTTCAATGCCTTACTCAATGGGTAAGGGTTACGATCAACACGAGCACCAACACAAGAGTTGCCTACATCGGTATGTACGGCATAGGCAAAGTCGACGGCCGTTGCGCCTAAAGGCAATTCAACGATACGACCTTTTGGTGTGAAGACGTAAATCTCATCTGGGAAAAGATCGGATTTTACGTTTTCAATGAATTCGAATGAGTTACCCGCGCTTTGTTGTAGCTCTAACAGGCTTTGCATCCAACGCTGAGCTTTCACTTGCGCAGTGGTGCCAGACTTGTCGCCTTTGTCTTTGTAAGACCAGTGTGCCGCGACACCTTTGTCCGCCATTTGATCCATATCTTCAGTACGGATCTGAACTTCAACAGGTACGCCATGTGGGCCAACCATGGAAGTGTGTAGCGATTGGTAGCCGTTCGCCTTTGGTACCGCGATGTAATCTTTCATGCGACCAGGACGTGGCTTATACAAGCTGTGTACTTGGCCTAAAACGCGATAACAAGTATCAGCGGTATCAACAACGACTCGGAACGCATAGATATCCATGATGGTGTGAAAGCGCTGTTCTTTGGTTTTCATCTTGTTATAGATAGAGAACAGGTTTTTCTCACGACCAACCACACGAGCATTCAAGCCGAAATCTTGCAGACGGCCTTCTATTTCGCTGTGAATGCGTTGGATCATCTCTTTACGATTGCCGCGTGCCGCTTTTACCACTTCTTTTAGTACGCGGTAGCGGTTGGGATATAGCGCTTCAAAGCCCAGCTCTTCGAGTTCGGTTTTGATATTGTGAATACCAAGACGATGAGCGAGTGGCGCGTAAATCTCTAACGTTTCACGAGCAATACGACGTTTTTTATCTGGTCGAAGCGCGCCAAGCGTACGCATGTTGTGCGTGCGGTCAGCCAGTTTGATCAGAATGACGCGGATATCTTGCACCATGGCCAGAACCATCTTACGAAAGTTCTCGGCCTGAGCCTCTTTCCTATCGCGGAATTTGAGTTTGTCCAGTTTAGATACACCATCAACCAATTCTGCGACAGTGTTGCCGAATTTCTCTTCGAGATCTTCTTTAGTTACATCACAGTCTTCAATGACGTCATGTAGCAAAGCAGCTTGGAGGGTTTCGATATCAAGGCGCATTTCGGCCAAGATACGAGCCACAGCGACAGGGTGGATGATGTATGGTTCACCGCTAGAGCGGGTTTGCCCTTCATGGGCATCTCTCGCTACCACATAAGATTGACGCAGAGCCTCAATCTGAGGCTCTGTTAGGTATTCTTGGGCAACGTCTTTGAGGCTATCGAATAGATACAAATTATAGGCCCGGGAGGTTGTTGAATTCTAAAGTCAGAATTAACGGTTGTGAGCGATGCTGCTTACTGCCGCTAGCTCTGCCGCTTCTTGCTCTTGCTGTTCTTGACGTTCACGAGCGTCTAGAACTTCTTTAGTAATTAAACCTTCTTCGATTTCGCGTAGAGCGATAACCGTTGGCTTATCGTTCTCTTCTGGCACTAGTGCATCTTTACCGCCAGTTTGCATTTGACGAGCGCGGCGAGCCGCAATCAGTACTAGGTCGAAACGGTTGCCAACTTTTTCAACAGCGTCTTGAACAGTTACGCGTGCCATGAGGACTCCAAATAGTTAACTAAAATTTTAGAATGACGAGAAAGTATACAACCTAACTACTTTATTTACTAGCAATTAGACAAGCCACCGTTTGTGGACTTTCTCAGGTAGTTTATTGTGTTTTTCGCACTGAGCAAAAAACGAGAAATTCTTTATGTTTTACAGCGTGACTTTTTTGAAGTTACTCTGCTAACAACGCGTCAAGCATACCTTTATATTTAGCAGCTTGCTTTTCTTCCTTCAATCTCTCTGCACGCAAGATGGCTTTAAAGTCCATCAAAGCGGTATCAAAATCGTCGTTTACGATCACGTAGTCGTATTCGCTGTAATGAGAGATTTCTGACTTGGCTTCAGCCATACGTTTTGCGATCACTTCATCGCTATCTTGACCACGAGTGTTCAAGCGACGCTCTAGTTCACCGTTTGATGGTGGCAGAATGAAGATGCTTTTGGCTTCTGGCATTTGCTCACGGATTTGGCGTGCGCCTTGCCAGTCGATATCTAGAAAAACGTCGATACCTTTATTTAGCGTTTCTTCAATCCACACACGAGAGGTGCCGTAATAATTACCAAACACTTCAGCGTATTCTAGGAAATCACCTTTAGCGATCAGGGCTTCAAACTCATCTTTCGCTACAAAATGGTAGTGGACACCATTTTCTTCACCAGGTCGCATGTTACGCGTGGTATGAGACACAGACACTTTCATTGCGTAGGTTGGATTGCGTTCCAACATCGCTGAGATCAAGCTAGATTTACCTGCGCCGCTAGGTGCAGATACGATATAGAGAGTACCTTTGCCCATTGTACTGTTCCACTTTTGATTGGATTGATTGAGTGCCGAAGGAAAGTCCGACACTCTTATAACGATAGCACTGGCAATGATAAATCAACCACCAAAGGGATGGATATTGGTGATAATCCCGCCAGAAAAATGGAGGCGAAGAGTATCATGATCTCTATTTTGTTACCAGTTGATCTTTTCGTCTTACTTAAATGTTGAAAAGAGCTCGCGTGCGCACAAAACAAACGAAAAAAGGGGAAGCTTTCACTTCCCCAGGCGTGCGACTGACTCACACTTAATCTTCAAATTATCCTTGGGATTCTAGGAAATTTATCCAAGGGCTAACGGTAGACCTAAATTTTGGCGATTGAGCCGCGCCTTTCATTGCCTGTAAGGCCTTTTGTGGCTGCTTAAGCTCGAAATAGGCCATTCCGCGAATGTATTCAAGTTCTGCCTTTTGCTCTTTAGAGGCATTCGATGCCGCGTTTTCTACAAAGCGAGTCGCTTCAGAATACTGCTTGTCTTGTACCATTAAGCGAGCAATCTGAATTTGCGTTTTAGCAGAAGGAGCGATGTTATATGACTTTTTATAAGCGAGAATCGATTTATCTAGCTCTTTAGCTTGCTGCCAGAAGCTGGCCAAGCGGTCATAGTTTTCCTTCGTCTTTTCAATGTTTCCAGATGCCATCTCCTTCTCAAGAGTTTTGGCCGCTTTATATGGAATACCTTGGTAAGCTAAGAAGTTTACAAAACGTAAGTACTCTTTCTCTCCTTCCAGTTTCCCCATTTTGTAAACCATTTCTAAGGTTGCTAAAGAGTTTTGCTCTTGACCCAACTCCATATAAACGCCAGAAAGTTGCATCCAGTAACGCTTTTTCTGAGGGTACTTTGAAGTAAGGGTTTTAAGCACACTGGCAACGCTTTTCAGCTGGCCTAACTCGTAGTGAGAGGCAACGAGAATTAAGTACCAAGACTCACTTGGGCTCTTGCTCATCGCAATTGCTTTTTTGGTTGGTGGGATTGCATTTCTGTAATCTTCCAACTGGACATAAGCGCTTGCTAACGTGATATAAGCATGAGCTTGAGGCTTCTCTTTGGTTGTTTCTGCAACTTTGAACCATTCTTTCATCGTTTTCACAGACAACGTGTACTTCTCTTCAGCTAGGTAAAGCTGAGCCAAGCTGTAGCGAACTTGTTGAGCGACTGGAACGGGAAGCGCATCGAGCTTTAATGCTTCGGCAAAGTATTTCGCGGCTTGCACATAATTGTCTTGTAGCGAATACAAAAAGCCCGTTTGCTGAAGTAAAACTGCTCGGTCGTATTTTTTCGAACTTGTGCTTTCTAAAGCGCTTGCTAATTTTTCTTTCGCTGCTGAATATTTTTCAGTTGCGATCAACTCTTGCACTTTGTTGACGGTTCGAAATGTCCGATCTGATAACTGAGGAGCTTCTTTTGCCATCGTAGGAGCGGCAAATGCCACTCCTGCGAAGAGAATTAAAGAAGCCACTTTGCTTTTCCATAAACTTTTCATCGTGACTCCTTAATTGGTTGAGAACTCTATTTCTTGCGATAG
This sequence comes from Vibrio sp. A1-1, assembly GCF_021728175.1. NCBI lineage: Bacteria > Pseudomonadati > Pseudomonadota > Gammaproteobacteria > Vibrionales > Vibrionaceae > Vibrio > Vibrio sp. A1-1. The sequence goes on from NZ_JAKKCL010000010.1 coordinate 138,069, forward strand.
GCGCGAGCTAACAGGTTTTCCGTCAACCAATTTTGGTTTAAATGTCCATTTAGAGACTGTTTTTCTTGCCGCTCGACCGAGGCCTAAGCGTCGTGGTTGCTCTTTAAGAACTTTGATGTCCTCTACGGCACCACGTGCGTTTACAGTAAACTCTAATAAGACGACCCCTTTTTCTATTCCGGCTTTCGCAGCCTTCCTAGGCATTTGAGGTTGGAATGTTGCAAGAGGGGTCGGACCTCCGCTACCCGCTAATTGTGCACCTCCACCCTGGCTATAATGTCCAAGCACCGAACCACCTGTAACATTTACGGGTAGGTCAAGTTTTGGCATGTCCATTGGGGTCTGCTCCATCACCGGTTTTACTGTCGCTGTCACTTTCATTTCTGGTGGCGGCGGCGGACGCTTAGGTGGTGGTGGTTTTGGAAGTTCGCGTTTTTTCTCCTGTATTTTCTCTTCTGGTTTAATGCGAATAAACTCGACCATACGTAGGTCATCATTCGACACTAACTCGTGGCGCTCTTTGTTTACTAGCTTGTCCATCCCCCAGAACAACCCGAGGGAGACAATGAGCGCCAGTGCAATTGAGGCCAGATACCGCATAAGCTTAATCCTTATTGGTTGCGGCAATGGAGATGCTTTCTACACCTGCCATTTTGATCTGGTCCATAACCTTCACGACTACGCCAGCATTTGCTTCAGTGTCGGCTTGGATAACAACTGCGCCATCAGGACTTTCTGCACGAAGACGTTCAATGTTCGCGCGAACCGCGTCCACTTCGATGCGGCGTTTATCAACCCAAACATCACCCGCCGCACCAACTGCGACCATGATGTTACCTTTCTTAACGGTTTGCGCTGAGCTTGCCGTCGGACGGTTTACTTCCAGACCTGCTTCTTTTACGAACGATGTTGTTACGATAAAGAAGATCAACATGATAAATACGATGTCGAGCATCGGTGTCATATCGATAGCGGTTTCATCACTGCTATCACTGCTATAGCGTCTTTTCATGACCTATACCTCTAATTCCATTTACTCAGGCAATATGCTTTAGCTTATCTTCCAGCTTTTGCGTTGTGACTTTGGCTAAATGATCAAGACGTGAACTAAAGAACAGTCCTGATAGAGAAGCCACCATCCCGGCTAAAGTTGGGATTGTTGCCTTTGAGATCCCCGAGGCCATTGCTCGAGGGCTTCCTGTTCCTGTTACCGCCAAGATGTCGAATACTTGGATCATGCCGACAACGGTGCCGAGTAGACCCAGTAGGGGACAAAGTGCAATCAATACTTTCACGATTGGTAGTCCCTTTTTATTCTCTATGTCCTGACGAGAAACGATTTCTTGTCGGATCATCTTAGCGTTCCAACTTTGATGCTCTGAGCGCCCTTGCCATGAGCCAACGGCTTTTTTCATGGCTTTTGGAGCGACGGCAGCAAAATAGAACCAACGTTCTAACAATACTGCCCACAGCATAAAGCTGAGGATGAAGATGGCGACGAGTACATCGCCACCCATTCCCAAGAAGCGCCTAATTGATTCAAGTTCTCCAACTAACCACCACATAACGCCTCCTTAGCTTTCGGCTTTATGCAGTTTTTCCTGATAGCGAGCGATGAAGCCTGCACTCTGTTCTTCAAGAGTTTGAACCAAACGACGACCTTTACTGTGTACGATGGTGTAAAGGAACAGCAATGGAATTGCGACAACCAGACCTAGCATAGTGGTAACAAGAGCTTCAGAAATACCGCCAGCCATCAGTTTAGGGTCGCCGGTACCGAACAGAGTAATGGCTTGGAATGTGCCGATCATACCCATTACCGTACCCAGTAGACCAAGTAGAGGCGCTACAGAAGCAAATAGCTTGATTGAGCTGATGAAGCGCTCAATGCTTGGAGCATTACGTAGAATGATTTCGTCCAGCTTCGCTTCCAGATCTTCAAGGTTGTCACCTTTGTGCTCTTGGTAAGCTTGGATAACTTCACCCAATGGGTTGCCAGGAATCACGGTTTCTGATTTCGCTTGCTTACGCATTTTGCCGCCAATCACTTGAAGACGTAGGAAGCAAATTAGAGCAATGATAGCGCCAACTGCACCCATACCTAGAATGACGTAGCCTACGATGCCACCTTGATCAATACGTTCTTGAACGGTAGGACTTTGCACAAGTAGAGACAAAATGACACCACGGGATGGGTCAATAAACAGTGGTTCATAGCTGTTTGACGCTGATTCAAAGCCTGCAACATGACGTGTAATATTGGTGCGAGGCTGTCGAGAGAGTTCTTCGAACTTACCTGTTTGAGGTACATAAGTGACGTACTTACCATCGGCAATCGCGTTAAACTCACCGACAAGAGTGACATCGCGAACCGCTTCTTTACCTTCGCCATAAACAACCGTTGCTTGGGTTGTTGCAGTTTCGCCAGAAGCAACCACTTGTTGAAGAATGGTATGCCAGAAAGCTTCTAGCTCTTGTGTTGACGGCAGTTCTTTACTTTCAGCCAGTTTCGTTAGTAGTGCGTCACGCTCTGGGAACTGAACAGCGTTTTGAGAGGCTGCAAATAAGCCCTTAAACTCTCCCGCATACTGGCGGACCACACCAAACATTTCGCCCAAAGTACCAGAGCGAACACGTAGGGTTTCTGTTAGTTCAGTTAGCTGCTTATCGTTTTCATCAAAAGTTGCTTTAAGTTGATCGCCCAGAGCTTGCTGCGCAGCTAACTCTTCGCGAGCTTGTTGCAATAATGCCGCTTGCTTATCGCGATTGTTCTTGAACTCAGCTTCACGGGCTTTGTTCTCTTTCGACTCAACGATGCTTTCTGATTTTACGTTTTTAAGTAGTTCAGATAAGTTTTTAGGCGCTTCTGCTTGTACGCCAGAAACCATAAATAAGCTCGCTAGTAGGCCAGCGGCTAGAGTTTTGAATCCTTTCATCTCTTATTCCTCCCCAGCAAATACAGGCAGTTTGATTAGCGCTGGTGGCGCTTGCTTCTTCGCGATACGAAGGCCTTGCTGTACCGCGATGCGGTAGCTTTCTGGTAATGTTTCCCATTGACGTGTTTGTTGGTTCCACATACCTGTCTCACCACCGTCTGGAGATTGGAATAGAAGTGCTGTGCGACCAATACGTAGGAAATCGTAAGTCACGGTTTCACCATTTCGGTCTAGGCTAGCTTTGTAAGATTCGATTGAGCGAGAGAAGCCTTCTTCAATTTGGTACGCTTCCATCACTTTACGGAATTTCTCTGAAGTTGTTACGTCGGCGCGATCCATGAGACGACGCAGTTCTTGAACTCGCTTATTACGCTCTTTTTTCTGGAAAGGCAGATCGAGAGTCACAAATTCGTCGAGTGCATCGATCATTTTTAATGTAAGTGGCACCACTTCTGTTGCCGTTTGATCGATTTGAGCAATTTGGTTATTTAATGAGTCCAACTCGCCTTGCTGCGATTGAACCATACGGTTAATTTGCTCGTTGTAGACTTTCATACTGTCGATTTGACGAAGTAAGCCTTTGTATTCTGCCAACATGCCTTCAGTGCTTTCGGCATAGTTGTCGATTTTTTGTTGCGAAGCTTCTGAAGATTGATTTGCTTTTGCTTGTGTGGAAACGACAGCACCAGAGTTGGCCGCTACAGAGCTACTACTGATAGTAAGCAATGCTGCAGCTATGGCACTGAGACCAAATTCCTTGAATTTCATGGTTGCATCCTTGTCAGTGTTTTAGTCAGTCGAAAAGGGCGCGGAAAACCCGCGCCAAATATTTTTTAGAAGTCGTATGATGCCTCGATGTAAAGCTGACGGCCGATTGGATCGTCATATCCAGTTGCATAGAATGGAGAGGTATCATTTAGAGGATCGGCAGGCGGTACCTTGTCAAACATGTTGATAGCACCAAGAGTTACACGACCACTCTCGTTGAATTGGTAAGAAGCCGTTAGGTTCCATGTTGTCATGCTCGCGATTTCTGCTTTGTAACCAGCTTTCTTAGCAGAGTCACAGTCATCAAAGTAGTAACGGTTCGCATAGCTTGAACACATACGGTCACGGTATTTACCAAATAGGTTGATAGCGACATCTTCGTATGCCCAGCCAAGGTTTAACGTTGCGGTGTATTCAGGCATGAAATCTCTTTCATCCGTTACTGGCTCACTGTCGTTTTCTTGATATTCAGCAATCAAGATCTTAGTTACAGCTACGCGCGTATTGAATGAACCGAACTCATTAGTGTCGTAAGCATATTTCACAGCAAGGTCAACACCAGAACGCTCTTCATATGACTGGTTGACTGGGCCGTAAGATACGGACTTGATTGTACCATCTGTATTACGAACTACTTCTGTGCCTGGGTATTTACCTGGATCGTTAATTACGTCTTGGTAAGTTGGTGCTGTTACGACGTCTTCCATCTTGATGTGGTACCAGTCAACGGTTACGCCAAGGTCATCCACAGGTTCCCAAGCTAGACCCAAGTTAATGTTTGTACTTGTTTCTTCTTTCAGCTCAGAGTTAGGGCCGTTAAGCGTATCGAAGTATTGAGTATCACACTCTGGGTACTTATCTTTATCTTGTGGGCCGCTACCACCAGCGTTGGCACAAAGCACAGGGTCAAAACCAGAACCAAAGCCTCGAGTTTGATCACCAAATAGTCGTTTCAAGTCAGGAGCTCGGAAACCTAGACCGTAGCTACCACGAAGCAATAGAGTGTCAGTAGGACGGTATGCTAGTGCTACTTTAGGAGTGAAGGCTCCGCCTGTTGCCGAGTCGTCGAAGTAGTGGTCATAACGACCAGCGACAGTCATTTCCAAATCTTCAATGATAGGAATTAGGGCTTCGACACCAAGACCAATCTGATCACGGTCACCGCCACCTGATGTTCCGCCTAGACCAGAGAAACCACCAGCTGCTGTTGTCGCATCAATCGTTTCATTGTAGTCAGTACGGTTCCATTCACCATAAACAGCAAAGCCAGACATACCAGCAGGCAGTTCAACCAAATCACCAGCCAGTGAGCCGTTAACAGAGTAAAGCTTTGAGTAGGCTTCTTTGCTTGATGTGCCGCTGTATTTGTTTACGACGTCTTGAGAGATAGGCCCTAGAAGATCGACATCGCCATTTTGTACGGCTTGATCAAGAGTTAGGAAGATTGCTGGGTTGCTTGTTTCAACGCTTTGCTCAGAGTAACCAGCTGATAGGTCCCAATCATACGCATCAGCAAGCAGGCCGTTCAAGCCTAAGGTTAAGCCAAAAGAATCGGCTTCAGTGTTACTTTCGCGTGGGCCAAATTCGACCATACGGCGAGTGTATTCACCTTCACCGCGGAAGTGAGTGGCATCAACTTCTACGCTGTAAGGGTTAGGTTCGAATTCAGATTCTGTAGACTTGTAGCCAAAACGGGCTTCTGCCATGGCAGTGACATTGTCGTTAATGTCCATTTCACCACGTAAAAGCAGGTCTACTTGTTTATTTTCTGGTTTCAACGTTCGGTATGCAGAGCGGTTAACACCACACTTGCCATCCGCTCGTTCAATAGCGGCATCACCAACGACTTCTTTACATGAAGAACCAGCATCAGCTGGTGTTAGAAGTGTTCCGTTTGCGCCTTCAAAGTTTGCACCGTAGCTAGAGTAACCACTTAGCTGAGAACGGCTAGAACCGTCATCGCCAGCCCAATCATCTCGGTCAGATTGCTTAAGCATTTCGTTGCCCGCAAATTGGCCAACGAAGAGAATACGTTTATCGTCAAAATCTTTACCGGCAACAACGTCTAAACGGCCATTTTGGTAGCCACCATCTGTTGCGTCACCCGCACGTACTTTTACAGAAACGCCATCAAAGTCTTTCTTTAAAATGAAGTTTACGACACCGCCGATCGCGTCGGAGCCGTAGATAGCGGAACCTGAATCAGTCATTACTTCAACACGCTCGATAGCGGCAACAGGGATTTGACCAATGTCTTGGAAGTTAGATGTGCCATCTTGAGCCAGTGGGTATTGAGGAAGGCGACGACCATCGATAAGAATCAATGTGCGTGAAGCGCCAAGACCACGTAAGTTGACTGACTGTGCTGCAGGTGTGAATGAGAAAGAGTTCGTTTGAGCCATTACACCACCGGTGTTTTGAGTCAAACTGTTCAACACGTCTTGCGCGCTGTTAAAACCTTTAGATTCAATATCTTTACTATTAATAACAGTAACTGGTGAAGGACCTTCCATATCCGTCGTGGAGATACGCGAACCAGTAACTTTCATCTTTTGAAGTTTTTCAACTTGTTGCTCTTCTGCCAGTGCTGTTGCTGGGGCTACGACTGCTGCTGTCCCCAACGCAAGGCTTATCGCAACAGATAAAGCGGTTGTGTTTTTATACATCCTTGTTGCTCCGATTATTATTATTTCCTATGTCTGGCCGCATAGCGGCCAATTGTGACGTTAATATTTCGTTAACGTTCGGCCAATGTATAACCGAGATGAAAAAAGGAAGTCAAACCAGTGGTAAACGGGGATGCTTAAATGTAAAAAAGATGTAAATAACCAGGGTTGGTTTAAAACGCGGAATAAAAAACTAAATAGCCTTACCAAGGCGACATCAAATTTCAATAAAACACCGTATTTTGTGTTTCTTATAAACTTTAATGACTTATCTTGCCTATGGTTTTTTAGTGGGTAATTGAATCTGAAAAAAGATATTTTTCCAGTGAATTGTTCTGAGATGAGTTTTATATCGAATCCATACTTTGGTGACTCGAACTTATAGGGTGGTATCAAAATATGATACCCATTGCTGTAAAAGGGCTCACTCGTATTTTTAGGTCAAATATACATGTGGTGGATATGTCTATTTATTCCATGTATTTGCATTTTTATGTAGGGTTTTGGCTCTAAACAGCCTAGATTGATATTCTGTGTGAATTATTTTTGTGGTTTTTTATAATTTTTTACAAAAACATTTCTGTTTTTCGACTTCGGAGGAAGTTTGTCATGTTTTGGTTTCAAACACTTGAAGCTGATGTGGATTCAAGATAAATATGACGCTGAAATTATTGCAGTAGTAGAAAAGTCTGGTTCTTGAAACGCAGGGAGTGTGTTTCAACAGTTTTAGTTACTACGAGATAAATATGCACCACTTTGGGCGGGGAACTTCCTCTTTCACTCCGCCTGAACTGGACAGTAGACAAGGAGCAAGTTGTATATGCTGTCGTACTTTTTACGCCGTTTGGCGTTGGTGATACCAACGTTTCTCGGGATAACTATTCTTATCTTTGCTATCACTCGTTTCGTGCCGGGCGGACCTGTTGAACGCATGTTGTCACAAATGCAGTCTCAAGGGGATGGTGCCGCATCAATGACGTCTGCTGGTGGCAATACCGCCCTTTCTGATGATCAAATCGCTGAGCTAAATGCGTTTTACGGTCTGGATAAGCCAGTGACAGAAGCGTATGTGGAGTGGCTAAGTCGCTTGGTCGTGCTAGACCTTGGTGAGTCAACACGTTACTACGAGCCTGTCTCTGACATGATTGCAGAGCGTTTACCTGTGTCGTTATTTTATGGCGGCATGACCTTTTTTATCAGTTATTTTATCTCGATCCCTCTTGGTTATTACAAGGCGCTCAAGCACGGCTCTGTGTTTGATTCCGCTTCTTCAATACTCATCTTTGTGGGCTATGCCTTGCCTGGCTATGTGGTGGGTGTATTGCTCATCACGCTATTTAGTTATCACTTGGAATGGTTTCCGATGGGAGGCTTTGTCGGCGATGACTTCGACGATTACGAAACTTTCTTTGAACGCGCCAAGGACATCATGTGGCACGCGGTGTTGCCTTTAATCTGTTACCTCATTGGCGACTTTGCAACACTGACAATGACGATGAAAAACAACCTGATGGAAAACCTTTCTTCAGACTATATACGTACAGCTATCGCGAAGGGCTTACCTTTCAAAAAGGCGGTTCGTAAGCACGCGTTGCGTAACAGCTTAATCCCAATCGCGAGTCACTTTGGTAACTCTTTGTTGTTCTTCATGACTGGTGCCTTCCTGATTGAAGTTATCTTCAATATTGATGGCATTGGCTTATTGGGTTACGAATCAATCATGGAGCGTGACTACCCTGTTGTTATGGGTATTGTCGCCATTAATGCGCTGTTGCTGCTCATTGGTAACATTATTTCAGATATTTGTGTTGCTTTAGTCGACCCACGTGTGAAGTTTGGAGCGTAACATGATTAAAGTTAGTCCATTAACTCAAAAGAAAATTCGCCACTTTAAAGAGATCAAACGAGGCTATTGGTCGTTTGTCATTCTCTCAATCATGTTGATCCTGTCGCTCTTTGCTGAACTTCTGATTAATAGTAAAGCGCTAGTCGTCAAGTACGATGGTAGCTACTATTTTCCTGTTGTCAGTGATGTCCGTTTAGGCAGTGAATTTGGCCAAGAGTCATCCAGCGAAGCGGATTATCGCGTACTGCAAAAAGCGTTTGAGGCCGAAGGGGGCGACAACTTTGTTATTTTGCCGCTTGTGCCATGGAACCCATATGAACAAGATTTTAGTGGTGATTTCCCGCCAACAGCGCCTAGTGCCGAAAACAAGCATTATTTAGGTACAGATGTGATAGGTCGCGATATTTTGGCGCGACTTGTCTACGGATTCAGAACGGCAATGGGATTTGCGTTGCTCACCATGGCAATTTCCTACGCGATCGGTACCGCAGTTGGTTGTGCTATGGGTTTTTGGGGCGGTAAATTTGACTTGTTTGTACAGCGACTTATCGAAATCTGGTCAATGGTACCGTTTTTGTACGTCATTATGATTCTTGTCTCAATCGTTCAACCGACGTTCGCTCTCTTTGTCGCTATTAACGTGCTTTTCACCTGGATGGGCATGACATGGTACATGCGGACCATGACTTATAAAGAAGCGGCACGAGAATACGTAATGGCGGCACGTGCTTTAGGGGCATCGACGGGACGTATTTTGTTTAATCACATCCTACCGAATACGATGGTGATGATTGTGACATTGGCGCCGTTCACTATTGCAGCAAACATCACTGCGCTGACCGCTTTGGATTATCTAGGTTTAGGTCTGATGCCACCAACGCCAAGTTGGGGGGAACTGCTACAACAAGGTAAATCTAACCTAGACTCGCCATGGATTGTTGCCTCAGTGGTGACGTCAATTGTACTCGTGTTGGTAATGGTGACCTTTATTGGTGAAGCCATTCGAGCGGCCTTCGACCCGAAAAAATTCACACGCTATGTTTAAGCGAGCATTGTGAGCAAAACATAAAAAAGGGAAGTTTTATGAAGAAATTATTTTTAGCGTCCACGCTGAGCGCCCTGAGTTTTGGTGCAATGTCAGCAACGCTTCCGACGGACTTAAACTGGCAAACAAACTGGGATGAGCCTCAATATGGTTCGCCTGAAGCGAAACGTGGAGGGACCTATCGCACCTTCATGTCAAGTTTTCCACAGACGTTACGTAGTGTTGGCCCTGACGCCAATGCTGGGTTGCGTTCCTTTATCTTGGATGAAACCCCTGGATTGGTGGTTCGCCACCCAGACACTTTAGAGTTCATCCCTGAACTTGCTAATGAGTGGGCATTAGCTGGCGACAATAAAACCGTCTATTTCAAACTCAATCCAGAAGCCAAATGGTCGGACGGCAAGCCTGTGACTGCCGACGATTTTGTATTCATGCTTAAGTTTTATCGTTCTAAGGATATCCTAGAGCCTTGGTACAACGATTATTACAACAAAACCATTGCGGACGTTATTAAGTATGACGCCCATACGTTTGCTGTTAAGGCCGCGAAAGAGTTCAATCCGGAAGAATTATTGCTAAGAATGGGGGCTTTACGCCCACGTCCCGCACACTTTTATGCCAATCCTTCAAAGGACGAAAATGGTGATGGTATTCACGACAACTTTGTCCGTTACTACAACTTTAAGAGTGAACCAACGACCAGTGCGTACTACCTAGATGATATCAAAAAAGGTAGAAGTGTGACTTTCAAACATGTTGGTGAAGATTGGTGGGGTTACAGCAATAAGTACTACCAAAATCGCTACAATGTCGACAAGATTCGCATCACGGTGATCCGCGATAGCGATATTGCGATGAAGCATTTTGAAAAGGGTAAGTTGGATGCATTTGGTCTGGTTCTACCAAGCTTATGGCACGATAAATCGAATACGGAACCGTACCAAAAGGGTTACATTCAAAAGTTCTGGGGTTACAACCAATTTCCAGTCGGTGCGGGCGGCGTATGGATAAACACCGCGATGCCTTTGCTGGATGATTTAAACGTTCGCAAGGGCATTACCTACGCAATTGATTTTGATGGCATGATTGAGAATATCATGCGTGGTGACTACTCCCGTAAGCCAAACCCGACCGGTTATGGCCATGGTAAATATACCCTACCAGATGCGAAAGCACCGAAATTTGACCCAGCAAAAGCGGCCGAGGCATTCGAAGCCGCAGGCTTTAACAAAATTGGTTCCGATGGTATTCGTGTCAATGATAAAGGTGAGCGTTTAAGCTTCGAGCTGACCTACGGAACACCTGTTCATACTCCTCGTATTGCTTTTTTGCGTGAGCAAGCCAAGCTAGCAGGGTTGGATATTGAGCTCAAGTTGGTTGATGGCTCATCCATGTTCAAATACGTCCGTGAGAAAAAGCACGATTTGGCTTTCTTAGATATGGGTACGTCCGAGATCCCAACGTATTGGGAGTACTTCCATTCAGTCAATGCGAACAAGCCGCAAACTAACTCTTTCACAAACTACAGCACGCCAGAGCTGGATGAAAAGATCATCGAGTATCGTTTTAGCATGGATATGGATAAAAAGATCCAGCTAGGTCATGAGATTCAGCGTGACATCATTGATGCTCACGTTATCGTCCCAGGCTACATGGTTCCTTATGTCCGCTATGGTCATTGGCGCTGGTTAAAGTTTCCAGATAAGCCAATGAATCGCATGACAGAGGCGCTGTTCAGTGGTGCAATCATAGGCGATGGCACTTACTGGATTGATAGTGATATCAAGAAAGAAACGAAACAAGCGATGAAGTCAGGCAAAGCTTTTGAACCTGTTGTTGTCGTAGATGACACTTATAAGCTGTAAGGATTGGTTATGGAAAACGATGTAATCCTAAGTGTTAAAGATCTCGAAGTTGAATTCACCACCGATGATGGACCAGTGAAGGTGCTGCATGGTGTGAACTTTGATGTGAGAGCTGGACGTACACTCGGTCTGGTGGGAGAGTCAGGCAGTGGTAAGAGCGTAACCTCAATGTCGATCATGGGTCTTTTACCTAAGCCATATGGCAACATCATCAAAGGTGAAGTGAATTATCGCGGCACCAACCTAGTTGATTTGCCTGCGGAAGAGATGTATGCCATGCGTGGCGATCGCATTTCGATCATCTTCCAAGATCCGATGACGGCGCTCAATCCAGTACACACTATTGGTCGTCAAATATGTGAAGTGCTTGAACTCCATCGACCAGAGCTCGACAAAAAGGAGCGGGAGGCTTTCTCGATTGAGGTGCTGGCAAAAGTCAAAATCCCAATGCCAGAGAAGCGATTGAATGAGTATCCCCATAACCTATCTGGCGGTATGCGCCAGCGTGTCATGATCGCGATGGCGTTGGCCTGTAAGCCGGATATTCTGATTTGTGATGAACCGACTACGGCGTTGGATGTTACGGTTCAGGCGTCTATCCTTGAACTGATGAACGAGCTTCAGGAAGAAACGGGCATGGCGATGATCTTCATTACTCACGACCTCGGGGTTGTGGCAGAAGTGTGTGATGATGTTGCCGTGATGTATGGTGGGCGTATTGTCGAAAAAGCAGAAATTTTTGAGTTGTTTGATAACCCACAGCACCCATACACGGAGCGTTTGATGGGGTTGATGCCGAGTTTAGATAATGAGCCGAAGCAGATGATCGATATCAAGCCTATTGATGCCAGTATGTTTGTCAGTTAACTGGGCAAAGTGAACGAGTCATAAAAGAGGATGTTATGGCAAAAGAAGTATTAAGAATTGAAAATCTTAAGCAGCACTTTGTTTCTGGTAAAGGGCTGTTCAAGAAAGGCTACACCATCAAAGCGGTAGACGGGGTTTCACTGTCTGTTTCTGAAGGTGAAACACTGGGGCTAGTTGGCGAGTCAGGTTGTGGTAAAAGCACCCTTGGGCGCACGATCTTAAAGTTATACGAGCCAACGGAAGGTAAGATTTTCTTTGAAGGTAAAGACATCACTAAACTGTCTGTCAAAGAGATGCGTTCGCTGCGTAAAGACATGCAAATCGTCTTTCAAGACCCAATGGAATCACTCAATCAGCGTCATACCATCGGTATGATTCTAGAAGAACCGTTTGTTATTCATAAAATCGGTACACCAGCCGAGCGCAAACAGTGGGTAAAAGAGCTTTTAATCAAGGTGGGTTTGCCAGAAACGGCAGTCAACCGCTATCCACATGAGTTTTCAGGCGGCCAACGTCAGCGTATCGGTATTGCTCGCGCGATTGCATTGAAGCCTAAATTACTGATTTGTGATGAATCGGTATCTGCGTTAGATGTGTCGGTACAGGCACAAATTCTGAACCTATTACTACAACTGCAACAAGAGATGAACTTGGCGATCATCTTTATCTCTCACGATCTCTCTGTGGTGAAACACGTTTCAGACAAAGTTGCCGTGATGTATTTTGGTAAAGTGGTAGAAGCAGGCAGCGCGAAAGAAATTTATGCAAACCCGCAAAACGAGTACACCAAGAAACTCCTATCTGCGATTCCGATCACCCACCCTAAATATCGGAAGAAAAAGCGCCTGGCTGAAAAAAAGCAGCAAGTGGCGTAAGTGATGCCACAGGTCCTATAACACAAAAACGCTCCGCCAAATAAGCGGAGCATTTTTATAGGTCTATGTTAGGTCTTGGTGTTGATTGACGCCTGAGTATTATGATTGATTGAAGATCGTTGCATGCTAAACTCAAGGCCTATCTTCTTTGTCTGGATAATGGACCATGCCGTCGAATTTACCGAAATCCTTTAGTCGACCATTCCTGAAAATCTTCCATATTTTGGAGGCGGTATTACTAGTCTCTATTACCTTGGCGACGTTGTACGCCATGATGCAAGAGTTTGTACACGTATTTGTCGAGAAGCGTGTCTTGCTCACGGATATTCTTTTGATGTTTATCTATCTGGAAGTGCTCGCCATGGTTCAGCAGTTCGTGATGAACGGAAAAATTCCGGTACGCTATCCTATCTATATCGCGATGATGGCGATCGCCCGCTATATCACACTCGGAATGAAAGAGCTGGATGCGGTTTTGGTTGTGTGGTTATCTCTGGCAGCGTTTATCTTAGCTGCGGCAACGTTGCTCATCAGAGTCGGGCATCATTATTGGCCCTACGTTGATAACAGAACCTTGGAAAAAGATGAATAAAAGAAGCCCCGCACTAGCGGGGGCTTTTTTGTTTCAATACTCGATGACTTTTAGATCATTCAATGTTTTGGATCTGCTCACGCATCTGTTCAATCAGAACTTTCAGTTCAACGCCCGATGCTGTGATGTCTGTGCTGATGGATTTCGACGCTAGCGTGTTCGATTCACGGTTGAACTCTTGCATCATGAAGTCCAGACGACGACCCACTGCGCCACCTTTTTTCAGAATGTTTGTGGTTTCTTTTACGTGAGAGTCCAAGCGATCGAGCTCTTCAGCAACATCCGATTTTTGCGCTAGCAAAATCAACTCTTGCTCGATACGAGACGGATCCAGTTCCACTTTAGCGTCTTCGAATTTCGAGAATAGTCGCTCACGTTGCCATTCTAAAATTTCTGGCATGCGGGCACGCACTTTTACGACTTCTGCAGAGATGGCATCTAAACGCTGTTCAATCAGCGCTTTCATGTTCTCGCCTTCACGAGCACGCGCTTCAATAAACTCATCCATTGCGCCATCAAACGCTTCTAGTAGCACTTTATTTACCGCATCCATGTCTTGCTCTGGCGTTTCCATTACCCCCGGCCATTGCATGACTTGAAATGGGTTGATTCGGCTCAGTTCACCAGTCATGTGCATGACTTGTTCAGCGGCCTTAATTACCTGGCTAGCAAGCGCTTCGTTGATGCTAAGCTCACCTTTTGCGGCAGGGTTTGCTTCAAAACGCAGATTACATTCCACTTTGCCTCGCGCTAAGCGCTTACGAAAACGCTCGCGTAAAACGGGCTCTAATCCACGAAATTGTTCTGGCATGCGGAAGTATGTTTCTAAATAACGCTGGTTCACGCTGCGGATTTCCCATACCGCAGAACCCCAGTCGCCTTTTACTTCTTTGCGTGCATACGCTGTCATACTGTAAATCATCGAATTTTCCTGTCTTCATTTTTTGAAAATTACTTCAAGAGTGTATCACGCTGCGTCGATAGGTGCGCGGGATGTATGGATTGTTTATGTTGTGCCAGAGGCGTAACCTATGAATCCGGAATCGATTCCGTTATAATCTTCGCCCAACCAAATCGTCTTCTCCTCATATTTAAGGTAGATGCCCATGCGTCCAAACGATCGCAAGGCGGATCAAGTTCGCCCTATCAAAATTACTCGTAACTACACAGCTTACGCTGAAGGGTCAGTGCTAGTTGAGTTCGGTAACACCAAAGTGTTGTGTAATGCGACCGTCGAAGAATCTGTGCCACGTTGGCTAAAAGGTCAAGGTAAAGGCTGGGTTACAGCTGAATACGGCATGCTACCTCGAGCAACACATTCTCGTACTCGTCGTGAAGCGGCAAGTGGCAAACAAGGCGGCCGTACGATGGAAATTCAGCGTCTTATTGCACGAAGCCTACGTGCTGTTGTCGATCTAAAAGCCATGGGTGAGTTCATGATCACCGTTGACTGTGACGTTATCCAAGCTGACGGTGGTACGCGTACTGCATCTATCAGCGGCGCAAGTGTTGCAATGGCCGATGCGTTCCAACACCTAGTGGATAGCGGTAAGCTAAAAGCGAATCCAATGAAAGGCCACGTAGCGGCAGTTTCTGTCGGCTTGCTAGGCGATGAAGTATTGTGTGATCTTGAATACGTTGAAGATTCAGCGGCAGACACAGACATGAACGTGGTAATGACCGAAGAAGGCAAGATGATTGAAATTCAGGGCACCGCAGAAGGTGAACCGTTCAGTCATGAGCAACTGATGGCATTGCTCGAGTCGGCGAAAATCGGCATTACGGAAATTGTCGCAGCGCAGAAGGCGGCGTTAGAAAATTAATGATTTATTTAAATAGCTTCCCCGAAAGGAAGCTATTTTTTGCATATTACTAGGTCCTAGGATCTGATCCCCACACGAAAAGAAAATTGAGAGAAATCCATGAAAGCATACCAGCGTGAGTTTATTGAGTTTGCACTTGAGAAAGAAGTTCTTAAGTTTGGTGAGTTTACTTTGAAATCTGGCCGTAAAAGCCCGTACTTCTTTAACGCTGGTCTTTTCAATACTGGTCGTGATCTCGCACGTCTAGGCCGTTTTTACGCAGCCGCGCTCGCTGATTCTGGCATTGAATTCGATGTACTGTTTGGCCCTGCGTACAAAGGTATTCCTATTGCAACGACAACGGCAGTCGCGCTGGCGGATCACCACGATATCGACACGCCTTACTGCTTCAACCGTAAAGAAGCGAAAGATCACGGCGAAGGCGGTAACCTTGTAGGCTCTGCGTTAGAAGGTCGCATCATGCTGGTGGACGACGTGATTACGGCGGGTACGGCAATCCGTGAATCGATGGAAATCATTCAAGCAAATGGTGCAGACCTTGCGGGTGTGTTGGTTGCTATCGACCGCCAAGAGAAGGGCAAGGGCGAGCTTTCTGCGATTCAAGAAGTTGAACGTGACTTTGGTTGTGCCGTGATTTCAATTGTAAGTTTGGGTGATCTTGTGACTTACTTAGAAGAGAAAGGTGACGCTGCTGAGCACTTGGAAGCAGTTAAAGCCTATCGCTCGGAATACGGCATTTAATTTGTTATTTTTTCTGAAAAAGTAAAAAGGGCAGATGGATATCCATCTGCCCTTTTTTTGTTTTTGGATTTATCGCCTTGACCACTTACTTATAGCGAATGCCTTTCTCGACATGCTCATCTTGCATGGTTTTGTAGCGTTTATGGAGCCACATCCATTGCTCTGGAGCGCGTAGGATGACCTCTTCCACATACTTGTTCATATAAGCAGCAGCGGCGACTTCGTCTTTTTGTGGATAGTCGGCTTCAATGCACTTATCGGCGATGATGTCGTATTTTCCTTCGTCATTGCGAAACCCTGAGCCTGGGATGATCGCACATTTTGAGGTATACGCCAGAATGCTCGTGCCTGTTGTCGTACACGCATCGTCTACGGCAAAGAAGGGCACAAATACTGATTTTTTGCGACCGTAATCGTGATCCGGCAGATAGAACAGACGCTCACCACTGCGTAATACACGAATCATCTTTTTCACATCTTTACGATCAATCAGTTTATTGCCGTTATGTGTCCGTCCCCAATACTGGATAAAGTTATAAGCAGGATTATTATGCGGACGAAACGCGCCGTACCCGGCCACGCCTAACACGGCGAAAGCACGCGCAGTGATCTCTAGATTAAGAGCATGGACACAACAAAGTAGGACGCCTTTACCTTCTTTGGCTTTTTCACGCAGTGCGCCGAGATCTTTCTCGACGATAAGTTTTTTAAAGCGCCAAGTCGGCCAGAACCAAGTGATTCCGGTTTCTATGAGTGCCATACCGGTATTTTTGAAGTTCTCTTCAACAATATGTTGAATCTCTTCAGGTGTTTTGTCTGGAAAGGCCAATTCTAAGTTACGTTGAGCAACGTGGACACGCTTTTTACCGTAGCGCATGCCAAGTTTACCGAGTGAACGACCTAATGAAAGCAGCAGCCGATAAGGAAGAATATTGACGAGGATGGCCAACAGACCAAACCCAAGCCATACGCCCCAGTTACGAGGGTGAAGAAGTGAAAGAGAAAACTCGGGCTGCGTGTATTTGTCTTTACTCATAGTCTTTTACTTTATTTGTGCACTCAAAAGCGCCCAGTACTCGTCAAAGTTTGCAGTCGGCTGGTATTTAAAGTCGCTACGCACAAAGCGGTTTAGGCTACCCTCAACTTGTCCCAGAATTTGCGCGGCTAGGATGCGCTCTTCGACAGGGAAAGACTTCCCTTCACGAATCTTACGTTCACGCAGGATCTGGCGCAATTGTGTTTCTATGCGCTCAAAGAGTTGATTGATGCGTTCACGTAGGCGTTCATTTTCAAACATTAGAGCATGGCCCGACAAAATGCGTGTCAGACCAGGGTTACGTTCAGAGAACGCCAAAATAAGGTGCATCACCATACGAATACGCTCTAGTGTATCTTTTTCGTCGTCTAGAATACGGTTGATACGTGTCATCAAGGCTTCTTCAATGAACTCAATCAACCCTTCGAACATGCGCGCTTTACTTGGGAAATGACGATACAGCGCGGCTTCTGAAACGCCGACTTGCTTGGCCAGTTTTGCCGTAGTAATGCGTGAAGCGCCTTCTGTTGATTCAAGCATTTCTGCTAATGCTTGTAAGATCTCTTCACGACGGTTGGATTTTTTACTGCCGGCCATTAGTTACTTCCTTTCAAAATACAAAGTTGAGCGGAGGGGATTATAAGACGCTATTTCGCCTCAAACTAGACCACTAAGGGTGGAATGGGAGATTTAACACCCTTAGTTGTCATGTTTGTACCAAATTTATGCCAGCTTTTGTGAAAAGTTGGCAGGGTTTTCAAACGTTAGTTACATCAATTGATGCATTTTTTCGAGAATTTTAAAGCTCAATGCTTCTTTTGATTCTAAATCGAGCGCAAGTTCACCCTCAGGCCAGTACAGGGTAATCGCGTTGTCGTTGCTGTTAAATCCTTGCCCTGCAACCGAAACGTCGTTTGCACAGATCATATCGAGGTTTTTCTTTGTTAACTTGCCTCGAGCGTAGGTCTCTACGTCATTGGTTTCAGCCGCAAAGCCGACGGTAAACGGACGCTTCTCCGTCATTGCTGCTACAGATGCAACAATATCAGGATTTTTAACCATATTAATGACCATTTCGTCGTTGTCTTCTGTCTTTTTCAACTTTTGAGACGCGATCGTTTGTGGGCGGTAGTCCGCAACGGCAGCGCAGCTAATAAACGCATCATGCTTGTTTGCGTGTGCAATAACGGCTTCGTGCATCTCTTGTGCACTGGAAACATTAATGCGCTCAGCACCTACGGGCGTATTTAAACTGACAGGACCGCTCACGAGGGTGACTTTGGCTCCCATCTGCGCTGCGGCGCTCGCCAATGCATAGCCCATTTTCCCGGAGCTATGATTCGTAATGTAACGCACTGGGTCAATCGCTTCGCGAGTTGGGCCTGCGGTGATGAGTATCGACTTACCTTCTAGCAATTTTGGCTGAAAGAACTGTTCACATAGATGCACTAGCTGCATTGGTTCCAGCATTCGACCTGGGCCCACATCGCCACAGGCTTGCTCTCCTGCAGCGGGGCCCCAGATGTGCATACCGCGACGCGCTAACGTTGCGATGTTCTCTTGGGTTGCGATATTGCGATACATCTGTTGATTCATCGCAGGAGAAACTGCAACAGGAGAATCCGTCGCGAGCACAAGCGTGGTAAGCAAATCGTTCCCCATACCTGCAGACATGCGCGCGATTAAGTCCGCGGTCGCTGGCGCTAGTAGTACTAAATCTGCCCATTTGGCCAATTCAATATGGCCCATAGAGGCTTCTGCTGCTGGGTCTAATAAACTGTCTGAGACAGGACGGCCCGAAACGGCTTGCATGGTTAAAGGGGTAATGAACTCTTTTGCTGCTTTCGTCATTACCACTTGAACTTGCGCTCCTCTCTCTATGAGGCGACGGGTTAGCTCCGCACATTTATACGCAGCAATACCGCCACTGATGCCGAGTAGAATTTTCTTTCCTGCTAGTGTTTGCATGTGAGATCTCCAATTTGATGACCGGATTTTAACACAATTCAAAGTCTGACCGCCCGAGCATATATAACGAGAAGATAATTCACATCAAACTCCAGAGTATTAATCTGACCGAGGAAGGGAAATTCTCGCCTACCTCACAGACAAGTTGCGCGGAGTTTGCAAGTCTGAAAAGAAAAAGAGGTACTGGAAACCATGGTGTTGAAAAGTCGAAATAAATTGCTGCTGATAACCTTAATTCCGCTGTTGTTGATCACCACGTTGATCTCAGTGGTGTATTACATCAACAGCAGTAAAAGTTTGGAAGCGGAGCTGGCAAGAGACAGGCAAGAGCTCATCGAAACGAAAAAGAAAGAGTTACAAGCCTACATGATGATGGGTGTGACGGCGATAAAACCGTTATACGACACGGATGTAAATGGAAGTAATAAAGAGGCAGCAAAAGAAATTCTGAAATCCATGCGCTTTGAAAGCGATGGTTACTTTTTTGCCTACGACTCTCAAGGTGTGAATACGTTACATGCGATCAAACCTTCTTTAGAGGGTAAAAACCTTTACGACTTAAAAGATGAAAATGGGGTCGCAGTTATCGCGGGCTTGATTGATGCTTCTCAAAAAGGGGATGGGTTCCTCTATTTCTCGTGGCACAAACCGACCATTGACGCACAAGCGCCTAAGCTAGGCTATGCAGAATATCTATCGAAATGGGACTGGGTTTTAGGTACAGGTGTTTATATTGATGACATCGACCAGCAAGTTGCGATGCACAGAGAGTTAAAAACTCAAGAGCTAAAAGAGCATACGTTATCTGCTGTGTTGATTTCCGTTGTTGGATTGATCATCACCAGTATTCTCACCAGTATCGTGGTGTCGAAAGGCATTCAGCCATTACAACATGTCGCGGCGTCATTGAAAGATGTTGCCGCAGGCGGCGGTGACTTAACGGCTCGTTTAAAAGTCGAAAGTCAGGATGAAGTCGGTGAAGTGGCGGCTGCGTTTAATGAGTTTATGGATAAGCTGCACCCACTGATGCAAGACATTCATCGCTCTGCGACGACAGTACAGACCGTTTCTCAAAGCCTGAGTTCTCAGACCAGCCAAGCGAGCGGCCAAATGCAGGACCACTGTTTAGAGACGGACAAAGTCGTGACGGCGGTGACACAAATGAGCATGACAGCCAAAGAAGTAGCCAACAATACCAATGCGACTGCACAGGCGATTGAGGATGCCAACAGTCAAGTTACCGAAGCTCAGCGTGAAGTGGAACAAGCAATAGAAGGCATTACCGAACTCGTGACGGAGATAGATAGCACGTCAGATGCAATTTCTGAGTTGAGTTTACAGACCGAAAAAATAACCAAAGTGCTGGATGTGATTGGCGAGATAGCCGAGCAAACGAATTTGTTGGCCCTAAATGCGGCGATTGAAGCGGCTAGAGCGGGTGAGCAAGGCCGAGGTTTTGCCGTCGTTGCGGATGAAGTGCGCTCGTTAGCCAGTCGTACGCAAAATAGTACTCATGAAATTGGTGACATGCTTAAGCAACTGCAAAATGGTGTATCAAGAGCGGTCAGTACAATGTCGGTGAGCCAAAAACGAGGTGTAAAAACAGCGGAAGAATCGGCGCTCATTCAGCAATCTCTTTCTGGTGTTCATCATTCTATCGGTACGATTCGAGATATGGGTATTCAAACCGCGTCTGCCGCCGAAGAGCAAAGTGCAGTTGCAGAAGACATCAACCAAAACTTAGTGGCTATTCAACAGATCGTGAACAACATTAATGAGACGTTGCAGCATGCCGAGTCAATCAGCACGCAGCTATCACAGTCTGGAACAGAAATTCACGGCTTGGTTGGCAACTTTAAACTCTGATGAACTGTTAAGTTGCATTGAAAGCACTGATGGTACGAAGAAAGCGAAAGTCACACTCGACTTTCGCTTTTTGTTTTGTGGAATAGGGGCACTTTCCATATAAAGAGACATCAGATGATACTGAAAGCTATGCCAACTGAGTCCATGCCCAGGGAGAAGCTGCTGCAACGAGGACCGCAAGCATTAACCGATGCTGAGCTACTGGCTATTTTCTTGCGCACGGGCACCCACGGAATGAACGTAATTGAACTTGCAGACTTCCTTATTCAAGACTTTGGTTCGCTAAGACAACTATTTTCAGCATCAGAGCAAGAGTTTTGTCGTCATAAAGGGTTGGGACAAGCCAAGTATGTTCAGTTGCAAGCGGTACTAGAAATGACGCAACGCTACTTGGCGGAGACGCTAAAGCGTGGTGACGCCTTAACCAGCCCCGACCAAACTAAGTTATATCTGTCTTCTATTTTAAGGGATCGGCAAAGAGAGGCTTTTTATATTCTTTTTCTCGATAACCAGCACCGAGTGATAAAAGATGAAATTTTATTTGAAGGAACGTTGGATGCCGCGTCGGTGTATCCAAGAGAAGTCGTTAAGCGTGCTCTGCATCATAACGCGGCGGCTTTGATTTTGGCGCACAATCATCCTTCAGGTGTTGCTGAGCCGAGCCAAGCTGACAGAAGGATTACAAGGCGTCTCACCGACGCATTAGCATTGGTGGATATTCGTATTTTGGACCATTTCGTCATCGGAGATGGGGAAAGTGTCTCTTTTGCTGAAAGAGGCTGGATATAACTGTGCGTTTTTTAGGTTGTTAGTTGCTAAAAATCTGCTATCATCCACGCCACTAAATTTTTAACTGAATTCAGCTTGGACTGCTAAAAAAATCTGCTGTCTAAAAAAAGATCACGAAAACCTGTAAAAAGGATCTGTTCGGGTCTTGAGCAATGCATATCAAGTTAGTATAATGCGCGACCTTTGATAGCCTTGTATGGATTTTCCATAGCGGTTCTTAACCTCTAACTTCTTTTCGAGAGATAGAGAGGTTCGGCCACCAAGGTTGATATCGAGCTGAAACGATTTTGGAGAAGACATTCATGTCACGAGTATGCCAAGTAACTGGTAAGCGTCCAGTAACGGGTAACAACCGTTCACACGCACGAAATGCTACTAAGCGTCGTTTTCTGCCGAACCTACAAACTCATCGTTTCTGGGTAGAGAGCGAAAAACGTTTTGTTAAACTACGTCTATCTGCTAAAGGTATGCGCATCATCGACAAGAAAGGTATTGATACTGTTCTTGCAGACATGCGTGCACGTGGCGAAAACGTTTAAGAGGAAATAAGCAATGGCAAAGAAAGGCGTTCGTGAGAAAATCCGTCTAGTATCTTCTGCAGGTACAGGCCACTTCTACACAACTGATAAGAACAAGCGTAACATGCCAGGCAAATTTGAGATCAAAAAGTTTGATCCAGTAGTTCGCCAGCACGTTATGTACAAAGAAGCAAAAATCAAATAATTGGTTTCAGTCTCTTTGATGAATTGAAAAACCCAACTTTCGAGTTGGGTTTTTTATTACTTAAAGAAAAGTGCTGAAGAAAAGTGTTTAGTACGTCATCGGATTATAAAGTACTGCTAAAGTCATTTTATTGGTCCGACTCTATACTAGAATTTTTAATTTATCGCCCTATACCGCTTGGTCACCGCTTCTCTACATACTTGCACACCATTGTTCTAGTCAAGCTCAATACTCTTTGGTAGTTTACTCATAACTATAAGAGAGTAGAGATGGTTATGCGTGTGAGTCCGGCTCGTCGCCGCCGATGGAACAATATTCTTATTCTGGGCATTATCGCGTTTATAGTGATCTTAAATGCGCCGATGTGGATCAAAACTTACCTATTAACAGACCAAGCAGACCCTTACCCAAATGTACTTCGCTCCGACTATACGGTTGAGTCTTTGTACTATAGTGGCTGGGAGTTCGAACTGCATGATGGACGATGGCAATCTAACATCAAAGTCGATGCACCGATCAGTGAACTTGTATCACGCTGGCAGTCATTGGAAGGTACCGAGCTTACCTCGGAACAGTTCGATCATTTAAAACCTAACCTGACGGCACCTGAAACGGTAGAAGTCTGGTATCAAGATCTCGAAGAGCCGCAGCGGGTGACTTTCTTTCGTTTACCTGAGTTCTGGCTATTTAAAACCTGGCAAGACAAATGGGTCGCTATCTCCGTCGATGAAAACTACCTTATGCCAGAGTAGAGCCTTTTTGCGCCTATACCCCTAACAAGCTTTCCTATTTATCGTTTTTCTTTTCGATTATGCTAGCAGCGAGAACTATTAGCCGGTGAATTGGAGAATCTAATGCCTGAGTTGCCAGAAGTTGAAGTCAGTCGTATGGGGATTAGCCCCCACATGGTTGGACAAACGATCCAGTCGTTTACTTTTCGAACGCCTAAATTGCGCTGGGATATTCCTATAGAGCTTAAAAAATTGGAAGGGCAGGTGATCCGTGCGATTAGCCGTCGTGCGAAATACTTACTGATCGAGACAAACACAGGTACAGCCATTGTTCACTTGGGCATGTCTGGGTCTTTACGTGTCCTAGATGCCGACTTTCCGCCAGCAAAGCACGATCATGTGGATCTCAAACTAAGCAGTGGAAAAATACTGCGTTATAACGATCCGCGTCGTTTTGGGGCATGGTTATGGTGTGCTCCTGGCGAGTCACATGCTGTACTAGCAAACATGGGGCCTGAACCATTAACTAAAGAGTTCAATGCGGAATATGTAGCGGAGAAAGCTAAAAATAAGCGTGTTGCCGTCAAGCAGTTCATCATGGACAACAAAGTCGTGGTTGGTGTCGGGAACATCTACGCGAATGAGTCGTTGTTTAAATCTCGAATTCACCCTTCAAGGCCCGCAGGTAAGCTGACTTCTCAAGAGTGGGGGTTACTTGTTGAAAATATCAAAATGACACTTGAGATTGCCATTACGCAAGGTGGGACTACGCTGAAAGACTTTGCGCAAGCCGATGGAAAGCCGGGTTACTTCGCACAAGAGTTATTAGTTTACGGAAAAGCCGGAGAGCAATGCCCAGAATGCGGCGAACGACTTCAAGAGCTAAAAATAGGGCAGCGTAATACCTTCTTTTGTAGTGAGTGTCAGAAGTAAGTCGAGCTAATATCGAGCTTAAGTTGTTGTAATCTTGCGCTCGAGCCTCAATAATTCAATCAGTTTCGAATAACTTAGTAAATTATATGAAAGTCATTTATCCGGGCACTTTTGATCCAGTGACTAATGGTCACCTCAATCTAATAGAACGTACTCACGAAATGTTTGATGAGGTTGTGATTGGCGTAGCCGCAAGCCCATCGAAGAACACCATGTTTTCATTGGAAGAGCGCGTTGCACTGATGCAGGACGTTGTAGCGCATTTACCCGGGGTGACGGTTAAAGGGTTCTCTGGGTTATTAGTGGATTTCGCAAGAGATGAGCAAGCTAAGGTTCTTATTCGTGGTTTGCGAACAACGGTAGACTTTGAATACGAGTTTGGACTGACCAACATGTACCGAAAGCTATTACCAGGTATCGAAAGTGTATTTTTGACACCTGAAGAAGAGTTTGCGTTTCTATCGTCGACTATCGTGAGAGAAGTGGCCATTCATGGCGGAAGTATCGATCAGTTCGTTCCCAAGCCAGTAGCCATCGCGATTGGGGAAAAACTGAATGAAAGACAGTAAGTTCCCTTATTATTTCTCAAACGCTCTCTCGATACTTATCCCTCGTTTTGTATATCGAGCACAAGCAAAGCGTTTACTTTCGAATCTAACTGAAGCCGAGAAGCAACTCTGCCTTGAGCGGGTGAACTATTACAACAAGTGTGAAACGCCGTTTTCAGTCGATAGCCGAGAACAAAGTTACGCGACTGTCGATACATTCAAAAAAACGAAAGGTTGGACGTATTTTTTCGATCTTCGCCAAGTTGTACGCTATTTCCCTTCCAGTTTTGCGTTTAACTACATCAACGGTGATGTTACACACATTCCCAATGTACCGAGCTTTATAAAAAGCCGCCCTATTTTTGGTAACAACCAAAATTCAGTGGTATTGAAACTCAACCAAGTTCGTCATTTTAAATTTGTTGATGATCCTGTTCGCTATCAAGATAAAAAGGACATGGTCGCTTGGCGTGGTGTGGGTTTTCAGCCTCATCGTCAAAAGGTGATTCATGCGTTTTACAACCATCCGCAATGCAACATTGGCCAGACCCGCCCGGTAGAAGGGCTGCCTTGGGAAAAAGGCTTTATGAGCATTGAGGAGCAACTTCAATACAAGTTCTTGTTGTGTATAGAAGGCAATGATGTGGCCACCAACCTTAAGTGGGCTATGTCGTCTAACTCCTTGGTTATTATGTCAAAGCCAAAATATGAGACTTGGTTTATGGAAGGTAAGTTAGAGGCTGGTGTCCACTATGTTGAAGTGAAGGATGACTATTCGGATTTGCCCGAAAAGATGGACTATTATCTAGCGAATGAGCAAGAAGCATTAGCGATCATTGAAAATGCGCACCAGTGGGTTGAGCAGTTCATAGATAAACGTAAAGAGCGTTTGATCTCATTGATGGTTGCCGATAAGTACTTCGCTTTATCTCAGCAACAATAAAAAAGGGGCGAAACGCCCCTTTTTATAATCTTAAGCTTCTAGAAATTGATCAACACCATTCTCACAGCGTTTAAGCTTGTTTTTAATGGTGTTCTCTAAAATCTCGTCATTTTGTCCGAGTGACGCACGAGAGTTTTCTACGTGGTACAAGTGGTAGCCTACACCTGCGAATTTTAGGTAAAGACGTGACTTACCCGCATTCAACATGCGATGAACAAACTCGCTGTCTTCGCGTCCCCATCCAACAAAATCTTGGTTGAAGCCATTCACCTCGATGACATCTTGTCGCCAAAACGCCATGTTGCAACCGCGAGTGGCTTTATCGTTATTGCGCTCGTAAGAGAACCATTTCGATAGCAAAGCGTTGGTGATGCAGTTTTTACGATTGCGAATGCCTTTGCTGAAGATAGAAGGTACTAAGCCGTTTTCCATGATGGCCTTGCTGCAGTTTTCATCCGTTAACACACGTCCACCCTGCACAAACCAATTTGGCTTTGCGACTTGCTTATGTGATTCAATAAACGTTTGAGACAATACCATGTCGCCATCAATCATGATGAGGTAGTCACCTGATGCTTTTGCGATAGCACGGTTGCGGCTCATTGAAAGTTGAAAGCCATTATCTTCGTGCCAGCTATGAATAAGTGGTACGGGAAAGCCGTCACGCATTTGGTCAACCATTGCTTTGGTATCGTCTCGAGAACCGTCATCTGCAACGATGACTTCATCAGGCAAAACGGTTTGACGTTTCACGCTTTCTAACACCGCTTTTAATGCTTCTTTCCAGTTGTAAGTGGTGATAATTAAAGTCGTTTTCATGATTTTTTTGCCTGTTCACGTAAGTAGAGATCGATATATTTTACAAAAGTAGAGTGCATGCTTAGCCAAGCTAGAATGAAACCATGTTTGCCATCAAGGAAGCCTCGTTTGAGAACATACATCTTCAAAAAGCTAGCAAGAGCGTGAACGATAGCGGTCGTTAAACCCGCTTTCTTTTTACCTTCACGTTCATCCGTCCAGGCCTTGAGGTAGCCAGTGGTTTTATTGATGTAATGATGAAGGTGCTCGTAAGTGTAGTGATGCAGTCGACCATCCAGTTTTTCAGTTTGATAGTTTTTCTCATCAACTTTTTCATGAACGAGCGAATCATTATATTGTGTATATTCGGTGCGATATAAGCGCACAATCCAGTCTGGAGACCAACCAGAATGGTAGATGAACTTACCAAACGCTGAGCTTAGTCGATTAAGTTTGTATAAAACGTTCGGCTTATTGGCTGATACCGCGTGTAAGATACTTTCTTTTAGCTCTGGAGTGACTTGTTCGTCCGCATCAAGCCACAAAACGTAGTCTGCCGTAACGTATTGCTGCGCCAGTTGGCGCTGTTTACCGAATCCTGGCCAATCTAGGTTGGTGTAAAACTTATCTGTGTATTGTCGGGCGATTTCTTCAGTGCGATCAGTGCTGCCCGAGTCTAGAAGGACAATCTCATCGACCCAATCTTTTACTGTGTCTAGACAAGCTTGTAAGTGCTTCTCTTCATTTTTTACAATTAAGGCAACGGCTAAGGTTGGTTTGGACAAGGTCATTTCCTTCTTAACAAATCAAGACAGTAAGTTTACTGGTATTGAGGATACAAATCTTCTAAGACTTGATCGAACATGCTCATTACTTGAGTGCTGGTAATGCGGTTCATTGCCGTTTCATCTTTAGCGCGAGTTCGCCAGCTTAACTCGTGACTGTTTTTACCTGTTTCCGCAAAGATCGTTTCTTCATACACCGAGACAACGTATTTTAGATAACGGTAAGGTCCCACTCGCAGCGGATTATGGTGTGCATAGAGCCCGATGATTGGCGTTTTCATGGCATTCGCCATGTGTGCTGGTCCGGTATCGGGGGCGATGACCATTTCAACCTTATCTATTAACGCAAGCATTTGCAGAATTGAACTTTGTCCAACTAAATTTAGACACGGTTCTTCCAAGCGAGATTGAATGGCCTCTGCCAAGTCCAATTCTACCTGAGCAGGGCTGCCTGCCAGAATCACGTTCCAGCCTTTTGCTCTGGCGTGATGAATCACATCCACATAACCTTCCGCGTTCCAGTTTTTATAAGCTTTGCTCGCACCAGGCACAATCAGCAGGTTAGGTTTACTACGAGAAATATGAGACTCTGCCCAAGCTTGGTCGTGGTCTGAATAAGAAAGTACCCAGTCTAGTCCTGCCTTTGGTACCCCAATTTGATGGGCAAAGGCCATTAAGCCATCTGCGACATGCAGAGATTGCGGGGAAGGCACTTTGACATTGGTAAATAGTGTTTGAAAGTCCTGGCTTCTATCAGAAGAGAAACCAAGTTTGTATTTTGCTTTAATGCCCAACGTTGCGACACTCGCTCGAATCGCGTACTGCATATGCAATAGCGCATCAAACTCTCTGCCTTTCAGCTGTCGCCAAAGTGATTTGTAGCCATCAA
Organism: Vibrio sp. A1-1; assembly: GCF_021728175.1. Taxonomy (NCBI): domain Bacteria; kingdom Pseudomonadati; phylum Pseudomonadota; class Gammaproteobacteria; order Vibrionales; family Vibrionaceae; genus Vibrio; species Vibrio sp. A1-1. The sequence goes on from NZ_JAKKCL010000010.1 coordinate 166,102, forward strand.
GTCCCGCTTTTTTATCAAAAACAATCACTTCTACACCATCGATGGCGGCTAATAACTGGGCTTCAAGTTTACCCGTTATCCAAGTAATCTGGGTCGAAGGCCAGTGTTTCTGAATAGCTTGAATGCTGGCGATAGTATTGCAAACGTCTCCGATAGCGGACAAACGCAAGACGCATAGTGACGATGGGGCAGAAGTGAACATAATTATTGTCTGATTCGATGAATAGAGGCAGGTAAATTATGCAGACATCCCCAATAAATGTAAAATACACGGCTCGAATATAGCTAAGTACTGATAAGTGTTCTGCAATGTCAAAGACAACACCACATCAATCGCAAGAATCTGGCAAGCCGGGTAATACCGGACTAAAGCGCATCGTTAAAGCGACGGGTTATTCGATCCAAGGATTAAAAGCGGCTTTTAAGCATGAAGCTGCCATTCGACAAGAGTTGGCTCTGTTGAGTATCGCCGTGATTTTGGCTTGGCTAGTGGATGTCGGCATGGTTGAGCGTATCTTAATGATCGGGGTCGTGGTATTAGTCTTGATTGTAGAGCTTGTAAACTCAGCGATTGAGGCGGTAGTGGATCGTATCGGTATTGAACGGCATGAACTCAGTGGTCGAGCTAAAGATATAGGCTCTGCTGCCGTTATGGTTGCTTTGGCGTTTGCTGCATTTACTTGGTTGTATATATTAGCCAGCCGGTATTTAGGCTAGAGGGTGAGCGTATGATTCAACAGTATAAAAACAACAACCAAGTGATCTGGTTTGATGACGAGATCATTACAGACCCTAGCCAACCGATATTTGATGAGGAATACTGGCAGTCCTCCGACAAGGTGGTTGGCAGTGCGACGGGGCGAGGCACGACATGGTTTATCCAACTAGAGAACATGCAAGCGGCACTACGTCATTACCGTCGTGGCGGTTTGTTTGGGAAGTTAGTTAACGATCATTATTGGTTCTCTGGCTGGGATAACACCCGTTGTGCGCAAGAGTTTCAGCTTTTGTTGGCGCTAATTGAGGCTGGGGTGCACGTTCCTCGTCCTATTGCAGCAAGAGCCGTAAAGTCAGGATTCTTCTATCAAGCTGATTTATTAAGTGAGCGAATCCCAAACGCCAGAGATCTGGTTAGTATCTTGCAAGAACAGTCTTTATCGGTAGAAATGTATCAGAAAATAGGGCAAGAAATTGCCAAGATGCATCAGGTTGGCGTTAACCATACCGATTTGAATATCCACAATATCTTGATCGACGACAAAGATAAGGTATGGATTATCGATTTTGATAAGTGTCGTTTTGAAACTTCTGGTGACTGGAAGCATCAAAATCTAAATAGACTTCTGCGTTCATTTAATAAAGAACTTTCTCGTAAGAGTATTAATTGGAACGAGAAGGGTTTTAAATTTTTGAAAGAACACTATGATATATATTCTGATAAAAATTAAATGTAGGAGTATAGTTGATCAAGTAATTAACTATACTCCTTAATTCTATTTACTATTAGAACAAACAGTTATATTAGGGAGGCCAAAAAGCCACTTATTGTAATAAGAGGTGTTTTTACCATAGGAATTATCAAAGAGATGTATATTCTTTCCTAATAAGCATGAAAAAATCAGTCCGTGTAGTCTATCAGTATGAACTTCATTATGCATATGAAAGTAATTCTCTGAACGAAAGACTATCTCTTTTGATAGTCTATACCAAAGGTCATTAGCTTTCTTTTGTTTAAATTTCCACTTTTCTAGCGATGAATACTTTTTCTTGATAGTAATATCTGAAATTGAAATAAGATCATCCCAGTCAAACCCTTTTTTTTGTAGTCTCAAGTCATTATTTTGTGACTCAATATCCTTTCTAATCAGATTTAAAATTCGTCGTTGTTGAGGAAGTTCATCACAAAGTTCTTCTTTTTCGATCATCGGATGAAGACTATGAGCCATATCAGGAAGCAAGTGATAGTTATTTGTGAATTTTTTCGATATTTCGTAACTTCTTTCATCGCGAGTAATAAAGTGGAAATCTTTATGTTTAGAAAAAATTTTGGCGCTAGACTCCTCATTTGATATATCTTCAAAAAATATTGTTTGTGGAAGACATATAATTCTTTTAGTAGGGAATTTAGATATGATATTTTCTCTTAGATTTTGGTGAACTTTATAAAGATCTCCAAAGTTACCGCCACCGTGTAAAACTATGACATCAGCTTCTTTAATCTTCTTAAAATCTAAATTTTCACAACCACTACGATATATAACGTTAATATCATGTTCTTTAAAAAATTCTTCCGTTCCAAGATATATAAGAAGATCTCCAACATTAAAATGTATCGGTATGTCTATATAAGCAATGGACTTTCCGTTTATCAGAGATGCAATAAGGTTATGCTGAGATTTTGCGCTATCCATAATCTCAAGCCACTTGTTTTCTCTTCTACTTCTACTCATAGCTCCTCCGGCTATATGAAACGATAATTAACCACTAAATACTTTGTATATTTTCATTTTTATTCTGAATAAAAATGAATCACTAATGTTGTACATTGACTTTATATGTTTTTCATATTTTTCATATGGTATTGATTCATTTTTTAGCTTTCTTAAATATTTAATGGCTGTTTTGTAAAAACTATACTTGAGTTTGTTATTGCCTTTCATCGTAGAATATGCAGAGTCAATGATTTTCACAAAATTATTTTGGTAATTAACATCATTAACTTTACTATTCATGATAGAATTTTTTCTAATCCTATAAAATATGATATTGTCACAGATAGAGTAGATTCTTAATTTTTTAGTAAATACCTGCCAATAAAACTCTTCATCTTCATGAATTAATCCGGGTACGAACCATATGTTGTCAAGCACTTCTTTTCGATACAATTTATTCCAAACTACGAACTCTAGGGAGAAAAATTTTTTGTCTAAATCTAATTTTCCTGTAATTCTTCTCTTTCTATAGTCTTCATATCTTTTATCTTCTTGATAAAACTTAGTTACTCTTCCTGAAACAATATCGTATCCAGTAGAATGCAACAATAATTTTTCAATTGCATCTTTTTCTAACCAGTCGTCTGAGTCTAGAAAAAACAAAAAATCTCCACGAGAGTTTTTTATCCCTGTATTCCTCGCTGCTGATAGCCCTTGGTTAGTTTGCTCTATGACTTTTATTCGAGGATCCTCATCTCGATATTGCTTAGCAATGTTTATGCTATTATCTTGAGAACCATCAATGATAGCAATTATTTCTATATTTCTATATGTTTGTTGTACAACGGAATCTAGACATTCAGGTAAATACTCTTCTACATTATATATAGGAACTATAATACTGACTAATGGATTGTTATTACTCATTTTTTATTCTCAAGGTTATATAGAAAATCAGAAAGTTGCTCGTATAACCTAAATATTTCTATATAGAGCTTATTCCATGCGGTGATACCAGATTTATCTTTTCGAGAACTGCCAATTGTTGATGGAATATCGGCTCTTTTGACAATATCTGGCCTTAAAACATACGTGGATACACCATGTTTATACGGTTTTTCCATGTAGTCATCTACAGGTTCTATAAACTGAGTTGCGTTTTTTATGAATTTGGAAGCTGCATGTGGAGTTAGAATATATCCCATAATACCGCATGTGCGTTTGTTGAAGCGTACAATATTAAGTTTGTTATTAACTGAAGATATAACTTTAAATGATTTAGGCTTGGTTGCAGCAAGTTTTAGAAAGTCGTATTGTTCCGCTAATGTGTCGAAATGTGAAAACACGTCAAAAAACTCAGGTAATAAGTCGCAGTTATCTTCTAGAACCAGTATTGGTTCGTTTACCTCCAAGCACTTTTCCCAGGCTAGGTGGTGACTAGAGAAGCAAGCAATTTCGTTCTCAACTAGCTTATAGCCAAATCGTTTTCGAGTAAGGTCATCATTGCTACGTTCAGAGTATAGAAAGTCTGGCGCAGAGGAATCTATCGCTTCTATAAATTCGAATGGTATGTTGGCTTTGTTGAGTGCATTTTCCATGCGAACTCTTCTATCAACTGAGCGTTTCAAGTTAATAACAAAAACTTTCATTTTATACTCTCAATACATCTAATTGTCTTAGTTAGCGCACCAACATTATCTTTGACAAAGTTAAGGAGGTTTTCTTGAACTACACTTTTTGCTAACGCATCTTGAAACATAGCTTCAACCTTTAGACTCATCTCGTTAGGTGACTCAATCAGTTTGATAACTTTCTTATGAAGCATTTTCGCAACCAGATCTTGGAAGTTGTAATAGCTTGGTCCCGTGATTACAGGTACTCCCAGTGCTGCGGGCTCTAAAACATTGTGCCCACCAACCTTATCTCCAACTAGGCTACCCCCCATAAAGCAGATGTCCGCTGCACCCATCAAAGTTAGCATCTCACCCATTGTATCGCCGAGATAGACTTGAGTATTTGTCTCTACTGCATGCATTGAAGTACGGCGAACAGTGCTAAAGCCTTGCTGTTGGCAAAGCGTGAATACATCATCAAATCGTTCTGGATGGCGAGGAACCAAAACGAGTAAAGCATTTGGATGAGACTTTAAAACTTGTTTATGTGCATCTAATACCTGTTCGTCCTCGCCTTTGTGGGTGCTAGCGGCAATCCAAATCGGACGATCGTCTCCAAGCTGGGCTCGAAGCTGCTGTCCTTGCTGTTTCACTTGCTCTGATATTTGAATATCGAACTTAATAGAACCGGTAACGGATAGTTTCTTTTTCTCGACGCCTAGGCGTTCAAAGCGCTCTGCATCTGAAGCTGTTTGGCAGAGTACTTGAGTTAGGCATGGATGAAGTTGGTTAAAAAGCCGCTGTATTTTGGCGTAGTTCTTACACGATTTTTCAGATAGGCGCGCATTCACGACAGTTATAGGGATACCCGCTTTGTGAACATTGTGAAGCGTGTTTGGCCACAGTTCAGTCTCAATGATCAACATCTGTTTTGGTTGCACTGCTTTAAGAAAACCTTTGATAGCGAACCCAAAGTCAATTGGCATATAGCGGTGTTCAACTAAATCACCCAACTTAGCAATCTGTTCAGCTCCGGTACTTGTTGTTGTAGTAACTAGAATAGATTGTTCGGGGTTTTGTTCCTTAAGGGCTTTGATTAAAGGTGTTGCTGCTATGCTTTCACCAACAGATACGGCATGTATCCAAATAGGTTTGTCGTTGCTTTTTAGCTTGGGAGTTATGCCAAAGTGCTCTTTCCAGCGAGAGCCGAACTTAGGCTTGTTTGGTTTGCTCTTGTACAAACCAAATAAAAGCAGCGGTGACGCGAGAGCGAGCAGTAAGGTATAAATAATATGAACTAACATGAGCTTATCGTAATGGCGTCAAGTTTTTGGATACTATCTAGCACTTGCTTAGGCGAAAGTTCTGTCAAGCACTTAAGGTGTTTGTATTGACATTCACGCTGGAAACAAGGGCGACAATCAATATCGGTATGAACAATCTCCACTTTTTCTGCGAGTGGGGGGGTGTACTTCGGTGAAGTTGAGCCATACACGGCAACAACATTACAACCAACCGCAGCAGCCACATGCATTAAGCCAGAGTCATTCGCGACAACAGTCTTGCATGCAGCAAGTAGATCGACCGCTTCAATTAAGCTGGTTTGGCCAGCTAGAACATGAATGTTCTCATGGAATTGCGTCGGGACAAGTGCGCGGATATTGTTACAAGTCTCTAAGTCTTTTTGAGAACCAAACAACCAGATTTGATGCCCAGATCGAGCCATTTGCGTCGCAACTTCAGCGTAGTGTGTTTCGGGCCATTTTTTGGCAGGACCAAACTCTGCTCCTGGGCACAGTCCAATGATTGGTTGGTCTTGCGTTAAGTTGAACTTTTTGAGCGTGGCTTGTTGCTCAGCCGCGTTGATTGCAAGGCGTGGGCGGGGCAAGGTTTCATGCCCGCCAAGGGAGTTAGAATCCACCATTTCTGCTTTTGGATAAGCTAACGCTACATAGCGCTCTACCATGTACTGAAAAGACTTCATGTTAGGGCGTAAGTCATTCAATAAACCATAGCGCATTTCTCCCTTCCAGCCAGTACGAAGAGGAATGTTTGCAAACCATGGGATCAGTGCTGATTTCGCTGATTTAGGCAAGATATAGGCATGGTCATATTGCTTTTCACGTAATGATTTACCAATTTCCCTGCGGCCTAATAAGTTAAATTCACCATGACCGATAGGCATTTCAATCGCTTGGTGGATTTCTGGCATACGCTCAAGAATCGGTTTACACCATCCTGGAGCGATAACGTCAATTTGGCTATCTGGATGACGTTGCTTTAATACGATATATAACGATTGCGACATTACCATATCGCCGACCCACGCAGGGCCAATAATTAAAATCTTTTTCATTTATTTACTTGCCAATCAGTATCATATCTAGGCTTAAAGATATTGTAATAGTTATTGCCGTCTTCTTGAGAGTGCAGCAACTGCAGTACCCACATATATTGTTCGGGTTTATCACCGACAAAATATTCAATGGCTTCATTACAGGTACGAGCGTCTTGCTCTTCGCCTTTGTCTAAGTCAAATGCAGGCAAAATTTCGATATCGAATGTTCCATCTTCGGTGTTCATTGAAGCGAACAGAGGTAATACTTTGGAACGTGATAGTTTAGCAATTTTACCCAATCCAGGGAGCGTTGCTTTACGTGTGGCGAAAAAGTCGACAAACACACTATGTTCTGGGCCGTGATCTTGATCGGGTAGATAATACCCTACATAGCCATCTCGAATGGATTTCAGAAAAGGCTTAATGCCACCTGAGCGTTCATAAACACGACCACCGTATTGAACTCTTTGCTTGTGCATCAGCCAGTCAGCAACATCATTCTTTTGTTTCTTCGCCATTGCAGAAACTGGCATTCCCATTGAAGCGAGCAAGATAGCAGGCACATCAATTGCCCAAGAGTGGGGAACCATTAAAATCACATTTTCGTTGTTATCAATGTGCTGTCGTAAAATGTCTAGGCCGCGAATTTGGCAACGGCTCTGAAGCCATTTTGGTGAGCGTAAACTTAGTAACCCGAAGCGAAAAAAGAATATGGCTGCTGTGTAGAGTGTTTTTTCTATTAAAGCTTCACGTTCTTGGAACGACTTTTCCGGAAAACACAGCTCAAAGTTAACCCTCGCTCGGTGAGCAGGGCCTTTGTGGGATTTAGATAGTTTTTTGGCTATGGTTTTCGCCAACCACTTTTGTAAACCCAGTGGCATTAGTGATAAAGGTAAAAATAAGATAACACCTAACCACGTGCCCCAGTACTTAGGCGACAGGAAGTGGCGCTTAAACTCAGGGTTATATGCTTTAGGGTCGAAGTCATCACGTTTTATGGTCATGGCGTGTCTAGTTACCTATTCGTGTACTGGCGAAGTGGTTTAAATGAGAAAAAAGATATTAAGGAATGATACAGGCTATTACACTTGAGTAAAGGTGGCAGGTTATGGTTCTGCCACCCTGTGGTGCTTAACGGTTTTGGATAGTTAAGTATTCGGCAACGCCTTCTGCAACCGTCTTGAACTCAACATCACAGCCTGCGGCGCGCAGTTTGGTTAGATCCGCTTGTGTGAATTCTTGGTAAGCGCCTTTTAGGTGCTCAGGGAATGGGATGGTCTCAATTTGACCGCTGCCATGATGCTTGATAACTGCTTTTGCTACTTCTTCAAAAGATTCAGCACGGCCAGTACCGCAGTTAAAAATGCCTGACACACCATTTTCTAAGAACCACAGGTTTACTTTGCATACATCACCAACGTAAACGAAGTCTCGTTTAAATGATTCGCTGCCCGCGAACAATTTAGGATTTTCACCTGCGTTAAGTTGGTTGTTTAGGTGGAACGCAACTGATGCCATGCTACCTTTGTGGTCTTCACGTGGGCCATATACGTTGAAGTAGCGGAAGCCGGTGATTTGAGAAAGGGTCTCACCATGTTCTTCAGCGTCTTGCCATAGGCGACGAACGTAGTTATCAAACTGCTGTTTCGAGTAACCGTATACATTCAGTGCGCCTTCGTATTCGCGTTCTTCAACGAAAGTATCGGTATCGCCGTAAGTGGCTGCGGAAGAGGCGTATAGGAATGGAATCTCGCGATCTAAACAGTAATGAAGCAGCTCTTTTGAGTACTCATAGTTGTTTAGCATCATGTACTTGCCGTCCCACTCAGTCGTTGCAGAACAAGCACCTTCATGGAAAATTGCCTCAATCGGACCAAAATCATCGCCCGCCATAATTTGGGTCAGAAAGTCGTCACGATCCATGTAATCTGTGATGTCCAGATCAACTAAGTTCTTAAACTTTTTGCCATTTTTTAGGTTGTCGACAACCAGGATATCGTTAATACCAGCTTCGTTTAGTGCTTTAACAATGTTGCTGCCGATCATGCCAGCGCCACCAGTTACGATGATCATAGAACTTCCACCATAGATTAAAATTTTCTCAGGAATTCTAGCAAGAAACGAAAAGTAGCGCTATTGGAAGCAGGAAGATAGGTTTTAGTCTTCTATGACTCAGTATCTGGATATGAAAAGGGAGCCGCAGCTCCCTTGATTACTTTATTATTCCACATCCGAACGGTTAGGTCTTTGGTACCAAGGATTTCGTTCGTCGGTTAACTCAATTAAGCTGTATTTGCGGCCGAGCTTCTGCCCTCCGTCACGAGTAAGAGGCTGCCAACTAAAGTTCGCACGATTGTTACTTGGCTTAACGGTCATGATGTCAAACGGAATCGACAAGTAGAAACCTTTAGTAAAGCTACCTTCACCAAATTCGTCCGCAGACAAGTCTGTAAATGAGGCAAAGGCGCCAGCAATTACGCCACTCTTGAACTGCTTAGAAACATTGATTTGTGTACCAACATCGCCAGCTAGGAACTGACCAATATCGACTTGGATCATCAAATCTTGCAGGAATTCCCATTGAGGGTAGTAGTAACCAGATACAAAACCAGTGAATCCTTTATCAATAACTTGGAATGGACGTCCATATTCTGGCACGTTCTGCCATTTCTCACCGTAAACACCGAAGTAACTTTGTGGATCACGTTGAGAAATTAAGTTGACGTCAGCGCCAATCGCCCAGTTAGCTCCTTGTGGTCGGTAAAGAAACTCGGTACCGACTCCGGCAAACATGCTCTCCAGATAGCCAGCGTAGAATTGCTGGTCCATCGTATTGGAATACTCTTGGAACCAAGTCAATTGTAGGTTTGACATGGTTACAGTATGTTCATTTTGGTAAGCGCGGAACATGGTGCGAACACGAGGAACGGTAGTACCATCAGGTGGAGTGACATAGTTAAACTTATCGTAGTTGTTATACCAATCCCAGTATAAGGAGCCGCCAATTTCAAGGTTATCCGTCAGCCAGTATGAGGCATTACCGCTTAGTCCTACACTAAAGAGGTAGAAGTCTTCTGCGTTACCGAGAGTTTGAACAAGCTTCGGTGCAAAGCCCCAATCAAAACGCTCAAAACCATCATAGACAGATTCTCCACTAGGCTTATTGCTAGCTTTTTCGGTTGCATCTTCTATTTTCGGATTGATGTAATTAACTTGTGTAAAGTCGCGATATTTCTCTTTGGAAATAATCGTTTGTTCGCCGACTAAGCCTCGGCTGCGTTCATTGATCGCATAGGTATCAATATCGTCAGGCATTTCATTATGGAGTACAGCTGCCGCTTTTTCATGTGCCTCTGTACGGTCACGATATTTCTTCTGCTCACCAACGACAGTTACGGTGTTGTCATCAACATAAATGCGCGTGTTTTGGTAACCTGCAATTTTGTCTAAATCTTCTGTTACACGTTCCCAGTCAACATCAGACAGTTTTTCTGGCTGATTGCTTTCTACTTCTGGTGTTGGTGTGTCTCGCCAGAATGATGGCATGTCATTGAAATTAGTGTTTAGCGTTAAGCCCGCGACCAGCGTGTCTCCACGTTCATAACTTAAACGAAAATCGGCCATTCCTAGACGATAGAGCACACCAAAGTTCCATGGCGTGTGGGGAGACATATCTACACCGGCCTGAACTACAGGGTAGTCTGTGCTGTAATCGTTACCGTCGTATTCAAGCTTGAAGCGAAGAGGCTTATGAAGAGTTTGATATTCAATACCACCAAAAAGGGCAGCAGGGCCTTTAAAGGCTCTATCGAAGTTAGTTGTTCCGCCAGTAGATAGAAATTCTGAAGGTCTATCGCAGAATTTGTCTGATGCTTTACAAAAAGGGTTTGTGACCGTATCTCTAGTTCCTAGGTAGCCCCAGCCCATACCTAAAGTAAAATCAAAAGTACCTAATTTCGAATTAGAATATCGTTTTGTCGCCGCAAGAAACTCAGCATCAAAAAGACCAGTACCAGCAAAGTCTCGTACCCCTAGGGCGATTTCTGGCATGTATTCAGATTCTTCCCATAATCTAAATTTAAAATCTATCCCCTTGTCTGTATATTCATTGTCAACATCGGGGAAGGATGACGAATAAGGCAGATCGTGAACTCGAGTGTACCGGATAGTTGTTTCTAACCACGGCATGAGTTGCAGAGTCACATTGTAAAAAAGGTACTCATCACTACCTGTTACCGAAAAGTTGAATTCCCCTTCAGGAGCCATACGTCCGGTTGGCATCTGCATTAAGCCAACACCACCAAAGTCAGATTGAGAAGGCTGTAACGAGGGAGCCTCAAAGGGTATTTCTTGAGCCCAAACCAATGCTGGGCCCATTAAAGAAAGGGTTAAGCTTTTTCTAATTGGCATCATTGTGGTCTCTTTATGGAATTTGGTATCAGTTGAGTGAGTAGCCGGACAATATCTTGGTCCATTTCGGAGTATTCAAGATCACCAAACGGGACATATACCAATGTTAGAGGTGGTAAGTAATATTGTGTTGTTAACCAAGCTCCGTGATGCGGCTTAACTACATGACCATCTGGGTAGATCAACACTGGCGACGTTGATAACGTACCAATATTACTTTTCAAACTCTCTATTTGTGTCTGCAAAGGGATGCCTGCTTGCTCCTTAATGGAATACACGCTGTTTAGGTTTCCCAAGAAGTACACTTTTTCTTCGCGTAGAGGGCTTGCGAGCAGGTAATTGCCGCGCAACAGTGGGTTGTCGAATTTATTTAGTCGAATTTTATCAACATCGATCGCAGACAGTAAGCGTGGTGCAAACCTCTGCTTCTGAATGAATTTGTAGAATGGATGTGCAACCAAATTGTGTTGAATCATTTGATTGAGCACCGAGTTCTTTAAGGCGGTAGAGGTCTTATTGGCGCGTTCCGATTTATCAAACAAAGTCGTACCAAGAGGGTATTGCAGCGAGACGCTTTGCTCCTTAGCAAGTGCTAACACACTTTCTAAACGAGCCGGCCCTTGAAATTGTAGCTGCTTACCTACCTCCAATAACTCAACATTTAATGACTGTGTAGTAGAGGTTTCTGTTTGAGCGAAGCTATGTATGCTCAAAAATGGCATGATCAAACCGAATAATGTGAGTAGTCGCTTGCTCATGATTTGCTATACCCCTTTAAAATGGTTAACTCAACCGGAATCATATTTGGCCCTAGATGTTGTAAGATCTTAACAACCTGACCTTGTTCATTGACCCAATAGTAGTTTTCTACCGACTGAGAAAGGTTGCTAAACTCAACGACTTCTTTATATACGTCGGTCATGGTGTTAGAAATAGGTGTCGTCAACGTTTCTTTGCCTGCATAAAAGCGATTCACATTTGCAGGAAAGCCATAACGATATTGTTTTACCCAATCGTATGAGAGTGTGTAGCTCATGGAGGCTGAATCTGAAGAAAAATCTGGCACGTCACCATAAACACCCGCTAAGTCCCCATTTTGTAGACCTATCGTTTTGACGATATGCCCATTCTCCGTAACGATCATAGCTTTGTCAGCACTTACCCATTTCAGTTGTATTTTTCCATTGAGAGGGTTTCGTTCCGCAAAAGCTAAAACAACAAACACCTGTTTTTGATTTCCAAGTTTCAAATAGGCACTGGCATAAGGAACGGCATTTATTTCTTCTGATGTCATCTCGACATCGATGTAGTTACCGTAGGCTTCTTGGACGGTTGCTGAAACATCATTGAATTTCTGTGTGCAACCAAAGAGTACAAGGAGTAGTGGAAGAATGAGGAGTTGGCGTATCCATTTAGGTATTCGGAAGATATTCATTGATCCCTCTTACAAATAAAATCGCCCTGACTTAATCAGGGCGATTGGCTTCTGTTTTACAAAACGAAATTAGTTAGAAGTAGAAGTAGAAGTAGATGTTGAAGTAGATGTTGAGTCGCTATCTGACGCTGCAACTGCTACTACAGTTACTGCTGCTGCTGCACCTACACCTACAGCTGTAGTGCCAGTTGCTGACGCAGACGCAGCGCCTGTTGAGCCTGCTTCTTCTGCTGCAAATGCAGTTGATGCGCTTAGAGCCATAAGAATAGCTAGAGCTGTATTCTTCATTATTAATCCTTGTGTATCCGGTATAAAAACATCGATGTTTGGTAGCATAAAAAATGCTCCAAATTATATTCTAGATAAAAAAGCCTTAGCATGTAAATAGTTTCTTATTTTGCTATGGCTTACGATCTCATTTCTAACACCAGCGTGACATTGTGCGGTTATCTTGCTCCCTTGCTTGCTGATAAACTATCAAGAGTGCATAATTTGTCGGCCTATTTCCTCTAGCACTAGAGGCTTGGAGTCAATAGGTCGTTTTTACTTACACCATATAGAAAGCGATGATACAGTGGCTTACGCTCAACGCCTCAGGGCGGTAGCGTGCCAACTCTTCAGTATTTAATGGCCTGCATAGCACGCTTAACTTTGCTTTGGCAGCCCATATTATTACCAGTACTAGGGACTTTTACGTGATAAGAAAGCAGCATTGTTTAGGAATACTTAGTGCACTGGGCTTAAGCCTGAGTTCTTTTTCAGCGTCAGCCGATTTTTATGTTGGTGCGTTAGTGAGCTACTCAAATGCAGAATTGAAAAGCTCGTCTTCTGAGCCCGTAAAAGAGGGGAGTCCTTTCCTTCTTAGTGCGCAAGCAGGGTACTTCTTTAATGATTACATTGGTCTCGAAGGACGTTATGGGACATCAGTTCAACGTGACACTGGTCTTGCTGTTGATAGCGCTTTGAGCGGCTTTGTTAAGTTGAATATGCCGGTTTCAGAGCGAGTTGCACTTTATGGTTTAGCTGGGTATTCAAGCGTTCAGCTTGATCTACAAAATGTAGGTTCTCACAAAGAACAAGGATTTAGTTTTGGGTTAGGTATGCACTACGCTTTAAATAACCAAAGCGCAGTGATATTTGAGTTCGTTGATAACGTCTCTGAAGACCAAGTTCGCCTTAACTCGATTACATTGGGTTTTCAGCACCGTTTCTAATTTAAATACCTAGAGCTCAAACTTGGGGCTAGGGTCTTTTATTCAATTATTATAGTGACATACCATGTTTAAAGGATATTTCTCTATTGCCGCTTTTATATTGGCAAGTACGTTTGCGTCTTATTCAATGGCACAAACACCCACTCCAGAACAAATGAAAATGTTTCAAAATCTACCCGCCGACCAACAACAGGCCTTGGCGAGTAAATATGGTTTCTCCATTCCTTCTAGTTCATCTTCAAACAAGTCTCCTTACGAAAACCCGCAAGTAATCCAACCTAGAGCTGAATCTAGTGGCGCTGTATCTTCCAATATCGAAGAACAACGGCTCAAAAAAGGTGAGCAGGAAGAGCTTAAACGCTTTGGTTTAGATCTTTTTGCTGGTTCTCCAAGCACCTTTGCTCCGATCAGTGATGTTCCTGTGCCAGCAAATTACACAGTGGGTGCAGGTGATGAAATCATTGTGCAGTTGTTTGGTAAGGAGAATGAAACGCATCGTTTACGCGTAAATCGTGCGGGCACAATCAACTTCCCCTCACTTGGGCCAGTAAATGTTGCTGGCATGCACTTTTCCGATGTTCGAGACTCTCTGACACAACGTGTAAAAGAACAAATGATTGGTGTGCGCAGTGATATCTCATTAGGTGAACTACGTACCATGCAAGTGTTTGTCATGGGGGATGCATATAAGCCGGGAGCCTATACGGTTAGTGCGTTAACGACAATTTCACAAGCTATCTATTACAGTGGCGGTTTTGGTGAAAGTGGGGCACTAAGAGATATCCAACTAAAGCGTGATGGTAAAATCATTCGTAAGTTGGATATGTATGACCTGTTACTAAAAGGTGATGCAAGTAATGATGTGCGCTTACTACCGGATGATGTTGTGTTAATTGGTTCTGTTAACGAAACAGTGTCTATCGAAGGCGAGATCAACCGTCCTGCAATTTATGAAGTCAAGCAAGGTGAAACATACCAGCAACTTATTCAGATGGCTGGTGGTTTTACTGCGAATGCCCATGTCGAGCAATTAGAGATAAAACGCTACGCTTCACATGGCGCTCGTGAGGCTTTGACGCTTGATTTCAATAAAACGCAAGATCGACAGAGTAAAGTTAAAAATGGCGATGCCATCATGATCTTGAAAAAAAGCGAAGAGCTTACTCGTTACGTGCAGATAGAGGGGGATGTTCGTCATCCTGGCTATGTGGAATGGTACAATGGCCTTCGTGTTGCCGATCTTTTCAAATCTGTTGACTCAGCTTTTAATTCTACAGCTGATGTTAACTATGCCGTTGTGGTAAGAGAGGTTAATCCACAGCGTGATATTGAAGTGTTCCAACTAAGTTTAGCCAACGCAATTCTATCACCAGGTAGCCAAGACAACCTCCAGTTACAATCACGAGATCGTATATTGGTTTTCAACCGCTTTAATAACGAAGACTTGGATACATTGGCAACACAAGAGGCTGTTTCAAAAGCAAAAACATTGGAGCAAGCGCAAGAGCAAGCTGAGTTGGAACAACAGAAAGAGCAAGAAGTGATGAGCTCTTCTGTTGCCGTTTCGCATTCTGCAGACGGTATGGTTATCAACCAGAACACTACTGAGCAGGCGAAACCAGCTAAAATCATTTTCCGTGGTAAAGAGATTACAGAGGAAGACTTTGAAAAGCTGAAGCAAAATACTCGTCGCACTTTACTTGCCCCAGTGTTGTTACAACTTCAGCAGCAGTCTCGTTTAGGGCTAGCCCCTCAAATTGCTGAAGTCTTTGGTGAAGTGAAGCACCCAGGACGCTACCCGATTACTCCAAGAATGACGGTATCAACGCTTATTGAAGCAGCTGGTGGTTTGACTTACAACGCATTCACAATTAATGCAGAATTAGCACGAACCGCGATTAATAGTGCGGATGAGCGTGCGTATATTGATGTCGAGCGTATTGATTTGCGTAAAGCAATCCAAGGCAGTGCTTCAGACGATGCAATTATCGTAGGCCGAGATCGTTTGAACATCTTAGAAAAGCCAAATGTGAAGCTACAAAGCACAGTAACTCTACAGGGTGAAGTTCGCTTCCCTGGAACCTATACCGTGCGTCAAGGTGAAACCTTAAGTGAGTTATTGGACCGAGCTGGCGGTCTGACAGAGTTTGCTCACCCTCAAGGAGCAATATTTACGCGTGAAGCATTGCGTTTACAAGAGCAGAAGCTTTTAAACCAATACGCCGCAGATATGCGAAAAGAAACAGCGAAGAAGACGTTCCGAGCAGATAGCAATATAGGTTCTGTAATTTCAGACCCAGAAAAAACGTTAGCATTTGTTGAGGAAGCAAGTCGCAGCAAAGCTCTTGGCCGTATGGTGGTACAGTTAAATCGCATCTTAAAGGGTGAGCGTTCAGCTGATTTTATGCTAGAAGATGGAGACTTCCTCTTTGTTCCGACTTTCCGAAACACAGTATCAATCATGGGTGAAGTTCAGGTTCCAATTACTTACTTATTAGATAACAAACTTGACGTCGATGATTATCTGAACAAAGCGGGTGGAGCTAAGAAACAAGCAGACGAAGACCGTATTTTTGTAGTGCGTGCAGATGGTTCTGTATATAAGCCATCCTCTGGTTACTGGTTTGGAAATAACAAAGAAGGGTTAAAAGCTGGCGACACAATTGTTGTACCTATTGATACGGATTACCGCGATGCGTTGAGTACTTGGACTGCTGCGACGCAAATACTATATCAAACAGGTGTCGCGATTAATGCCATTAAGTAAATATTAATAAGAAGTGCGCACCGGTAAGCAAGATGTTGGGTTTGTGAGGAAATATCTTAACATAAATAACATTATTATTGTAATTAACGTAGTTTGGAGCAGTCTTGAATTGAAAAACGATGAATGATTTAGATAATGCCAACATGATGGAAATTCCATCAATACAGGCTTTGGATGACAAGGTTAGCTTAAAAGAATTGCTTTACGTAATTTGGCAAGGTAAATGGATTCTTATAAGTAGTACAATCATATTTGCAATTGCTTCAATTATATTTGCAATCAAGCAACCTGATATCTACAAAGCTGATGCTCTTTTAGCACCTTCTTATTCTTCAAGTTCAGGTGGCTTAGCAAATATGGCAAGTCAACTGGGAGGCTTAGCAGCTCTCGCTGGTGTCAATATAGGTGGTTCGGAAAAAAGTCAGACTGAGTTAGCTGTACAGGTAATTAAATCTCGTCAGTTTGTTGAGTCTTTTATTACACAACATGATTTGTTAGTTCCACTAATGGCTGTAAACAATTGGGATATGAAAGATGACAGGCTTATCATTGATTCTGACGTATATTCTGAAGGTACAGGTGAATGGCTTAGAGAGGCAAAAGGATTAAGGGGAAGGAAGCCTACCTTACAAGAAGCCTACGAAGTGTTCGTGAAAGAGGTATTTAATATTGAACAAGATAAAGATAGTGGCCTCTACTCTATATCAGTCAACTATTACTCACCTTTCATCGCAAAGGACTGGGTTACTTGGTTAATTAAAGATATAAATCGAAACATGAGAGAGCGGACAATCTCTGATACAAAGAAAAACTTACAATATTTACATGCTCAATTAGATAAAACATCGCTAGCAACTATGCAAGGTACGTTTTATAAGCTTATAGAAGAGCAAACGAAAAGTTTAATGTTAGCAGAAGTACAAGAAGAATTCGTGTTTAAAATTGTCGACCCTGCAGTAACTCCGGAAGTTAAGTCGAAGCCTAAACGTGCATTAATATGTATTATAGGAACTTTCTTAGGGGCTTCTTTTGGTTTAGCTATAATTCTATTAAATTTTGCGTTTAGAAGACATTTTAATTAGTGAAAGTATAAGCTAAGACTATCGACATTAGAAAATTAAAAGGTTAACAATAATGAAAATATTGATTACTGGTGGTTCGGGCTTTATTGGTAGTGCCGTTGTAAGATTTATTTTGGGTAACACAAATGATAGTGTTGTTAATTTAGACTGTTTAACATATGCCGGGAATGAAGAGTCAATTCCGGAGTCGAACTTATATGTAGACCGCTATGATTTTAGACAAGTAAATATTTGTGACATTGAATTAGTTCGAAAAGTTTTATTGGAAACAAAACCTGATGCGATTATGCATCTCGCGGCTGAGTCTCATGTGGATCGTTCTATAGATCGACCTAGTGATTTTATCCAAACTAACTTGGTTGGGACATTCAACATGTTAGAAGCGGCCCGTGAATATTGGGTCAGCCTTCCTGAAGAAAGAAAAAGTAATTTTCGATTCCACCATATCTCTACTGATGAAGTGTATGGTGATCTTGAGGGAACAAGTGACTTATTTACAGAAAACACTTCTTATAAGCCAAGTAGTCCTTACTCTGCTAGTAAAGCGGGTTCAGATCACCTCGTAAGGGCTTGGGGAAGAACTTATGGTTTACCGATACTTGTAACGAACTGTTCTAACAATTACGGACCTTACCATTTCCCGGAAAAATTAATACCTCATATGATCCTAAATGCTCTCGATGGAAAGGCATTGCCAGTATACGGTGATGGAAATCAGGTTCGAGATTGGTTGTTTGTTGAAGATCATGCTCGCGCTCTTTACACAGTAGTGACCGAAGGAAAAATTGGGGAAACTTATAATATTGGTGGTCACAACGAAAAGAAAAATATCGAAGTGGTCAAGAGCATATGTGAGTTATTGGATGAATTAGCTCCAAACAAACCAAAAGGTATTACGAAATATCAGGACTTAATTACATATGTGAAAGATCGGCCGGGTCACGATGTTCGTTATGCTATCGATGCATCGAAAATCGAAAGAGAGCTCGGGTGGAGACCTGAAGAAAGCTTTGAGAGCGGAATTAGGAAAACAGTGGAATGGTACCTGAATAACCAGCATTGGTGGCAAAGAGTATTATCGGGAGACTATAAGCTAGCTCGTTTTGGAAAGGGAGAGTAAATGTGAAAGGCATCGTTCTCGCAGGAGGTTCTGGTACAAGGCTTTACCCTTTGACTCGTGGAGCCTCTAAGCAAATGCTACCTATTTACGATAAGCCAATGGTTTATTACCCGGTATCAACGTTGATGTTAGCTGGAATCAAAGATATCCTCATCATCACTACACCTGAAGATCAAGCTGGATTTGTTCGTTTGCTGGGTGACGGTTCGGATTACGGTGTCAACATTGAGTATGCCGTGCAACCGACGCCCGACGGCTTAGCCCAAGCCTTTATTATCGGGGAAGATTTTATTGGTGATGACTCCGTCTGCTTGGTTTTGGGTGACAACATCTTCTATGGTCAATCGTTTTCTACAACGTTAAAGAATGCGGCAGAAAGAAAACACGGAGCGACGGTCTTTGGTTACAGAGTAAAAGATCCAGAGCGTTTTGGTGTTGTCGAATTTGACGATAATCACAAGGCTGTGTCCATCGAAGAAAAACCAAAGGAGCCTAAATCAGACTACGCCGTAACTGGATTGTATTTCTATGATAATAGAGTTGTAGATTGGGCTAAAAAAGTAAAGCCTTCAGAGCGAGGTGAACTTGAGATAACTTCTCTGAATCAGATGTATCTAGAAGACGGTAGCTTAAATGTAGAGCTGTTGGGACGTGGCTTTGCATGGCTTGACACAGGTACACATGAAAGTCTGCATGAAGCATCATCATTTGTCCAAACAATTGAGAACGTGCAGGGATTAAAGGTTGCATGCTTGGAAGAAATAGCTTGGAGAAATGGTTGGTTGTCGGATGAAAAGATGCTAGAGCTTGCCAAGCCGATGATGAAGAATGAGTATGGGCAGTATCTGTGTCGCTTGGTTCAAGGTGAGCGCAAAAGGGGCTCGCAATGAGGGTAATGATAGTTGGTGCGAAAGGTCAGGTTGGTCAATGTTTGTCAAGGGCGCTGCAAAACAGAAAAGAAGTAGAGGTATTTGAGTACGATAAGGAGCTTCTTGACATCTCCGACTTTCGTTTAGTTGATGAAACAGTTCGAGAGGTTTCACCAAATGTAATATTCAATACTGCTGCTTATACCGCTGTTGATAAAGCGGAAAGTGAAGCCGATCTTTGTTACAAAATTAATGCTGATGGTCCTAAGAATCTAGCTATTGCTTCAGAGCGATATAATAGTCTATTACTCCATATCTCGACTGATTATGTGTTTGATGGTGATAAAGTAACGCCTTATTTGGAGAGTGATACCCCAAATCCTCAATCAATTTATGGGAAAAGTAAATTGGCAGGTGAGGAAGCTGTAAGAGCGTATTGTAAAAGATATATAATATTGCGAACAGCATGGGTGTTTAGTGAATACGGCAGAAACTTTGTCAAAACAATGTTGGAGTTAACCACAATTCGTAATGACTTGAATATTGTCGGTGACCAATATGGCGGGCCTACTTATGCAGGTGATATTGCAGATGCGTTGATAAAACTGATGAGCAAGAGTGATGATTTTAATGAAGAAATGAGCGGCATATATCATTTCTCAGGTGAGCCTCATGTGAGTTGGTATGACTTTGCTAATGAAATATTTGCAAGAGCATATCAGGAGCAATTAATTACAGCCTTGCCTCATGTTTCGAATATTACAACTGCACAATACCCTACGCCAGCTAAGCGGCCCCTTAATTCTATGCTTGATTGCGGTAGAATTTTTAAGGACTTTAGCATTAAAGTTAGTGATTGGCGTTCAGCGTTAACAAACTTAAAAGACTACAAAAAATGAAAGTCATTGAGACATCTATACCTGATGTGAAAATTATTGAGCCTGAAGTTTTTGGTGATGAACGCGGCTTTTTTATGGAAACTTGGCAACAAGAGAAGTTTGAAAAAGAAGTCACACATCAAAAAACAGAGTTTGTACAAGACAATCATTCTAAGTCCAAGAAAGGGATATTAAGAGGTTTGCATCTTCAAACCGAAAACACACAAGGCAAGCTTGTTCGAGTAATCTCTGGTGAAGTGTTTGATGTCGCCGTGGATTTGAGAAGAGGTTCTGATACATTTGGTGAGTGGGTTGGAGTATACCTCTCTGAAGCAAACAAGTGCCAACTGTGGATTCCAGAAGGCTTTGCTCATGGCTTTTATGTGACGAGTGATGTGGCTGAGTTTGTATATAAGTGTACGGATTATTACAACCCTAAATCTGAGATTACAATCGCTTGGAATGATGAAACATTAAATATAGATTGGCCCATTTCATCTGCTCCTATATTATCCAGTAAGGATACTGTGGGATTGAATTTAGATGAGTACAAGAAACTATACAAGTAAAGATATGTAATTCCAAAAAGGATAATGTAATGGCGTACTTAAACGAAGAGCAACTCAATAAATTGGGTTTTAAAAAGATTGGAAAGAATGTAAAGATCAGTGACAAAGCTTCTATATATAACCCAGAGTTAATTGAAATAGGTGACTTTTCTAGAGTTGATGATTTTTGTGTCTTATCTGGAAAAATTACAATGGGAAGAAATGTGCACATTGCACCTCACTGTCTTGTTGCTGGAGGGGAACCTGGTGTTGAACTAGATGACTTTTCCGGCTTGGCTTATTTTGTCCAGGTTTTTAGTCAATCGGATGACTACTCTGGTGAAACAATGACCAATCCAACAGTGCCAAGTATATATCGTAAAGAAATTAAAAAGAAAACAAGTATTGGTAAGCATTCAATTGTTGGAGCGGGCTCTGTTGTTCTACCGGGTGTTAGGCTTTCTGAGGGAACTTCGGTTGGTGCAAAGAGCTTAGTTAGAAAATCTACCGAAGAATGGTCTATTTACTTGGGCAATCCCGCAAAAAGGTTGAAAGCAAGAAGCCGGAACCTTATAGAATTAGAAAAAAAGTTTTTGGAAGAAGAAAGAAATGATACCATTTAACAAACCGCCTATTACTGGAAAAGAGTTACATTATATTGACCAGGCCATGAAAAGCCAAAAATTATGTGGAGACGGTTACTTTGGGTTAGATTGTCAGAAATGGTTTGAAAAAAAGCTTTCAGCAAAAAAAACTCTTTTTACTCCTTCTTGCACTCATGCTTTAGAGTTAGCCGCATTGCTAGTAAATATTAAAGAGGGTGATGAGGTTATTGTTCCAAGCTATACATTTGTTAGTAGTGCTAATCCATTCGTTCTTAGAGGAGCCAAAATTGTTTTTGTTGATATTCGTCCGGACACTATGAATATAGATGAAAACCTGATCGAAGCAGCAATTACGAGTAAAACAAAGGCTATAGTACCAGTTCATTATGCAGGTGTAGCTTGTGAAATGGACACAATTATGGAGCTAGCAGAAAAATATAATCTTTTTGTCATTGAAGATGCCGCGCAAGGAGTTAACTCTTTCTACAAAAACAAACCTTTAGGAACAATTGGTCATTTAGGTGCATTTAGTTTTCATGAAACAAAAAATTATTCTAGTGGTGGTGAGGGCGGCCTCTTAGTTATTAATGATGAACGTTTCAAAGAAAGAGCGGAGATTATACGAGAAAAAGGGACGAATCGTAGCCAATTTTTTAGAGGCATGGTCGATAAATATAGTTGGGTCGATCTTGGTAGTAGTTTCCTCCCATCAGAGATCCAAGCAGCTTATCTGCGTGCACAGCTAGACTACTTTGAAGCGATCAATGAAAGAAGGCTGACAATATGGAAAACGTACTACGGTTCGTTAAGCAAACTTAAAGAAAATGGCTTAATTGAACTGCCATATGTACCTTCTTATTGTACTCATAATGCGCATATGTTCTATATAAAACTAAAAGATATTAACGAGAGAACAAAATTAATTGAACATATGAAGGCAAATGGAATTATATCTGTGTTTCATTACATTCCATTACACAGCTCAGTTGCTGGGAAAAAATTCTCAAGATTTTCTGGTGATGATCTATATACGACAAGAGAGAGTGAGCGATTACTGAGATTGCCAATTTTCTATAACATGAAAGATGAAGAAGTAGATATGGTAATTGAAACAATAAAAAGCTTCTACTGAAATGAAATTTACAACTATAGGTGCTGTGTACTTATCAAAAGTATATAGTGCGCTTATTGCTGTTCTACTAATACCTTTCGTTATAGATGAAGTCGGATATGAGGCCTACGGTTTAGTAGGCCTATTTACAGTGATACAAGCCTGTCTTAATATTTTAGATGTTGGAGTTAGTGGAGTATTAACCCGACAGTCAATTACGTCTAGAACCAGTAAGCACAAATACCAAGAATTCATTAAGTTATTTAATAAAGTTATTCGAGTCTTTATTGTAATATCAATTTCTGTATCTGTTATAGGAATAGTGATAGCTAACCTATATGGAACAGAATGGCTGAAGACTGGTTTGGATGAAAGCAGTGTGGTTTTTTGTTTGTCATCCATGTTTTGTGTTTTCGCTATTAAGTACATTCAAGGCCCTTTTAAAAGCATTCTTTTATCAAGCGAAAAACACAAGTTAATATCTGCAATAAACTTTGTATATATAACATTATCTCAGCCGTTTGCATTGTTGATTATAAAAAATGTTAGTAATGATATTAGCTCGTACTTTATCGTTCAGATAGTAGCAGTGAGTGTGGCTAGCGTACTATTTGTCTATTTTGGGGGAGTTTATAAGCGTAAAGTAATTGAGACGTTACCAGAATCTACTGAAGAACATGAGCCGAGTTCTAGTTTAAAAGAAGTCCTATATTTCGCCGTTCAACTTTCTTTTTTATCTGTTTTGTGGATCGCTGTAAATCAATCTGACAAGCTAGTATTAACAGCGACAATGGAGTTGAAAGAATATACATTTTATAGTGTTGCTTTTTCTGTAACAGCTCTTTTGACGGTATTAAGTGAGCCAGTAAGCCAATTACTTCAGCCGAGGCTCACTAGGTTGATAAATGACGAAAAATATGATGAATACGGAAGTCTTTTTTATAAGTTCTTTCAAGTTATATCTGTGATTTCAGTATCGTTAGCTTCTTTTATGTTCTTTCATGGAGAGAGGTTGCTATATATTTGGAGTGGGGATGTTTTCTTATCTGAAAAATCTTTTCAATATTTACCTTGGATTTTTGCTGGTTCAACCTTTACGGTATTGTCTAATTTTTGCTTTCTGTTTAGATACAGTACTGGCCAGTTAGGAATGCATACAAAAGTATATGCGGCTTATAGTTTTCTAGTTATACCTTCTAACGTTATAATAGCAACATTATACTTGGCCAATGGTATGGCTGTTTTTTATGCTGTGACATCTACAACATTGTTTTTCATATGGAGTGGTTACAATTTTGTAAAGTACTTTTCGAATGGATATAAGTTTTTTACCCATACTCTAATACCCTCGATTTCTTTTTCTGTTTTATATTTTTATATTTTCAGTGAGCTTATTTCTTTTCCAGAAAAGCGTTTTCTTCAGTTTTCTATTCTTACCATTCAGGGTGTGATATGTGTAATTCTGTTATTAACAGTCCAGTATCTTATGTCAAAAAAAGTGCATGTTAGTTTGAATTGGAGAGGTAGTAATTGAAAGTTTTTATATATGCACCTGATTACGATTGCAATAGTGGTGGTAGTGTAGTGTTGCACCGCCTGTGTCATCTGATAAATCAAGTTGAAGGACACGACGCATACTTAGTACCTAGGAAGGCAGAAAGGATTAAGTTCAATAGTAAGAAAGAGTTTGTATCAAGTGTTAAAAAGGCCCTATCGGTAACCATCAAAAGGTTTAGAAAGATTAAGGTTCATCCAGCCTGGCATACTCCTGTTTGTATGGCATCACAAGTCAAAGAAAGTAATGCTGTAGTTTTATACCCCGAGTTTACTTTTGGTAATCCTCTTAACGCAAAAAATGTTGTCAGATGGTTTCTACATCAACCTGGTCATTTTCATCGTGAATTTCAGTTTGGTGCTGGAGAGCTTTACTTTAAGTTTAACTCCGGGATCAAAGACTTCGAGTATTGCTATTCAAAGACATCAAGTCATGAACTTAAAGTAATCTACTATCCCTTAGATATTTACAATACAAAAGGGGTAGAGGAGCGTACGATTGAGAGTCATATTGTCAGAAAGGGGTCTAAAAAAAATAAAGTTCATAAAGATAACTCAGTTCCTATAGATGGTATGTCACATCATGAAGTCGCAGAAATCTTAAAGAAAAGTAAAAGGTTTGTATCCTATGATGATTACACCGCTTACTCTCTATTTGCTGTATTGTGTGGTTGTGAATCTGTAGTCGTTCCAAATAATAACATGACAAAGGAGCAATGGTACCCAAATGAAACTGATCGATATGGCTTGGCTTATGGCTTTGATGATTCAGAGTTAGAATGGGCAAGTAAAACTATGCATAAAGTCTTAGAGCATATTGAGCAAGAACACAGAAAATCTTTTGACAGCGTGCGTTCATTCCTGTGTGAAACTAAAAAGCACTTTAATCTGATTTAAAACAAATATGAATACATATAAACTCATCTTAATTGTTACCCATAATAAGGATCCACATTCGATCCCCACAATCAACAGCCTTAGACAGCTGGGAATGCTTACTTGTAAGGAATACAAAACAGTTGTCTGGGTTAATGAGTCCGGTCTGACTAATGTACAGTTAGAGGGGGTTGATGTTATTTTATCGGATATTAATGAGAGTTTAAGTTGTATCTATAATGAAATAATTCACAATAGGTATAAAGGTTATGAGAGCGTAACAATTTTTGATGATGATACTGATATAAGTGACAGGACCTTCTTTGAACATAAAAATGTCACTGGCCCCTATGTAATTGCTCCTACTGTCACCTACAACGGTGAAAAGGTTTATCCGATAAAAATTAATGATAATAGCATTATTGATAATGACGAGTATATCTCAGGAGTGAAATCAATAAACAGTGGGTTAACCATTAATAGAGAAGCTGTTGATATTTTGAAGAAGAAGTATGGATGTGTATTTGATTCAAGGTTTAGTTTTTATGGAGTTGATTTCTCTCTTTTTTATCGTTTAAATGAAAATCGTGAAATAACAATAAATCAAATTGGTAATATTGAACACTCATTGTCAAGACTTGAATCTAGCTATGAAATAAATTCCTTTCGATGGAAACAGAAGATTTTTGAAAACATTTTGATGGTTAGAAACTATCCTAAGTATAATTCAAAAATCATTCTGTTTAAGGTTTTAGTGAAGTTATTAATGAGCTTGAATGTTTCCACAATTAAAGAGGCATTAAAAGTGATGTTAGATAATAAGAGTTGTATGTAATGAACAAGATCTTTTTTTATATCAAGAAGCTATATAACGATATTTTTAATCCTCTTATATATGATTATGTGAAATTCAATAAGGAACTGAAAAAATATTACTTCCTCAAGTATAATATCGACGATATGTTGGCTCATAGAAGTCAACGATTCCACTTTGACAATAAAGGCATCCCTGTAATTCCTCATTATGTGGATTCCAGTTCAGGAAGTTCAATGCATTACTTTCCGATAGCTATTGGTCAAATGGCACTGGCATATCTACATCAGTATTGGGATGAACAAGATGAATCAGCTAAAGAGAGATTTATCAATATTTCAGATTGGTTTGTGGAGAATCAAACAGAGGAAGGATTCTGGCTCGCTTATACTAACGTTGATAAATTCCATGTAAAGTCTCCTTGGAAATCAGCGATGGCTCAATCACGAGCGATCTCTGTTTTACTGAGGGCATATGATTTAACAGGAAAAGAAAAATATCTTAACAGTGCTAAGCGTGCGTTTGATACTATGATAGATAGCGAGTCAGACATCAGTTGTATGTTGCCGGAGGGTCGATTTTATCTCGAATATCCAAGTATTAAGCCCCCGAAAGTGCTAAATGGTTTCATGTTTTCTATTTTTGGCATAATAGATTTTGCTTATTTTACTAATGATAAGCAAGCATACAAAGTATTAGACGAATGTTTGGATTCTCTATCTTCTATTCTAGAAAAATATGATACAGGAAAGTGGACCACTTATGATTTAAATCATATTGAATATGAGGAACGCATTCGACCTTGTACGGTCCACTATCAATTTATACACGTAAATCAGCTTAAAGCATTATATTATGTGACGGGTCGTAAAGAATTAATGGACACTGCGGTTGAATGGGAAAATTACTACAAAAATAAGTCTAATTTGATCTCAGTTTATTATAATAAATTTAGAGGCATCTTTAAGCTATGAGTTTGTTGACTGCAATCATACCTCATTATAACTCGTTCGAATCATTGGATCATCTTTTATTGGATTTGACTTCAGTTGATGGAGTCAGTTTAATCGTAATTGATGACTCAAGTAATGATCAATCCAGTTTAAAGGCTTTAAAGCTCAAGTACAGCACGGTAAATTTCTTATCAAATGAAGGAGAAAATAGTGCTGGTACCTGTAGAAATATTGGTCTTAAAAACGTTAAATCTGATTGGGTTACGTTCATAGATGCAGATGATAAAGTAAATGTCATCGAATTAAAGAAAATTATCAATCAGCTTCAACAGTATCATATTTACGATATTTTATTTAGCTGTCCCTCCTCAGTAAAGATCGATGGTAACCCGAGTAACAGAACTATGGCTTATAGCTATCTTTATAAAAAAGCCAAGTTAGGTATCGATGATATTTTATATTGGTTTCATGTACCATGGTCTAAGATTTATAGAACCAGTTTTTTAAGAACTAATAATATTAAATTTTCAGAGACATTGGTATCTAACGACGTGATTTTTTCTCTTACAGCCGGAGTTTTTTGCCAAAAATATAAGTTACTCAATGAAAATTTCTATACTGTTGTTGAGTCATCAACATCTCTTACTAGTGTTAAGACAAGATCAAATGACAGAATCTTGACAAGAATAGGTGTTCTTGAAGAGTACAACTCTATTTTAGATAGGCATAAGAAGAGCGCGTACAAAATCCCAAGATTTATATATATTGTAAAATTGCCGTTTGTAAGTGCTATGCAATACATTTTTGAAAAAGGTATTTTTGCACTATTTTCGGATTTTTCAGTTTATTACCTTTATGATAAGTTAAAACGACTGGTTATTAAGGCAAAATAACAAGTGTCAACACTATTATTATTAATTCTATTCCGATTAAACTCTTCTGTAGATGCCTTGAATAGAATATTCGACCTACTAATTATGCTGTCATTTATAGTGGTCTATTTTTTTGGAAAAGGCGAAGTAAAGGCACGTCACGCAGCATACTTGTTCCTCGTTTTTACAGTAATGTTTGCTTCTTTTTATACAGGCCTAATAGAAGGGCGATCTCTTGTTTCTCGAGATCTCTTTGAGTTTTTTAGGCCAATTCTTTACTTCTTTGTTTTTTCTGTTTTTTATTCCAACGAACCTATCCCACAATCAAAATTAAATAAGATATTGATACTCTATCTGTGTATACAGGCTTCCTTTATTATTTTGC
This sequence comes from Vibrio sp. A1-1, assembly GCF_021728175.1. NCBI lineage: Bacteria > Pseudomonadati > Pseudomonadota > Gammaproteobacteria > Vibrionales > Vibrionaceae > Vibrio > Vibrio sp. A1-1. Next base: position 193,978 of record NZ_JAKKCL010000010.1, read on the forward strand.
AAATTATATTTCCAGGATTAATGAAGAGTTCGATGGTAAGTATCTTATATTCAGCCGAGAAAGTAAGTGGTGGTTTAGGTAGGGTCACTGGGTTATCTGGAAACCCAAACACTTTGGCAATCTGTTTGTCTTTAGTATATTTTTATTTCGTATCCCTATATGTAAAGAAACGTAATCATATCATGATATCTGTGATTGCACTTTTGCACCTAATGATGTTAGTCGCGACAACTTCTAGGGGGGTAACCTTAATTGTCTTGATGCTATATGCACTAGTGGTTTTGTTTTATTACCCTATTATTTACAAGGCAATAGTTGTAGGGCTAGCGTTCTCCATTAGCGGTTTTATTCTATATTACTTGACGAGTAATCCCTACTTTAACCAATTGATTCAACATATAATATCTGGCGATATTCAAGCAATACCATCTGTATATAAACGAATGGAGCACTTCCAATTATTGATCGATATTATGCAGGAAAATTACTTATTCTCTATGGGAGCAAATAAGTATTTAGCCAATGTTGGTGATAATGTTTATATATTTTGGTTTTCACAATGGGGTGCAGTTGGTTTGTTATTCCATTTGATCTTTGTTATTTGGCTTTTTTCTTTGCACTTTATTCATAGAAATATCTATTCTTTTACTCTATTGTTAGGGACAGTGTTACTTATTATTGCAGGTGTCGTATACGATACATTTTACAACATAATCTACATGCCAATACTGTTATTTTTTGCAGCGGCTTCTTATCAGCAATTCGAACGAACATTTAATATACCTAACACAGTAAGCCAGAAGTAACTACTATGAATAATCTCGTTTCTATAATAACACCACTTTATAACTCAGTAGAGTTTTTAGAGGACACTTATAAGTCGATAGTTTCTCAAACTTATTCAAATTGGGAATGGGTCGTTACCGATGATATGTCTACTGATGGTAGTTGGGAGTTGCTAAGATCACTAGCCGAAAAAGACTCAAGAATTGTTACTTTTAGAAATAATAAAAACCTTGGGGCCGGTGCTAGTCGAAATGCTGCAATTGAGAAGGCAAGAGGTCGCTTTATCGCATTTCTTGATGCGGATGATTTATGGGTGGAAACGAAGCTCTCCGATCAGATAAACTTTATGCTTGAAAATCAATACTCATTCACCTATACCCACTACAGCCGTTTTAATAGTGAAGAAGAGCTAAGTGTTGTAACTGCACCAGAATATACAACGTACAAAAAACTCATGTACAGTAACGTTATCGGATGTCTAACTGCAGTTTATGACACACAGGCACTAGGTAAGCGCTATATGCCGCTTATTCGTAAACGTCAGGATATGGGATTGTGGTTAGATATACTGAAAGATACTCCCAAAGCTTACTGTCTACCTAAGCCATTAGCAAAGTATCGGATGGATAGTGGTATGACAGCTAACAAATTTAGCGTTTTGTCATATCAATGGAAGTTCTATAGAGACGTAGTAGGTTTGAGTTTGCCAAGAAGTCTATTTACATTTTCTGTCTATGCCGTTAAAGGTACGATGAAACACCGAACTAAGCGCAAGTCTTAGTCTCGCAAATCTCCGTAGAACCTAGTAACCACAAAATACGCATACAAAAAGAGCAGCTACCGTAAGGCGCTGCTCTTTTTTATACCTACGATCCGTTCGGTTGAATTCGCCGTTTTCTAGCGCCCCATCCCAAACAACACTGTTTTAATCGTAAGGAAAAGAATCTTCACTTCCATCATCCAGTTTTGGTGTTTGATGTAGTAGATATCGTATTTATGCTTCCAAATAGCATCTTCTACCGATGCGCCATAAGGGTATTTTACTTGGGCTAGACCAGTTACCCCTGGTTTAACGGCGTGACGAAAGCGGTAGTAAGGAATGGCTTTTTCCAATTCAGAGATGAACACCTCGCGTTCTGGACGAGGACCAACCATCGACATCTCTCCCTTTAATACATTGATTAACTGAGGGAGCTCATCTATGCGAGTTTTACGAATAAAACAGCCGACTTTCGTTACGCGAGCGTCGTTCTTGGTCGCCCATTGGGCACCGTTCTTTTCCGCATCGTTTCGCATCGAGCGAAACTTGATCACTTCAAATTCTTCATTATATTGGCCAGTGCGACGCTGCTTAAAGAATACCGGGCCTGGTGACTCAAGCTTAATGAGCAGTGCCGTAATAAGCCCTACTGGGATAGCAACCCATGACAGCATAAAAACAAACAAGAGATCGATGAAGCGCTTTTGCCAGCTGTTCTTACGATTAGAGAGGATAGAAAAAGCTTTTTGGTGTAAGAAGTAGCCGCTATGCAAGAGCTCAGTTTCAGTGTAGCCAAGTGAACGATCAAAGTAGCTCACTAGAGGCTCAACCCAAGCACCTAGTTCTGTCGCAGCTACAAGAAACGCTTGCTGCTCAGGGTTTAGATGTGAGCTTTTGAAGTGGCAAAGCGTTTTACTCTTGAAATCCCTAAGAGCATAGTTATTAACTTGTGCGTTAATCTCAGGGTGTCTCTTAAGTACTTGAGCAATCTTTGCTTCGTCTTCTTTTGGACAGTAGATATAAAGGCAAGCGTCGGTTTCACTTGCGGATAACTCGTCCAATGCTGATGTTATGCTGATAGAATTATTTTTAGTTAATTCAGAAGCTTCTCGTTCTTGAAGCGTGTCGCTCATACTGTCTGTCATAGGAATGGAATAAGTTGTTTTCGACTAGCCAATTGCTTACAAGTCGGCGATTATAATTTAATTCGTATAGAAATTATATCCCTTAATCCAGAACATGCTTGTAACTTTGTTAATTTTCTTGAACCTGAGTCCTTACTTATGGCTTGTTTTTGAATCTTGACGTAACTATATCAATGAATTCAACAAACTATGTTTGCGATATATTATGTTGCCTCGAAATTAAATGATTATCTAATTCACTATATTACACAGTTATATCCGAGGTTGATGAGTTTTTGATAAAGCGCTTTTTTCGAATCTTCCTCACCATGTATAAGGTGAACCTCTTTAGGAGGAGTAGGAATGGCAGTTACAAATTGTAGTAAGTCGTTCATGTCGGCATGCGCAGAGTAGCCTGACATCGTATGAACTTGAGCTTTCACTTTCACGCGCTTACCTTCAATCAATACACTTTCTTCTCCATCCTGGATACGCCGACCTAAAGTCCCTTCCGCTTGATAGCCAGCAAATAGAACATCATTTCTTTCATCAGGTAGTAAGGCTTCCAAATAATTGACGACACGGCCACCTTCACACATTCCGGAGGCTGCAACCACGATAGCGGCTTCTGATGTACTTGCGAGACGGTTAACGAGCTGTAAATGGTCTGCGTGGCTTTCGATCGTAATGCATTGGTCAAACGCGAGAGGGTGTCGATGATGATCGAGTCGCTCTTTCGCTTCAGATCCCCAAAGTTTTTTTAATTGGCGATAGGTATTGGTCACCTTTTTAGCCAAAGGAGAGTCGAGAATAATAGGCAGTGAATCTTGCAAAGCGTGCTCATGCATAAGCTGCTCTATATCAAAGAGTAACTCTTGGGTTCTCCCGACACTAAAAGCTGGTATCACAATTACGCCACCATCCCTAAGTGCGTGCTCAATAATAGAAAGTAATCGCCTGCTGCGAGACTCTACATCCTCGTGAGTTTTATTGCCGTAAGTCGACTCGATAAACAGGTAGTCAGCTTTTTCCGGTGATAACGGATCCGGTAGGAGAGGTGTGTTGCGAGGTCCCAAATCCCCGGAGAAAACAACAACCTCTTGGTTTGATAAATGAAATTCAACATATGCTGAGCCTAAAATGTGCCCAGCAGGTTGAAAGCGAAGAGAAGTACTCTCTTCTATTTCTACCCACACTGAGTAAGGACAAGGACGAATAAGCGCTCGAATAAAATCGAGCACTTTCTCTCTTTGATGACGCCGCATACCCAATTGGAGCTTTAAACCATCTTCTAACATAAGCGGCACGAGCTCAGCGGTGGCTTCCGTACAGTAGATAGGGCCCTTATAGCCAGCTGCTAATAGCCAAGGCAGCCTACCAATATGATCGATATGAGAATGGGTCAGCACTACCGCTTTGAGATGAGCGATAGAAAAATCGATACCCCAACTCTGCTGCTGAGCATTGTCTTGGCCTTGTAGCAAACCACAGTCGATCAGCATACTTCCATTTTGTAACACGAGCTCGTGACAAGAGCCAGTAACCGTATTTTTCCCACCGTGGTGCAGTACTTTCATAACAAAACGACGCTTTTATCTTTGCTAGCTTACGCTTGTGAGTATCTATTTTACACATAGTCAAACCTCACTACTTGGCAGCGATTCGGTAAATCGCTCAGTAGGTAGGTAGGGTAAGCAGGCAGATAGTGAATAAGTGAGCGTATTGTAGGCAAGCAAAATAGGAGAAAGAAAATGGCAAAACTGAAAGTTTAGAGAGACTTAGATATTCGTCATAAATTTGACTACGTTTCATTGCAACCGCTTGTGATGCAATTCATATTATTGCAACTATTTTTATTTAAGCTTTTGGAATCAGCGTCACTGGCTGTTTAGTGCTCGTTGGGTAAATGGGTGTCTGATAATTATAATTTTATAAAACACGCCACATTTATGACGGAATAAGTGTCAGAAAAAAGACATTTTTTTGTAAGCTTTTTACACGTTCTACTTTTAGTTGCAACGTGTTTACTATACAATTCGTCTCCTGTTTGGAAATGCAACCGTTCACATTACGTGCAAAAACTTGCTTCTAGGAGCCAAACCTAGGGGCGGTAGCGTGCCCAAATCATCGGTGAAGCCTCCTTCCTAATAAAAGAAAGAGGTCAGGGCAAGATCATGAAAACCCCTTATGGAATAAGGGATGACGTGAAGTCATATTTTCACTAATTAGATACTGAAGTCACAATAATCTCAATACATCCAAGATCGATTTGATGATCAGATTTAGGTG
>NZ_JAKKCL010000011.1:0-192252 GCF_021728175.1 Vibrio sp. A1-1
AATGTCAGTGTTGAGTGAAATCATCACGGCTGTTGTGGCGAAGAGAGCGTACCCCAACGTCTTTGATCTATAGGCGGCTCTCGCCCTCCGTTAATATCAAGTCAAGTTACCTTGGTGAACGATTACGGTTAAATGGCTTCACGTTGCGTTGTAAAAAGTCACTTAACTGTGGACTTTGATCTTTATACCAGCTTGATTGCAGTTCATGACGCATGTCGGTTGGCAGCAACGAGATAAAGTTACTTTCGCCTTCCAGACGCAAGAAGTCCATGAACATTCGTGTCATGAGTTGGTGGCCGAAGTTGCCGTACACATCAAACCCAGCAACGAGCAAATAGTGGATGCGTTCTAGTAACGCGTAGTCAAGAATCCATACCGTTTTCGGCTGCTCGCCAACTAACCCTTGTACGACTGACGCGCTGTCAAAGTGGCGGAAAATCGTTAATGCCGCATTGTGGTTGGTGCCATTACCGTCCCAAATTACGTCGGTGGATAGGTTTTCGCCTTCCTTAAACCAGTTATTGGTAAATTCAGACTTGGCTTCTAGGTAGCGAGCTTGCTGACGCGCGTATTTAACCCAGTTGGTAACAGGCAGCGTGTTGCTTTCCTGCTCTGCTGGCAGTCTTAGGTTATCAGCCTGAGAGCGGTAAAACTCATTTACTTCAGGGATATCTGCTTTATCTGGATCTAGAAAGAATATCCAAAAGCGATCATTGATAACATTCAGTGCAAGTTGGCCACGACAAACAGGCCCTTTAATGTAAGCCATGATCGTGTTTTGCGCATTGTCCAACATAAACTTGAAGCGTGATTTAACCGGAAGATCGATAAATGATGTCATCGGGTTTGCAGCAACTTCAGGTTCATAACTCGGTAGTTGATTAACCGTGTAATCAGCATCGATAAACCATGTGTTCCAGTTTTCAATACGTTGCTTGTTTAACGCGAACGGCATGTGTGTTTTATCTACAATCGTCCCTTGTTCTGGAATAATTCGATAAAACACGCGCTCAACCCCGGGATCATCGTATGGGCGACGTGTTGAAATACGTTTTACTGGTTGCCCCGGTGGAGTAGAAGAACGAACTAACGTAAAGAATCGAGGGTCTTCAGTGAGTTCTGAAAAGTAGAGGTGAGACAAAAACAAATGCTCGTAAATATAGCGCGCCATCAGTTGATTTTTTAGATCAGCGCGATTGAGCAAAGTCTCATACTTGTCGATTTGAGCTTGCTCTTGCTCACTAATTGGTTGGTGAACGTTCATTATCGCGCCGTTTTCCAGCCAAGTCATCAGTGTGTGGTATTCACTGTTTGATAGGTTTGGCATACCAAAAGGCATTCCCCAGGTTGGGTTATCTTTTTCGTACTGTTCGTACTCTTCAATTGTTGGACAGGTTTGTTCTCGGTCTATCGAAAAATCAAAACCTTCTAACTGGACTTGATCAGGCAGCGGGTGGCGTTCTTTTTGTTGTAGCAAACGTGCAATGAGGCCTGCATCAATGTTGGCCGCCATGCTCTGATCACGTTCGTTAAGTACCGGATGAAAACCCGCATCGCGCCACTCTTGGGTTGTTTCTGCATCTTCGAATAAGCGTGTTGGCGCGGCGGCAGTAAGTCTTGTTCCTTCATATACCAGTGCTTTGCTCGCGCCACGGTCAATACCCTCAACTGAAGAAAGCTTAAGCTGACATGGTGCATCGTAGCACGCATGACAGACGACACAGCGGTTATCCATAATGGGTTTGACTTCGCTTTGGAAGAAGTTTGCTTGAGGTGTAGCTACGTCCGCCGTACGTTCACGAACGAGCTGTGGACCAAACAGTTGGTCATAGTTAAGGCCCGCATAGGTTGCACAGCCAGCAAACAATGTAGCAATGCAAAGTATAAAAATTAAGCGCAAATTCATTGAGTTATTTTACGTGATTAGAATTTGCATTAATTAAAGCAAAATAAGCGGTCAATTACCAAAAGTTGGAGCAATTCGCCGCGATTTCTTTACTTTTTCGCATGCTTAAATACATAACCTTGTCGATGAACGGTCTGAATTCGATCCGCGTTAATCCCTTCGCTAACCAGTCGTTTTCTTATTCTACTAATGTGCATATCGAGTGCGCGGTCATGCTCTGAGAACGTGCGCTTCAGTACCGTTTCATAAAGGAAAGGTTTGCTAAGTACTTGATCTTGATAATGAGTCAGAGTACGGAGCAGCTCGAATTGAACGCTTGTAAGCTGAACTAACTTTTTGTCTGGCGGGCGATTTATCATCACAGTATGGCTGTGCTTGTCCAGTACGAGCTCATATTCATTATTGAGACCGTTATCGGAAGCTGCCGTCTTAGGAGCAGACGAAAGGGTAGACTCAAACATATTGGCATTTTAATTATTAATGATAGTAAAAACTATTATCATTAATGTTAGCGTGAAATCAATGCTGTATTTTATTTGTAATGCAATATGTCGGAGTCATATCAAAATTCTGATATGGAAGAAATAACTCTACGAGGGAAAGAGCACCAATTTAAATCGCCAAATCAATAAGTATTACCACAATTTCTAAAGCAAATAATCAGCTATTTTGGAGACTAGAGCAGCTGTTAATGTATCTAAAGTTCTTATTTCTAAGATTCGCTTATCCACTATTTCTAGACTATACATTCTGTTGCAGGAAGCTCTTTTCTAATACACACAGAGGTTTATATGACAGCGAAATATGGCGTAAAACGTCGATTAGCGATTCTTGCCGCCGCCTTAATTGGCGCGACAAGTAGCAGTATCGCGGCAGAGAAACCTAACATTCTCGTCATTTGGGGTGATGATATTGGCCAGTCCAATCTCAGTGCTTACACCTTCGGCTTGATGGGATACAAAACACCAAACATAGACAGCATCGCGAAAGAGGGCATGATGTTCACGGATTATTACGGTGAACAATCTTGTACTGCGGGCCGTTCTACTTTTATCACCGGCCAGACCGTCCTTAGAACGGGTTTAAGTAAAGTAGGGCTTCCTGGCGCAGATCTTGGCTTGAAGGAAGAAGATGCCACCATTGCCGAAATGTTGAAGCCGATGGGCTATATGACGGGTCAATTTGGTAAAAATCATTTAGGCGACAAAGACGAACACCTGCCTACTAACCACGGCTTCGATGAATTTTTTGGCAACCTTTATCACTTGAACGCCGAGGAAGAACCAGAAAACGTCGATTACCCTAAAGATCCAGAGTTTCGTAAAAAGTTTGGTCCACGAGGCGTTATTCGCTCGTACGCTGACGGCAAAATCGAGGACACCGGGCCTCTGACTCGCAAGCGTATGGAAACCGTGGATGAAGAGACGTTGGATGCGGCTCTCGATTTTATGGATCGTGCCGTCAAAGCTGAAAAACCTTTCTTCGTTTGGTGGAACGCAACGCGTATGCATTTCCGCACCCACGTGAAAGAAGAGAATTCGGGAAAAACAGGCATCAGTGAGTATGCAGATGGCATGGTCGAGCATGATAATCATGTCGGCCAACTACTGAAAAAAGTGGACGATTTGGGCATAAAAGACAACACGATAGTCTTTTATTCAACCGATAATGGTCCACACATGAACTCGTGGCCAGATGCAGGCACAACGCCATTCCGTGGAGAGAAAAATACTAACTGGGAAGGTGCGTATCGAGTCCCTGCGATGGTACGTTGGCCGGGTAAAATTAAAGCTGGCTCTGTCTCGAATGATATCATGCACCATATGGACTGGATGCCAACTTTCGTTGCTGCCGCGGGTGATGACAGTATCAAAGAGAAATTACTCAAAGGCTATAGTGCGAATGGTAAGAAATTCAAAGTGCATCTCGATGGTTACAACTTCCTGCCATATTTAACTGGCAAAGAAGAGAAAGCACCGCGTGAAGAGATTTTTTACTTCTCGGATGATGGAGACTTAACCGCACTTCGTTATAACAAGTGGAAACTGGTTTTCATGGAGCAACGAGCAAAAGGTACGCTGCGCATTTGGGCAGAACCATTCACCACACTTCGAGTTCCTAAGATCTTCAACTTACGTATGGATCCTTACGAAGTCGCTGATATCACTTCCAACACCTACTATGATTGGATGCTAGACCGTGCTTATATGCTGGTTCCTGCCCAAGCTTACGTAGGCAGATTCCTCGAAACGTTTAAAGAGTTTCCACCAAGGCAAAAAGCGGCAAGCTTCTCGCTCGATCAAGTGATGGAGAAATTAAAAGAGAACCCAAATAAGTAGGCTAGTGCTACGTAAGCAATACGATGCAACCATATAGAAAAGAGGCTCATATGAGCCTCTTTTTTTCCGTCTAATAAAAGCTTTCAGAGCAACGAATGGCAAAGAAAATGCGAATCAACAAGTCCTACAAGGAAACTGGCTCGTAGTGGGCTGCCGTTAAGTTCGCTTTAATTTTTTCACGTAGCGCAATATGAGCAGGGTTGTTCATCTCTCGCTTGTGGTAAACAAACTTGTAAGGGATAGCGCATATAGAAATAGGGCAGTGCAGAACTTGAAGCTTAAGGGCTTTACTCCATTTGTTTGCAAAAGATTGAGACACTAAGCCTAAACAATCGCGTTGCGCGACGTACAACGCCATACCAGCAAGCGAAGATGTGATCAAATCGACTTTTCTCTCTTGAATAGTTTCTTGGGATAGCTGTTCAAAACCGCTCATGTTGTTCCATTTCCCTGAAAACAAACAGTGAGTTTCCTCATAAAACTGTTCTTTTGAGAGCGAGCCTTGCACGCGGGGATGATTCTCACGACAGATAATCACCGCCTCTTCTTCGTAGGCATCTTCAATAATAAATGCGGCATCTTTTGTGATAACAGTATCAATGACAAGATCGACTTTTTGTTGTCTTAGAAGCTCAAATAATAAGAACTTTTCGGGTGGCGATTCATAAAAAATAGTGTTCTTTATCGGGTCCATAATGTGCAATAAAATTTCGGAACAACACACTTCAAAATGATTCTTATCGGATATCGCATTATCAATGATATTAACCGCTTGCTGGAATTGTGGTAGCAGTTGATAGGCGGTGGATGTTAGTGCGATTCCTCGCCCTTTTTTGACAAATAATTGCTTATCGACCACTTGTTCTAAACGCTTTATTGCAGCGCTCACAGCAGGTTGCGTAAGCCCCAATTGTTCCGCGGCTTTTGTATAAGATTGGAACTCCGCGACAACAAGAAAAGTTTGGATCAAATTCAAGTCCATAACGTTACTCATAAATTTAATTTATAGGTTAACTAATTCTGACTGCATTTATCGCCTGAAATTAGTGCTTTATCTTATATCAACAATGGTATTGAAAAGCGAATACCATTTTTACGCACTAGCGAACTCTTGGAGATAATATGAAAAATGCGACCAAAACGAGCAGTAAAAAACTCGTACTTAACGCATGTACGTTAGCATTAGGCGCTGCATCTGCAGTTGCACACGCAGCGGACAAACCCAACATTCTTGTCATCTTTGGTGATGATGTTGGTTACTGGAACCTTAGTACCTACAACCAAGGCATGATGGCGTACAACACGCCGAACATCGATAGCATTGCTAAAGAAGGTGCGAAGTTCACTAACTTCTACGCACAGCAAAGTTCGACAGCAGGCCGTTCTGCATTCATCACTGGTCAAATGCCAAAACGTACTGGTCTATCAAAAGTGGGCTTACCAGGCGCTCCGCAAGGTATCTCGGAAAAAGATCCAACGATTGCAACCGTGCTCAAGCAAATGGGTTATGCAACCGGACAATTTGGTAAGAACCATTTAGGCGACCGAGACGAACACCTTCCTACCAACCACGGTTTTGATGAGTTTTTCGGCAACCTATATCACTTGAACGCGGAAGAAGAGCCAGAGAACGTGGATTATCCTAAAGATCCAGAGTTCAAGAAGAAATTTGGCCCTCGTGGCGTAATCCACTCTTACGCTGACGGCAAAATTGAAGATACCGGTCCACTTACGCGTAAGCGTATGGAAAATGTTGACGCTGAATTCCTTGATGCTGCGGAAACCTTCATAGAAAAACAAGTAAAAGCGGATAAGCCGTTCTTTACTTGGTTTAACACCACTCGCATGCACAACTTCACGCATGTTCCTGAAGAATACCAAGGTAAAACAGGTGCTGGTTTCTACGCGGATGGTGTTAAGCAGCACGATGATCAAATCGGTCAGCTACTTAATAAGATCAAAGAGTTAGGTGTGGATGACAATACAATCATTGTTTACACCACTGACAACGGCCCTATGGTTGATTTGTGGCCTGATGCAGGGATGACACCATTCCGCTCTGAGAAAAACACTGGCTGGGAAGGCAGTTTCCGTGTGCCGATGTTGATTAAATGGCCTGGAAACATCGAAGCAGGTAAAACGTTCAACGGCATGATGTCATTAGAGGATTTCTTCCCGACATTGGTTGCTGCAGCGGGTGACACCAAAGTTAAAGATGAATTACTAAAAGGTAAGAAAGTTGGTGATATGGACTATAAAGTTCACCTAGATGGTTACAACCAACTGCCATATCTAACGGGTAAGTCAGACAAATCTGCTCGTAACGAATTCGTTTACTGGAGCGATGACGGTGATCTTGTGGCATTACGCCAAGGAAAGTACAAGTTCCACTTTATGATTCAAGAGAATGAAACGGGCATGGATGTATGGCGCAAGCCGTTTACTAAACTTCGTGTTCCATTGATCTTCGACTTGAGTATCGACCCATTCGAACGTGGTGACCAAGGTATGGGTTACTCTCGTTGGATGTACGAGCGTTCATTCTTAATGATGCCAGCGATGGATACAGTGAAAGAAGTGATGGGTACATTCAAAGAATTCCCACCTCGTATGGAAGCAGGTTCGTTCGTACCTAAGTCTTCTAAGTAATTAATATTATATAGCGCTTTTCGGAGCGCTATATACCCAAATAGCTTCAATTCCTGCTGAAATGTGATTACGAGGTTATTTGGGTATATTAAATAGTGAGAAACGTATGAGTAAGATTTCCCCTCGCCATTCTACTACCATGCCTATTGTTCCTCTTAAAACGGCGTCTAAAGCACCGGTTCCGGGTGCGTACGATCGTCGATTCCATGTAATGGCAAAGCCAGGCGGAGCAAAATGCAACATCGATTGTCAGTACTGCTTTTATCTGCATAAAGAAAATCTACTGCACCAAGAAAAGCAGCCAAAAATGGACGACGCAACATTGGAAGCGTTCGTGAAAAGCTACATCGAAAGTCAGGATGGCGAAGAAATTGTATTCTCATGGCAGGGCGGGGAGCCAACTCTACTTGGGTTGGACTATTTCCGCAATGTTGTAGCTCTGCAAAGGAAACATCAGCCGAAAGGCGTTCGCATTGAAAACGACCTTCAGACCAACGGCATTTTGCTAAACGATGAGTGGTGTGCGTTTTTAAAAGAGCACAACTTCCTAGTTGGCTTGTCGATTGATGGGCCACGAGAGCTGCACGACAAATATCGCAAAACCCGCAGCGGTAAGCCGACGTTTGATCTGGTGATGAAAGCGGTAGATAGGCTCAAAGCGCATGGCGTGAAATTCAACGCGTTGGTGACGGTGAATCGTCACAATGCGAAATACCCGCTCGAAGTGTATCGATTTTTAACCCAAGAATTGGGTGTGACATACATTCAGTTTGCACCGGTGGTTGAAGCGAACGACTTCCAAACAACCGCACCGCAGTTTTGGAACGAACAGATGATCCCAACCAAAGGCAGTGATCTGGCGAAACCGGGTCATCCAATGTCTGTTGTGACGGATTGGTCGGTTGATCCTGAAGACTGGGGACGCTTTTTAATGGCGACCTTTGAAGAATGGGTGAATAACGATCTTGGCCGTGTACTGGTTAACCTGTTTGAAACCGCGGTAGCGCAAGTAATGGGGAAACCGTCTCAGCTTTGCGTGACGGCTGAGTTTTGTGGCAAAGGCTTGGCGATTGAGCACAATGGCGACGTGTTCAGTTGCGACCACTATGTGTACCCAGAATACAAACTCGCCAACATTCATGAACACTCATTGAATGACATGGCCTTCTCTACACGACAATACACCTTTGGCATGGCAAAACGCGAATCTTTGCCGACGTATTGTAAGCAGTGTCCCTACTTGCCTTATTGCTGGGGCGAGTGTCCGAAAAACCGTCTGATCAAAACGCCGAATGGCGAGGCTGGACTAAACTATCTGTGTTCGGGAATCAAAATGTTCTTTGATTACGCGTTACCGATGTTGGTTGGTCTTGCACAGCTTCTCCAATCTGAAGAACCGCAAAGATAACATAGTGAATATAACCTTAAGTTATTTCATTTGTTCTTATACTTAACTATTGAAAAGACGGCTTAAACCACTGAAAAGGTACCCTATGAACCACGCACAACAAGCGATAAAAGAACTCATCGAACAAACAGAAAAAAGCGTCATTGGACAAAGCCACGTGGTTCGAGCTTTAGTCATCGGGTTATTAACGAACGGGCACATTCTTCTAGAAGGTTTGCCGGGAACGGCAAAAACACGTTCTGTAAAATCGTTGGCCAACTTGTTAAACACCAGTTTTGGTCGAATCCAGTTTACGCCAGACCTTTTGCCATCGGACGTGACGGGAACCGAGGTTTATCAAGAGTTGGATGGCAAGCCGCAACTTCATTTTCAACCAGGGCCAATTTTTAACAGCATAGTGCTTGCCGATGAGGTCAACCGTGCGCCAGCCAAAGTACAAGCCGCACTGCTTGAAGCCATGGCCGAAGGCACGATCACGGTAGGCGATAAAACTCACGTATTGCCAGACTTATTTATGGTGCTTGCAACGCAAAACCCAGTAGAGCAAGAGGGCACGTACCCGCTGCCAGAAGCGCAAATGGACCGTTTTATCATGAAGGTTACTGTCGACTATCCAGAAGATGAAGCCGAACGTGACATCATTCGTTTGGTGCGCAGTGAAGAATTAGGTGCGGAAACCAGCAGCGAAATTATTACGCCAAAACACATCGAACCTGACGTGGTGCTAGAAGCACGTCGTCAACTACCTGATATTGTTGTGTCAGATCTAGTGGAAAACTACATCGTCGCGTTAGTGATGGCGACTCGTAAGCCAGAGCGTTATGCCGATTCAAACTTAGCAAAATGGATTGAGATTGGCTCTAGTCCCCGTGCTTCCATCGCACTAGACAAATGCGCTCGTGCGTATGCGTGGATGCAAGGACGTGACCATGTCACTCCTGACGATGTGCGAGCCATGGTTCCGTCTGTACTGGGCCACCGTTTTTCTTTGACCTACGATGCACTAGCAGACGGGGTCGATCACCAACGCGTCGTGCAAGAGCTGCTAGATTGTGTAGAAATTGGGTAAGCGGGAGGCATTATGGCTAAGCCAACTCTTGCGCCAAAATCACAGGGGATGGATCCCCGTTTGTACTGCGATTACGCTCGCTTAGTACGCTTGCAAGCACAAGCAGAATCATTCAGTTTACTTCCTCACCTAAAAGCGGGTAGCGTACTCTCAGGCCGCCATAATTCGCTGTTTCGTGGTCGTGGATTGAACTTCGAAGAGTTGCGCCATTACCAATTAGGTGACGATATTCGTAACCTTGATTGGAAAGTTACGATGCGTACAGGTAAGCCGCACGTACGCAGCTATACAGAAGAAAAAGATCGCAACGTAATCGTGTGTGTCGACCAGAGAAGCACAATGTTTTTTGCTTCGACGCAAGTAATGAAATCGGTTGTCGCGGCAGAGATCGCAGCGATGTGTGGGTGGCGAGTATTAAAAGATGGCGACCGAGTCGGTTTTGTCATCGCATCCCAGCAGGCGTTGTTTCAAAGCAAGGCACAGCGTACGCAAAACGATCTTCTGGCGCAACTTAAGCGTCTCGCTAAAGCCAATCAATCGCTCAATGTGGACTCCCGCAATTCCGAAAAAGTGACGTTCAGTCAATGGATTGAGCTCATTAAACGCATGAAGCTCAAACAATCCACTTTGATTTTTATCAGCGACTGGAGCGACTGCGAGGAGCACCATCTTGACCACCTTAAACAGCTACAACAGCACAACGATGTTCTCGCAGTGATGGTCAGTGACCCATTAGAACAAGCGCTACCAGACGATTTGGCAAAATCGAAATGGGTGGTTGGTGATGGGCAGTATCAACTCAATTTAGACAGCAAAGCAAAGGTAGAAGCCGCGAGCGCAAAGCTTGAGGCTCGAACCAGCTTACAGCGTCAATCACTCTCTCAACTTATGGCGATGAAACACCTTCCGCACATTGAACTCGATACGACTGGCGAGCACATTAAACAATTTCAAAAACTGGTAGGAGGGCGTTAAATGAGTGGTCTTCCTACGCCTCCGAGTACCTACATACTCAGAGAGTTACATGATGTGGCCGTGCCACCAAGTGTGAGTTGGTATCCGCAAACTATTGGCTGGAAAATTTTAGCGGTGGTTGCGCTCATTGTACTGTTGTATGTCGTATATCGCTTGGCTCAACAATGGTGGTGTAACCGCTACCGACAAGAAGCTCTGCTGGCGATTTCGCAAATCAAACTGAGCGACAAATGTATGCCTAAAGTATTGTTCTCTGTGCTTAAAATTGTGTTGATTCATGTTGATAGCTGTAACGCGAAATTGTTTGATACCGCCTTTTTGCGCAAGCTCGATGCGCTATATCCGCAAACCGGAGATTCTCAAGCAAACTCGCAAGTGGTCTTTAACGATGAGCTTTCAAAGCGCTGGCTACAAAGTATTGTTGACCCCAGCGTTACGCTAACCAACGAAGAACGAGTGACGCTTATTGCTCGTGCGAAAAACTGGGTGAGTGAACACCGCTGTGATGCTCAAAAAAGCGCGGCAAAGAAATCTCCATTATTGAAACGCAAAGCAAATCAGGGAGGTCAACATGAATGATCTTCTTGTATCGCTAACTGGTTTGTCTGGTTTTGAATTTGCTCACCCAATGTGGTTTCTGATTTTGCCGCTGCCATTGGTGGTGTACTACTTGGTGCCTGCATATCGCACTAAGCAAATGGCGATCAAAGTGCCGTTTTTTAGTCAGTTGGTGGAAGCGATTGGCGAGACGCCGTCAGAAGGTGCAAGCCAGTTAACCCCAAGCTGGTGGCAACGAGCAACGTTAATTCTCTCATGGCTTTTGGTGGTGTGTGCGATGGCAAAACCCACCGTGTTAGGCGAGCCTCAAGTTCGCGAGAGTTTAGGGCGCGATGTTATGGTGGTGGTGGATCTTTCGGGTTCCATGGCTGAGCCTGATTTCACCTCTCGTACAGGTGAAAAAATTTCTCGCCTTGATGCGGCAAAAGAAGTGCTGACGGAGTTTGTTCAGTCTCGTAAAGGTGACCGATTAGGCTTGGTACTTTTTGGTGATGCCGCTTTTGTGCAAACGCCATTTACCGCAGACCAAAAAGTGTGGCTCGAACTGCTTAACCAAACCGATGTGGCGATGGCAGGGCAGAGTACCCATCTTGGTGATGCGATTGGCTTAGCGATTAAAGTTTTTGAGCAAAGCGATAAGTCGCGTGGTGCTTTAGAACAAGACCAAAACCGTGAAAAAGTCGCGATTGTATTAACCGATGGTAACGACACGGGCAGCTTTGTCGAACCGATTGATGCGGCGAAAGTTGCGAAAGCCAAAGGCGTGCGAGTGCACGTCATTGCGATGGGCGATCCGGAAACGATAGGTGAAACCGCGTTGGATATGGACACGATTCATCGCATTGCGAAAGAATCCGGCGGTGAAGCGTTTGAAGCACTCAACCGTGATGAACTGTCGGCTGCCTACGACGAGATTGGCAAACTGGAACCTCAACTTTACGAAAGCACCACATACCGGCCGAAACAAAGTCTTCACCATTACTTGATGGCGTTAGTGGTCATCATGCATTTACTCGCGTTCAGCGTCGCGACACTCAAAAGAAGGGCTGCAACACGATCATCATTAGGAGAGAGCGATGTTTGATTCTCTTAGTTGGACGCAATTCTTTACGCAGTTTCATTTTATTCGACCGCTGTGGTTACTGGCTTTGATCCCTATGTTTTTCTTGGTGTGGTTGCGCTGGCGAGAAGAAAGCAAACCAAGCTGGAAGGATATTCTACCCGAACATTTACGCAATGCTTTGACGATTGGCGAGCGAGGTTGGCGCAAGCAACTGCCGCTTAAGCTCTTGATGCTGATTGTGCTAATCGCCATTGTGATTTGTGCAGGCCCAACGTGGCAACGTGAATCTTCTCCCTTTGGTGAAGATAAAGCCTCTCTGCTTGTGGTGCTTGATAACAGCGACTCGATGCTGCAAAAAGATCTCCCACCAAGCCGCCTTGAGCGTTCCAAACAGAAAGTACGCGATTTATTAGCTGCGCGAAAAGGCGGAAAAACGGGTTTAGTCGTGTTTGCGGGCAGTGCTCATGTGGCGATGCCTGTGACTCAAGACAGCAAAGTATTTGACCCATTTTTGGCGGCCATTACGCCAGAAATCATGCCCGTGCAAGGTAAGCTTGCTGAAAAAGCCTTGCCGTTAATTGATCAACAATTGCAAGGTCAACCAGGCTCCACCGTTTTGTTGGTGAGCGACGGCGTGAACCCGGCCACGATTAAGCAATACCAAGCGTATTTTGCAGGTAAACCTTATCAACTGTTAATTCTTGCTGCGGGGAATACAGACATCGTGAGTAACAACCCGATGGATTTGGATTCTCTGCAAAAACTGGCCAGCCAGACCAATGGTCGATTGGTGGAAGTGACGGTCGATAACAGTGATATCGAACAACTGAATCGATACGTTGAGCGCAATATGCAGCTTAATGGCGAATCTTCAATGCCTTGGAAAGACATGGGTTATCAACTGCTGTTCCCAATCGCGTTGATCATGATGCTGTGGTTTAGAAAAGGGTGGTTAGTGCAGTGGTGCGTGATCGTAATGGTGAGCGGTACACTGTTGATGCCGACCAGTGCAATAGCGGAGAACATTTCTGTGAAAGCCGAGCAGCCACAAGTTGTGCAAAAAGTGACGACCTTCGACAAGGTGGCGCAATGGTGGTGGGATTTGTGGCTGACGCCAGACCAACAAGGACAGCGTTTGTTCAACCAACAAGCGTATTTAGAAGCTGCAAAACACTTTGTCGATCCATTACGCAAAGGCACGGCGTACTACTACGCTAGCGAGTTTGAGCTCGCGCACAGTGCGTTTTTGGAAATGCAAAACGACCCGTCCGAAGAGGTTCGAGATTACGGTCTTTACAATGCGGCTAGCGCATTGGCGCGCCAACGTGAATATTTGGCTGCTCGCGACTTGTTAAAATCCTTAGCCAGCAAGCCAACGTTGAGCGAGTCGTTAAGACCTGATGTTGAGCACAACTTGAAAGTGATTGCTGGCATCGTCGATGAGATAAATCAGATGAGTGAAAGTCAAGCCGGAACAGAGCAAGAGGCGTCAACCGAGCTAGGCGACAACCCTCAAACCGCAGAAGGAGCGGATGAACAAACGTCAGCGGAGTTGATGATTAAAGAGACGTTAAGCGCAGACGATATCTTAGGTAGCCAAGAATTAGCCGACAAGTGGCTAAAGCGAGTCGAAGCGGATCCGAAGTATTTCTTACGCGCTAAATTCCAAATTCAATTACGCTCGCCAACAACGGGTAGCTCAACTACGACAACGGAACACAATACAGAGGAAGCGGCCCAATGATGATGAATGTCCATCGCGTTACCTCTTTTGTACTTCCTGCACGGATAGTAGCATGGTTAGTGGTTTGTTTGAGTCTGTTCATAAGTCGTCACGTTTTCGCTCAGGACATTTACGATCTTCAACGCAATCATGGTGTTGAGTTGCAAGCGTGGGTTGGTCAACAACCAACGGCTGGAGAAAAGCGTAAAACGCCAAGTTTTAGTGTCAACGAGCAAGTCATTTTAACCATCGAAGTGGCAACGCCGCGCTGGTTTACGGGTGGGACGCGAATTGGCAGTATTGAAATGCCCAATGTTATCGCCAAACAGCGTAATCAGTTAGCCACTAACTTCACGGAGCACAAGGGCGGACAAACTTGGTCGCGTCAACGCTGGGAAGTGACTTTGTATCCGCAAGCATCTGGTGATTTTGTGATTCCACCTGTCGCAGTGGGCGTTCAGGTGTCGGCGCCGGACGGCGAGAAGGTGTCAGGCACACTTTACACGCAGCCGATTAAGTTCAAAACCGCCTTGCCATCGGGATTGTTGAGCGGTGACACGCCTTGGTTTTCGGCAACGCACGTAGACGTAAAACAAGAGTGGGAAACCTCCACTGAGTCACTCAAAGTTGGGGATGCAATCACGCGTAAAATCACCATCTCAGCTCAAGATTCGCTATCTGTGTTGCTACCAGACATGTTGAAAGGAGAATCAACAACCCGTTACCAAGCGTATCCTCAACCGCACCGTCTTACAGATACGCAAACACGTGGTGATTACCAGTCAACACGCACAGAAGAGAGCGTGTACGTGATTCAACAAGGTGGTGAATTAACCCTGCCAGATTATGAGTTCCGTTGGTGGAACAGTAAGACTCAGCAAGTGGAAACGGTGGTGTTAGAGGGCAAAACATTTGCCGCGAAGCACACGTTGAAATCCTTCATCAAAACGTATTTTGCATGGATTGTTTCCACGCTTGTATTGTTGGGTTTTGTGACTGTTTCATTGGTAGCCATTAAACGTTACTACCGCAACAGACCGACACCAGCATGGTTGACGTTCCACCGTTTGTTAAAGGCTAAACGTTGGTCTGAAGCAAGGACCGTATTGTACAAACAATTGCGTTTAAATACGGCAGAGCTGGAAATGACCAAAGCCGATACGAGTAAATCGTGGCAAAAAAGTGCGTCGCGAATGCAAAATGGCGAAAATAGCGCTCATTTAATGAAGTCGATGTGGCGCAAGATCCAGACCAAACAACAACGCTTTAAATTCCGTATACCGCGAGCGTTACCAGAACTGGACAAAGTCATTGGAAGAGATGGCAATGAATAAAACGGGGCGCTAATATAGCGCCTCGTTTTTATTAGAGAATAGAGTTCAAATGAGCCAAGAGTTTATGCGCCGCGCATTGGAAGTGTCCAAAAATGCGCTTCCTGAATGTCAACCCAACCCGCCGGTTGGCTGCGTGTTAGTGAAAGACAATCAAATCGTTTCAGAAGGTCATACTCAAGCTATTGGTGGCAATCACGCGGAAGTAGAAGCGCTGAATGCATATCAAGGCTCGTTAGAATCGGTGACGGCATACGTTACGCTCGAACCGTGTTCGTTTGTTGGTCGCACGCCAGCGTGCGCGGTGACATTAGTAAAATCCGGTATTGGCAAAGTCGTCGTAGCCATGTTGGACCCAGATCCGCGCAACAGTGGTCGAGGAATCGAGATTCTAGAACAAGCGGGTATTGAGGTGGAAATTGGTTTATGCGGCGAGGAAGTCTGCGAGTTTCTTACCCCATATTTAGGCAAATCTTAATGTAAGCTTTGGCTTGCACGCTAGCTGCTCACTTATGCGGTGAATGGAGTACGTCAAAATTGAGTTAAAACTCATTAAAACAGGTCGTACCGCCCATTTCTTGTACTTGGCTACGTTAACTATCATGCTGTTAGATTAAAATAGAGAAAGTGATTTTCGAAAAATTTAATAGCATGAAACCGACCGATCTGAATCTTATCCCTATCTTTATTGCCATTTATGAAGAGGGGAACTTATCTAAAGCAGCAGCACGTCTCAGCATCACGCAGCCCGCAGTCAGCAAAGCGTTGGCACGCCTTCGTGATATTTATGACGAACCTTTATTTCATCGCTGTACCAAGGGGGTAGAACCTACCTCTTTTGCTATGGATATTTACCCTGCGCTGCTTACTTCGGTGCAAAACTTTACTTCAACTCTGACGGCTTCTAGCGAATTTGACCCTAAAGTGTCGAATCGAGTGTTTTCCATTGCTTGTGTCTCTGTTGCAAGTTTTGAGTTGCTCCCTCAAGTTATGAAACAGATCCGTGAGTTAGCACCACATATTGCTTTAGAGGTTCATCCACTCTTTACGGAAGATTTTGAAAGCGATCTGCGTTTGCAACGTTACGACTTGATCATTGATATCGCGCCAAGAGCAAGAACAGTTTTAAAAGTTGAAACTGTACTTACTGAGCGCTTGGTGGTGGTGTGTAGCGAGGAGCACCCACGCTTAAAGAACGAGATTACGGCTGAACAATTTTTTGAAGAAGAACATGTGGTGGTTTCGCAGTGGCAAAGTCGTAAGAGCTTGTTAAACGCCGATGATATTGTCGACTTGGACAAAAGAAAGATAAAGTATCGAGCTTCTGGCGTGTTGGAAATGCTACCTGTTATCTGCGGTAGTGAATATATTGGTTTAATGCCCGAGTCGATGATCAACTTGTTCAACCACACCTATCATGTTAAATCTTTATCTATGCCATTTGATGAACAAACCTATGAGCTCTGCACAATATGGCATCCTAGTCGGACAAACGACAGTGCCCATCAATGGTTGCGATCACAGATTAAACAAGCAGGGAAAGTCATCAACCAATAGGAAGTGCAATGAAGAAGACAATACGTGCCATCCTTAACGGCAAAAAAGCTGGGAACCCAGAGTTAAGAGATGCAATCATGAAAATGAGAGACAAGGGCGTCGATGTGCAAGTGCGAGTGACTTGGGAATCTCAAGACATGCCGCGCTTGGTGAAAGAAGCGGTTGATGAAGGGATTGAACGTATTGTTGTCGCTGGTGGCGATGGGACCGTCAATGAGGCGGCTTCTGCGATTATCCAAATTGAAGAAGAAAAACGCCCTGAGTTAGCCATTATCCCTCTTGGTACCGCAAATGATTTTGCCACCGCGATTCAAGTGCCAGCTTCTACCAAGGCGTCTTTATCTCTCGCCGTAGAAGGGCAGTCTGCTTTGGTCGATTGTGTCAAGGCTAACGATCGCTACTTTATTAACGTGGCAACAGCTGGGTTTGGCGCAGAAGTTACGGCAGAAACGCCTGTTGAACTCAAAAACTTTCTTGGTGGCGGCGCTTATACACTAACTGGTGTTGTAAAAGCGCTCGGCTTTAAACCTTATGACGGAACAATAACAATTGAAGGCGGGGCTTATCAGGGAGAAATGTTGCTTGGCGCTTTCTGCAATGGTCGCTTAGCTGGAGGTGGGCAAGAGTTAGCATCGAAAGCGATGATTAATGATGGCTTGATGGATCTAACATTGGTGCGTCCATTCTTACCTCATGAGCTACCGAAAGTTATCGAAGAGATCAATAATCCTAGCGAGAAAGGTGAGTTTGTAAAACACACAAGAGCAAGCTGGTTAGAGATAGACTTCCCAAATCCACTACCGCTTAATTTAGATGGTGAACCATATCATTCGAGAACAATACGGTTTGATGTTCAGCCTAAGAGTATACGATTAGTCTTGCCGCAAGATTGTCCTTGCTTGACCAGCTAAACGAGTAGTTTCACGGCTCATAAACAACACAGCCTCCAATATGTGGCTGTGTTGTTTGTGTTGAGGTGTCAGGCGAGTTAAAGCTTTTGAATGGTCTCTACGTCGATCTGCTTGGTTGTCCACTCTGAGTCAACTTCGCCTCGAATCGTCACTTTATCGTTTGGACCAACGTCTAGTCCCATCCAATCTTCATTGTCGATTTCCACTTCGATTTCACCAGTCTCATCTTTGAACAAGTAAGTCTCGTTACCAAGAGATTGAACAATGTGCCCGGTTAACATGACGGCGCTGTCGTCGGTTGCGTTGTGCGCCTCTTTCACCGAATTAATTACGCTTATTTCTGGACCATTAAACGCGGCGAAAGCTGAGCTTGAAAGTAGGGCAAACATGGATGCTAAAATCATTTTTTTCATTATCGTCTCCTTAAATTAGAAGTAGTAAGTTGTGCCTACGTTAAAGGATGCAGTGTTCGCGTATCGGTCTAGTTGATATTTTGCGTTTGCACCTATGGTGAGCTGCGGGAAAATTCTGTATTCCGCACCCACTGAGAACATTGCGCCTAGCTCGTTGTTTTTCTCCGTGCTATGGAAAAGCGTGTTGTTCATTTCCACATCGTCGTTCGCGACAAGCTCGTATTCTTGATGTTTAGAAACCTTGGCGTTGTATTCCGTGTACGTTAAACCCGCTTTGAATTTTGTTGTCCATTTATCATTTAATGCATAGTTAAACACAGGTGCCAGCGACACTTGCTTGGCTTTGATTGACGCATCCCAATCCATTTCATGATGGTAATCTTTGCCATCGATTGACTTGATACCTAGGTTTTTTGAACGACTATCATCAAGGTCAAACTGGCTGTAACCCAGTTCCAATGCCCAGTTGTCATTGAACGCGTAACCGACAAAGCCTGAGAAAATACCGTCTTCAAGCTCAGGGTTGAGTGTTACGTTGTCAGTTGAAAAGTGAGGTTCCAAATCATGGTCAGTGGTGCCTAGTCCATATTCCAGACCTACATAAGGAGCCGCAGATACCGAAACTGAGCAGGTAACAAGTAACGCAAGAAGTGTTTTGTTCATTTTATTTTGCCTCTTCAAATCAACTTAGTGAGTAGAAGCGCATTTTGTGTGAAGAAGCGTGAAGCGATCGTGAAGAAACGAAAAAATTTTTAGAAAAAAGAGCAAGGGGCGATAACCGAGGGGCGGTTTGAGTGAACAAACACCAAGCTCTTTATATAGAGTAAGTTAAGTTGCTGCGACGTAACACACCGCAAACGGGACATTAAGGCGAGTAAACTCTTTGATCCAACGCCATTGGTTATCCTGGAGTTTATCGCCAGGGCCTTTCACTTCAATCCACTCGAACTCATTTTCTTTAAAAGCAATGAGATCCGGCAGCCCATTGCGGTAAAGCTTAAGGTCGCTCAATTGTATTTTGAACAGCGCCATCAGCATATTGGTTGGGATAGTGTTGAGCGCTGTTTCGAGTAGCTCTTTACTTATTAAATTCCAATGTACAAATGGATTACTGATGCCAAACTTCTCATCGTATTTTGCCAATAACGTCTGGGTGCTGCCTGCTTCTAGTTCGGCAAAAGCGGTGTCTATCAAAGCTTGGCGCTTGGTAACAAAATCCGAGTGATATAAATCTAAAGGACGGTGTTGATAAGCGTTAATGAATGCCCCTTCAATAGGAGCAAAAATCGCATCCCAGAATGTAAGCCCCAGTAGCGAGTTGAGCAACGCATTTTCAGCGTAAAACACATTCCAGCCTAAGGACTCAAAATACGCTTTACTGGCAAGCTCGACTCGTTGTTGAGATAAATCCAGTTCAATATGGTATTCGGAGCAGAGTGGCTTCGCTACTCTTGGTACTTTCGCGCCTTGTTTTCGCTTCAACCGTTGCTCAAGTTTTTGTGCGACTTCGAGCTCAGACACATCAATTGGCGACTGCAGCATATCTGTGACAATGTCACTAAATAAATCATCTTGGTTTAGTTTGTCATAGATACGTGCTCGTCGTTCTCGGCTCGGAGCGAGCTGAGTTTGGCTAAATAGAGATAGGGCGGTCTCTAGCTCATTAATACGCTCATAGTCTCGCGCAATGTCATTCAACATGTGTTCGCGTTTACGATCTACGTAATGGTGACTAACTGGATGAGGCATTGCCTCAATTAATAAGTCGAGGTTCGCTTTGTCTTTTCGATCAAATTGCCAGTACAGGTTGGCCAGTTGACTCAGTTCAATTAAGCGGTCTATTTGCTCACGTGAATCAAAGAAACGGCGCACTTTACTCAATTGGTATTGCTCGAACTGATGTAGACCTAAGTCATCAAGCACAAACTGACTTAAGTCTTGATGGGTGTTGGCAAAAAATAGGGTGAGTAAAACGTCGATCATGTGGGCGGAATTGAGTTTGATGATCGTAAACTCAAGCTGCTCAAAACGATCAAATTCCGTGTTGCTTAAACGCTCCACAAGGGCATCTTTCTTTAATGACTTCGGTAGCTCTGGGTAAAGTGCAGAGATCTCCGGTTTCGTCAGTAAGTTAGACGCTAACTCTTGATGAGAGAGTGTGGGGGAAAGGGCCACAAACTCATGTTGACTCAATTCTGCCAGTGCTTCATTGATTGAAGGTATTTCTTGATAACTCAGCTTATCACTTCGAAACCAACACCCTTTTCGGCTGTATAAACGCACCAACAGGCACTGGGCGTGTTTGCTCAAGGAATCAAACGAGCAAAGCCAAGAGTGTTCTTCCTCAGCCAGTAAATCGCTGTACCAGGTTACTGCGTGGTGAGTCAGCTTAAAGAAGTTTTCTAGATAGTAGTCTGGTGCAAGTTCGATAGGGCTTTCCATAAACGACCGATAACAAAAAAGGCTTAACCCATAGGTTAAGCCTTTTCGCTATCAAATCAATTCGCAATTATGCGTTTTTTAGGTGCGCTACTTTCGCTTCAGACAGTGGCTTAGTGATGAACGCAAGTACGATACATACTGCCATCATTGCTGAAGAAATAGTGTAAGCCAAGGTGTAGCCTTCGCCGTTCGTCATAGAGAAGCCAACAACTGCTGCGCCGATTGCACCACCGATACCCCATGCAGTGTAAAGCACACCGTAGTTAGTACCGTAGTTTTTCAAACCGTAGAACTCGGCCGTTAGAGTAGGGAATACCGCTAGAAGTGTACCGTAACCTACCGCTGCGATCGCAGTACCAATGATCAGAGTGAACTCAGAGTCGAACGTTGCGAACAACACCATGTTTACGCCTTGTAAGACGAACGCAAGTAGAAGCGTACGAACACCGCCGATTTTATCTGCAAGCATACCCGCAGCAACACGGCCGCCTGAGTTAAATACAGCAAGAATAGACGCTAGGTAAACGGCGTTTGGTAAGTTTGCTTGAACGCTTGCGATGGTCGTGATGTTACCGATGATCATTAGACCAACAGAAGCTGCGAATGCGTACATGATCCATAGAGAGTAGAACTGTGGCGTCTTCAGCATTGCTTTCCAAGTTAGGTCATCTGACTTTTTAACCGCTTTAGGTGCTTGACCTTCTTTTACTTTAGGCTCTGCAGGTGTGTAGTCTGCTGGTGGGTTATTGATGGTTGCTGCAAGAGGAACTGCAATTGCCAGGATACCAACACCAAGAACCATAAAGCTCGTTTGAATGCCCATGCTGTCGATCAATGATGATGTTACTGGTGCTAGGTAGATAGCCGCTAGACCGAAACCAGCCGCAATAATGCCGTTAACCATGCCTTTCTTCGAAGCGTG
The DNA here is from genome assembly GCF_021728175.1 of Vibrio sp. A1-1. Lineage (NCBI taxonomy): Bacteria > Pseudomonadati > Pseudomonadota > Gammaproteobacteria > Vibrionales > Vibrionaceae > Vibrio > Vibrio sp. A1-1. The sequence goes on from NZ_JAKKCL010000011.1 coordinate 21,267, forward strand.
GAACCACTTCATTGCAGAAGGTGATAGGCATGCGTAGCCAAAACCGATACCTGCACCTGTGATCACACCGAAGGTAATGTTCAGCATGAGTGGAGTGTCAACAAAGCCAGATGCGATCATGCCTAGACCTGTAAGAACAGTACCTAGGATAAGAATCATACGCGGACCCATGCGGTCTTGAAGAATACCTGCAACAAGAAGACAGATAGAGAAAGTGATGGTTGCAGTTGCATAAGGTGCAGAAGCTTCTGCAGCACTCCAGCCTGATTCAGTTACCAGTGCCTTGTTGAATACACTCCAAGCATACAGGATGCCAAGACAAAGGTTGATACAGAACCCTGCTAACAGGATGCGCATAGCTTTATCAATCTTGCTCATTTTCATTCTCAGTTTTTCCTCTTGTTGGCAATGCCGCAAAGAGGGTTGGTTTAAAGATGTTTTTTCTCAAAATTAGTTTGCGTTTTTCAACGGTTAACGCAATGAGCGCGGATTATAACCAATAAATATGTGATTGGAATCTCTTTTTGCCGTTACTGATAAAATAATTTGAAACATTAAAAGCGGATGTGAATTCATGGTTTTGTATGTGGTTGGAGTGTTATCAAAAAGTGATGATTTTTGTTGTTAGGAACGAGGAGCTAGTCAAAACAGAGAATTCAGTGCGCAGTTGGGTGCAGAGCTCACATTTCATATAAAAAATTTCAAAATGTTACCGTGTTAACTCCCTGTAACAAAAATGACTGAAATATCGTCTTGTCGCCGTAAGTATTGGATGTAAAGGGTTTCTTAAATTTAAATTGTTAACCTTTTGTAATAACTAGAGCTGATTAGGTTTTTTGTGCATTAAGTGAACAAAAAAGTCACTTGTAATTGCAGATTATAGGAGCAGAATATAGCGAAAAATGAGATTTCATTTATGAAGGGATGCTTTTTTAGACTTGTTGTGAGGTGACTTATGAAACTGTTCCTATTGCTCATGGCTTCGGTATCTGCTGGTGTCGCATCTGCAGACCACATCCATTCATTTATGTTGGGTCTATCTATTGCTTCTCTAGCGGTAGGGAGCTGTTATTTCTTTGCATTCCGTAGCTCGCGCTTTCCGCAGCTTGCCTTATTCTTACTAATTTGCGGCATGCTTTCTAAGTTGACGATAACGGTTGTTGGTGTGATGTGGGGAATGTCGGCTGAATTAATTACATCTCCAATCGTCTTCGCACTTTCGTATTTATTCTTCTCTCTCGCCGTGACCTACTTATGGTTTAGTTATCGAGAGAGTATCACTAAGATCCCTGATCGATTTAAGTCAGCGTAAATCGTCAAATAAGAAAACATAATGAAAAAACGCCAGCAAAAGTGCTGGCGTTTTTGTTTAAAGCTAAGTCAGTTAGCTTGTTGTGTTTGGCTCGGTAGGGTTTGTCCTGTATTGACTGATACTGTTAGTGGCGGCTCTGGAACTTCTAAGAAGCAGGCGATTACCCTATAGAGTTCTCCTTCCGCAACGGTAACCTTTCCATCCGATTCAATCGCTAATCGACACGCTTTTACGAACAAGCGACGACTTTTCGGTTTGAGTTGCAGTAGGAGCTCTAAAGCAGCGCGATTTAGGCCCCAGTTCTTATTTGCGGGTTGTAACTCTGCATCATTAAAGCCCAAACAGGTTAGGGCGCTGCTAAATGCACGTTGAGCGTCTTCCGGTTGAGAGTGACTAACCCAAGCCAATTCGCGCAGTAGCCAAAACACACTCTCTTTTAATTGCTTTAAAGACTGGATCTGTTTTGTACATCCATACGATTCGAGTAGTTGTTTCTCCAATAAGTTGATGACACACCATTCTGCGAGTGAGTAGTGGTCATCAGTTTGAGAGAGTTCACGTAGCACCTGGCACAGTCTGTTTTTCTGACCCTCACTCAGCGATTTCAAGGCAGGGATGGAGAGTTCGAGTAATGGAAAGCGTAGATGAAGAGGCAAATCATAATCCAGCCATGGTAATAATTGTGCTTGAGACACATTTGGGATATGACTTTTTATCATCTCTCGCTGGAGTTCACTACCATCAAATATCAAGGCAAAAGCAATAAAGCGCGCACTATATGGTTCACGAGCGATGTCGACAAGTTCGGAAGGAAGTTGGTTAAGTAGTTGTTGACCTACTTCGCTGAGTTCTGCAGTGGTTGGTTTCTCCGGTTGTGTCGATGTCCCTGATGTGAATCCACTAACGTTATCATTCTCAAAGCTTGTCGTTGGACGATGCGAACTTTGAGAAAAACTTCCATCCCAACCAGGTTCAATTCGGCGAATCCGTTCTTCTAGTGGAGGGTGAGTCGCAAATAGGCCAGAAAAGCCGGAGAGTTTGCTTTGACCAAACATCATATGGCTAATCTCATCGCTTGCTTTTGTATTCAATGAAGAACCCGCCATATGACTACCAATTTTCTTGAGTGCACCAGCAATGCCTTGATCGTTTCGAGTAAATTGAACGGCACTGGCATCAGCGAGAAATTCACGTTGACGAGAGATTGCGGCTTTGATCATCGAGCCAAACAAGGTGCCAATCCAGCCCAGAACCAAACAGATAATCGCAATCAGCATGATAACCGCAAAGCCTTTATCGGAATCGGAAGAACTTCTTGATACGCGACTCGTATGATGAGTGTTATCTAAGACCAAGTGTCCAAAATGTGCAATGCAAGTGATGCCAAACAGTACGCCGATAAGACGCGTATTCAAACGCATATCTCCGTTTAAGATATGGCTGAATTCATGAGCAATGACACCTTGTAGTTCATCTCGCGTGAAGCTATCCAGTGCGCCTTGTGTGACGCCGATGACGGCATCATCAATGCTCATGCCTGCTGCGAAAGCATTGATACCGCGCTCTTCCTGCATCACATAGACGGGAGGAACCGGAATGCCAGATGCAATAGCCATTTCTTCCACAACGTTGAGCAGTTGTCTATGTTTTGCATCTAAGGTGTTTGAGGAAATCAGCTTGCCACCTATGCTCTCAGCAACCCCTCGGCCTCCATTGGAGGTGAGGGCGGATAAGCGAACCATTGAACTTATCGTAACAACCAGCAATACGCCAGCAAAGCACAACAAGACGTAGGTAAGTGCGGTTTCTTGATCAAAGTGTTCGCCTGTTACTCCGTAATAGATACCAATCGATAATACGCTTACCAAACCAGTGATGGTGACAACTGCTAAGGAAAACAGGAACACCAAAAGCCCAGTGCGTTGACGCGCGGTATCTTGATGGTCAAAGAAATCCATTAGAACTCAACCTTCGGGGCAGCTTGTATTTCAGCACTGTCAGAAAACTCTAACAGTTTGCCATCTTGGAATCCGAATGCGTTGGAAAACAACACTGGCGGGAACGTTTGTTTGTATGTGTTGTAGCTGGTTACCGCATCATTAAATGCTTGGCGAGCAAACGCAACTTTGTTTTCAGTGCTGGTTAATTCTTCTTGAAGCTGACTCATGGTTTCATTTGCTTTAAGCTCAGGGTAGGCTTCCACTACAACATTAAGTTTGCCCAACGCACTTTGCAGCATGCCTTCTGCTTGGTTTAGTTGGCTAATTGCCGCATCACTACCAGGCGCGTCACTGGCTGCTTTCAGGCCAGCAATTGCTTGATTACGAGCTTGGATGACACGTTCAAATGTTTCTTTTTCGTGTTCCATATAGCCTTTTGCAGTATTAACTAAGTTCGGAATCAAATCGTATCGACGTTTTAATTGAACCTCTATTTGAGCGAAGCTGTTTTTGAAACGGTTTTGTAGAGTAACGAGCTTGTTGTAGATACTGATGGCGTACACCACAATGAGCAGGACAATAACGATAAAGACAATAAATGCAGTCATAATAAATCCCATTTTCTTAATGTATTCAGTTCTTATATAAACTGTTGAGATATTAAGCAAATGCTTCTGAAGAAGCGATGTAATAACCGAGAAATATGTCATGAGTTGAGTAACAATTAAAATGCATTTACAAAGCAATACAGAAAGAATAATGGCACTGGAGAGATGAAAGAAAAAGGCCCAGCTAGAAGCCGGGCCTTGTCGATAAGCAATATTGGCGATGCCGTTAGGCACTCATTGGAACAAGCACCATAGTACCAATTATAACTGTGATAAGACCGGCAAGAACCGGAACAGATGTTCGTTTTACAACCTCAAACGGGCTGATGTTCGCCATACCGGATGTCGCAACGATTACGCCAGACACTGGTGAGATAGTACGACCTAGGTTTGATGCTTGAAGCATCGGGATAATTAGGAACGCTGGGTTTAGTCCCATTTTCGCAGCCAAAGATGGTGCCAACTCTACAAATGCATAGAAAGGCGCGTTACCAGACCCCGTTGCAATTGCTGCTGCAACTGTCAATGCAGTAAGGATAAGCATTAAAGCAACACCGCCTGCACCTGCATTGTCTGCAAGGTGAAGTAGGTTATCGATAGCGCCGATAGACATTAGACCTTGCGCAAAAACCCCCGCTGCAACCAAAAGCATCACAACGCCTTTGAACGCGTCAGCCATGCCAGCGTAACAAGAATCTAAATCTTCCAGTGATTTCTTACCATCAAACTTATTTACAACGTAATGGATCAGAGCGCCAAGGAAAATCGAACCGACCACAATAGTGTAAATGTCTAGGCTAAGTCCTGGAATGGTACGACCGTTGAATAGGAACACGCCGATGATAGGTAGAAATGGCAGTGCCGCATAAAACGCTGGTGCATCGGCTTTGATCTCTGATACGTCAATTTTTTCCATTGGCGTATTTTCTTTCTTATCTAAGTATTTGTTCCAGAAGAAAGCCGCGGTAGCCATCACGATGATTGCGCAAATAGAAACAGGCAACACTGTTTGTACCGCAAAAACATCAAGCGCCAAGCCAGATTTTTCGGCGGCGATCACCACATCACCAGAGGTTGGAGAAAGAATGATTGCCGCAGGAGAGGCACAAACTGCAACCGCTGCTGGACGAGAGATCCCCATCGCGACCATCATTGGGAACAATGTCGCCATTAATAGTACGCCAAGGCCAGTTGCAGAACTTACCGCAAGAGACATCAAACACGCCACAATGTAAGCCGCTACCAAAAGGACATAAGGAGACTTGATAACAGAAAGCGGTTTAGAGAACTGTTTCACTACAACGTTATTCGCGCCGATGTGAGTCATATAGGAAGCGAAGCCACATAGCAACATGATTTGCATACCAAGGCCACCGCCGCGGTATTGTAGCATGTATTTCACGTATTCTAGCGCGTCTGTCACCATGTTACCGGTTGAGGTGATTTTTGAGGGCAGCACGTCATGCCCCAATACGCCAGTCATAAGAAGTAAAGCAATACCAGCCGTCAGTAACACGCCCGCTGCTTTATAGCCTTTGACGATAAAGTAACCCACAGCAATGGTGACAACTAAGCCAATTAAGAGCTCTAACATAGGGATCTCCGAATGTTATGAAAAAAAGAAAGAAACTGTTTCAGTTTATGACAAGGAATTTACAGAATTCTTAACTGTGGCACGAGACAAATATGGGGCTTGCATGATCTGAGACAAATAATAATTTAATAATTAATTTCGTTAGATTGTATTGTTGGAATTTGGTTTTCTAAGTGTTATGTGCTGGTTTGAAGCTGTTTGCAGGAAGGAAAATATGAGCAGAAATTTGAATAAATAGTGAGGGAATTGATTCAAAATGAGAAAAAGAAACAACTCAGTGAGTTGGGAGAGGGTAATAATCCTTGCAACAAAAAAGCTTCGCCGAAGCGAAGCTAAATCGTAAGGATAGGTTAAGTTAAGCGTATCGGCGCACCATGAGGTTCCAACTGCGTTGTTGCCGTTCGAACTCCGCTTTGATTTGCTGATACTTTATCTTTGTCACAGAGCACTCGTATTTTTTTACCACACTGGCTGTTTTTGCACCGAGCACTTCCTTTCGCATCTCATAATATTCCTGCATGTGATGAACTAGCACATCAAACTCGTGTTGTAACTGATCGAGAATCGTCTGCGTATTCGGTTTTGCTCCCAGTTTTTCTTTTGCTTTCTTCAAGAGTTGAGTTGCGCGAGCTTTTTCTATTCTAAATGTTGGCGTTGTGCGTAATTTAGATGTCAGTCCTAGCCAAGAGCATGACTTAATCAACCACTTTGTTGGGTCGTAATGCCACCAATACACACCATTACGATAGTCATTCTCGAAGATATGATGGAAATTGTGGTAGCCCTCACCAAATGTGAAAAAGGCTAACACGCCGTTGTCGCGAGCGGTGTTTTTGTCCGTAAAAGTCTGTTTTCCCCAAACATGCGCAAGTGAGTTAATGAAAAAGGTCGTGTGGTGGCTCATAAAGAGTCGAGCGGCACCAACTACTAATAACATACCCCAAATATCGCCGTAGATAATTCCAAGAGCGACCGGAAAGCCAATATTGGTGAGTAGAGCAAGTGGAACATAGTACTTATGTTGCCACATGACGATTTTGTCACGCTTTAAATCGCGGCAGTTGGTGTATTCGTTTTCCTGCGATTTGTTGTAGTCGCGTAACATCCAGCCAATGTGAGAATACCAAAAGCCTCGTTTTGCTGAGTAAGGATCTTTGTCGTTATTGTCGACATGCTTGTGGTGTACACGATGATCAGAAGACCAGTGTAATGCACTATTTTGCAAAGAAAATGCTCCTCCAATCGCAAAAATAGCACGTAAAATTGGATGAGCTTCGTATGTTTTGTGGCTCCAGAGTCGGTGATAGCCTGCTGTAATAGAAAGATTCGTAAAACTGAATGCCATCACTCCCCAAACTAGATGCTCCCAACCCAGTCCAAAATGATATGCATACCAAGGCATTACAATAAAAGTCAGAACAAAACTGGAAGAAAATATCAATGTATTCAACCAGATAATGGGTGGTTTGTTTTGAGTCACAGGTGTATTCCTAACTTTGAGCTAACAACTGTTCGCCAGAATATCAGCGTACACGTGTAAGTCAAATTAAAGTTAGACAAATGTGACTGTTCCTTTGGATGTACATTAAGGAACTTGATGGGATATTTTGCTTTTAATTGAATAATGAGTAGTATTAAAAAATGAGCTCTGGCTTAAGGTGTATAAAATCTGCCAAGAAACAAGTGTTATAAAGGTGGAATATGCCGAGACTCTATAAAGAAGTAAAAAATGTAAGAAAATAGGAATACGTAATGGATTTACGATTAGCGGAATATAAGGACTACGAGCGCATTGCGCATCTTCATGCGGATAGTTGGAAGCGTCATTACCGTGGCATTCTTAGTGATAACTATCTTGATAAAGAGGCGATTGACGACAAACTACTGATCTGGCAAACCCGTCTGACCAACCCACCATTCAACCAGCACATTGTCTTGGCGGAAGAGGGTGGTTTGTTGCTCGGCTTCGTTTGTGTGTTTGGCAACCATGACTTCGAGCGTGGAACCTTTATTGACGCACTGCATGTTGATGACAGCTACCGTGGTCGTGGTATTGGCAAACAGCTATTACTTGCTGTCGCAGAATGGCAGCAACAGTACTTTAAAGACACTGGTCTTTATCTAGAAGTCGTATCGCAAAACATTTCTGCAATTGAATTCTACCGCCATATTGGAGGTCAAGAATGTCAAGAGCGAACTTGGCGTGCGCCAGGTGGTACAGAAGTATTGGAGAAGGTATTCCGTTGGAAGAATGCTCAGTCATTAGTTAGTGGGATAGAAGAAAACGTTATTTACTCCTAGTCTGACGTTTTAGCTTAGCAATAAGAGCAGCATCAACGCTGCTCTTTTTTGTGCCTGTCCTAAAGTTTAGTGTTTCAGTGGGCGACTTAAAAGCAAAGCCCCATGGCTTTTAGCTCTGACTCGCATTGCTGAGCATTTTCAAATTGAATGGCTTCCATGCCTACCGCTCGGGCCCCTTCGACGTTGTATGGCATATCATCAAGAAATACCGTTTCCTCAGCCTGAAGCTGATACGTTGAAAGTAGGGCGTGGTAGATCTCAGCTTGTGGCTTTAGTAACTGCACTTCAGAAGAGATGATTGCACCGTCAAACAGCGGCCAGAATTCATAGGTAGCACGAAGATGCTCAACAATTTCGTTGACGTTGTCTGTGAGCGCATAAACGCTATATTCTGCACTTTTTATTCTTTTTAGCAGTTCGACACTGCCGTAAAGTAATATTTGTGTATGTTTTACGTAGTAAAAAAAGCGGTCCATTTCTTCCGCTGTCACTTTGTGCTCACGTTGATAGCACAGTTTGGCTTCCTCTTCGGAAATGATTCCTTTGTTTAAGTCTTTCCAGATTTGTGATGAAAACAGCAACTGGGCCATTTTTTCCGCTTCTACTGCGTGACCAAATGTTAAGCGAACAATCTCTACCGGAGACCAGCGTACTAATACATTTCCCACATCAAAAATTACGTTTTTTATTTGTAAAGGTTCCATAACACACCCCAAGCCAATTGTTCATCACCGCGTTACATCCACAGTGAGTGCTGTCGTTAAATCTTTGGAAGTTCGATCCAAAGGCGCTGTTTAAATGTCTCGAACGTATATGAGATTAACATCCCTTAGGATACAACGCGATTATCGCAAAATTACACTAAACTATATGCAACTTCATTTATTTGGTTGTAAATCAAGTGTCTCTATCTTAAAAGATTGAAATTAAAGACAAGCGTCGCGAAATATTTGCGCCATTTCGCGCTGCTTATAAGCGTTAAGTAATATATAATTACTTAATAATAAAACGATAAGAATGAATGCAAATCACACTATTGGGACGTCAGGCGGAGTAGGCAAAATAGATAATATGGACTCGATACGTAAGGTTTATCAATATGCAGAACCCAACCTGACTCTCGTTGGTTGGATGGGGTTTCTTGGCTTTCCGCTGTACTACTTTGTTTGGGATTTTGTTTTCCCACAGGCTTATGAAAACTTGCCGCTCAGATTGTTTTGTTCACTATTGTTCTTTGGCATCATTTTTAGAAATCGCCTGTCGTCAACGTGGCGAAAATATATCCATATTTACTACCAAGTGACGATAACGATCTGCTTACCGTTTTTCTTTTTCTATATGTTACTGATGAATGACTGGTCCAATGTTTGGGTCATGTCCTTTATGTCCGCGATTTTCTTGCACATTCTATTGGTTCATGTCACAAGAGTTATGTTCGCTCAAACTTTTGCCGGAATAGGTTTAGCGACGTTCTTTGCTTGGGTAGCGAAAGGGTTTCATCTCGATTTAACAATGGACTGGACGCATGTGCCAATCTTTCTCTTTATTTATGTATTTGGCAATTTATTCTACTTTCGGAACCAAGTAGAGCACGAAGCGAAAGTGTCGTTGGCCAAGTCATTCGGGGCCGGAATTGCGCATGAAATGCGTAACCCTTTAAGTGGCCTTTGCACGTCAATCGATGTTATCCAATCAGTCTTACCCAGTAAAAAAGAAGCCGAGAAAGACCAATATCTGATGAGCGGAGAGGATGTCACCCTGCTGCGCGAAGTTAGTGAGGATGCGATGAACATCATCCAGTCGGGCAACGAGACGATAGATTTACTTTTGACATCGATAGACGAAAACCGTGTCTCGCGATCCAGTTTCCAAAAGCATTCTGCTCACTCAGTGGTTGAAAAAGCGATTGAAAGCTTTAGTTATAAGCGTGCGACGGATCGCTTTGCTATATCCCTAGATGCGAGAAGTGAGTTTGATTTTCTTGGTAGCGATACCTTACTCAAATACGTTATGTATAACCTTTTCAAGAACGCCTTCCATCATCGCACATCTGAAGATTTCCACATACATGTCTCCATGACGAGTACGGAGCACTCAAACCAAATCGTTGTAACCGATAATGGTGCAGGTATTGCTCCTGATGTCCTACGTAATATATTTCAGGACTTTTACACAACTGGTAAGTCAGGCAGCTATGGTTTGGGTTTGCCATTTTGTAAAAAAGTGATGCGTTCTTTTGGAGGTAACATTGAATGCCAGTCTCAGCTAGGTGAGTGGTCTCAGTTCACGTTAACTTTCCCGCCGATCACATCTGATATCGTGACTGAAATTAAAAACGATTTGACCAAACTCAAAACCATCCTAACGGTGACTAATCAAGATATTCTTGTGTCGAAAGTGACGGACATTAGCCGTTTTATGGGTTTTGAATCAACGATCTTAGATGTTAATCAAGTGCTCAAAAAGAAAGAGTATGAGTTCGAATTCGACCTGATTTTTATCGATCTTGAGAGCTTGGATGCAAGAGCAAACCAATTAGATAGATTAGAATCTCTTCTGTCTTTCACGGAAGCTCGTATCGTTTATCTTTTTGAGCATCACCCGACACAGAGAGCATGCAAAGCGGCATATGAGCCTATTTGGGTCGAGACTCAAGCCTGGTTATTGAATACTAAGCCAACCATTGACCGTCTCTTGTATGATTCAAGCTATGTGTCGACACCAACGGCCTCAGTGGCTTTGGATACGTCAAATAAGCGGACAATTATGGTCGTGGATGATAACGAATCTTTGCGAAAATTTACCGCGATGTTACTCGAAAAGCAGGGCTTTGAAGTGATTCAGAAAGAAGATGGGCAGCAAGCACTGGATACATTAGAGCAAGAGAACGTTGACCTCATTCTTATGGATATCGAGATGCCCATCATGGATGGTGTAGAAGCTTCAAGGCGAATTCGAAGCTCGGATAAAAACTATGCGTCGGTACCTATTATTGCGCATACTGGGGATAGCTCACCTGTTACGCTGGACAAAATAGGCTCTTCTGGCATGTCTGACTTTATCGTAAAACCAGCGGATAAAAATCGCTTATTCGACAAAATCGCAAACTGGATTTAATCACTCGCAACTGTGTTATCTCGAGACGAGTTGATCATAACGCGAATACGGATAAAGAGCTCAGCAAACGGCTGAGCTCTTTATTTTTACCTACACTCTAGCTTATACAAACTCTAGATCGGGATGAACAAACGCTTCTTGGCAGGCGGAAAGAACGTGATCGACTTCGGCGGCAGTCATGTCCGCATTGACAGAAAAACGAATGATGTTCTTGTTTCTTCCTGTTGCAGGGCGACAGAAAACTGCGCCAAAGACATCTCTTTCTTCTAAAAAGTCGCGAACTCGCTCAGTGTTTCTTTCGTTGCCACATTCTAGCGCGATAATTTGCGACTCACTGCGAATAGTAAACCCAATACGTTTTAAACCAACGGCTAGAGACTTCGCTCTTTTAAACAAAATCTCCCGCTTGTCATCGGCTTTTTTTATGACGTCCAGTGTTTTTTCTAACCGAATGATCTCTTGCGGTAACACGGTAGAACTGAAAATGGCAGGATACGCGACAAATGGAAGCGTCTTCGCCAGCTTTTCTGCCCCTAAAATTGCGCCAGCACGATAAGCAAATGTCTTTGCAAGACTTACGGTTACAAAATCCACCATATGAGTCAAATCCAGCTCTTGCAGTAGCCCCGCGCCTTGCGGACCGTGCGTACCTAACGAGTGCGATTCATCCACAACTAAGCCGCAGTCAAACTCCTGTGCTATTTCGTAGATATCACGTAGAGGAGCAATGGTTCCGATAGTGCTGTAAACCGAATCCACAACAATAATCCCCGAACCATGGCGTGAAATCTGTTTTCGCAAGTGGTTGGTGTTGTTATGCATGAACGGATGAATTTGTGCTCCTGCGATACGTGCACCTTCCCATAAAGACATATGCGCAAAGAAGTCGATATACACAGGTATGTTCGGTGCACAAATAGTTTGTAATAAACCGACATTCGCAGCCCATCCCGATTGAGAAAGCAGACAGCTAGGCATGCCGACAAAACTGGCTAGTTGAGTTTCAAATGCAGGTTTCGACTCATCATCTTGCAAGAAAATCGCGGACATCACGACGTTGTCATCGTGTTGAGAAATCGCATCACGATGCGCGTTTTGAATCTCCTTGTTATGAGACAGTGCAAGGTAATCATTGCTTTGCATAACAATGGCATTACACGGTGGACGTTTACCAAGAACAAGGTGTTTCTTGTTCTCGTTCGGTTCAATTAGATCTTGAATATGAAAATCTAGGCGTTCCTCAATAAAGGGAGGAAGTGGTTTGCTTTGTATAGTTTCACTCATAATAAATCTCTTCTTCATATGGAAAAACGCCAGCGCTGACACTTATTCATATTGCGGATTTTGGGGAGAGTGTCACTAACCAGGTTGCATAAGTTTGCAGACCCTTGCAAACTCGACATTTGAGGGTTGGATGGTGGCTATAACTCTATAGGGGCCCGGGGTCTAAACTAGTTTGTGCTTAAAGTTTATACGGCGATTTTGCGGTATTTTTTCGTGCTTCATGTCTGGGTTTTGTATGAGGAATATAAAGTTTGAAAAGTGAAAAAATGGGCGCATTAGATAACAAAAAAGGCGCGAAAATCGCGCCTTAAAATATGATTGGGAAAAAATAATATCAGTTTATCGCTTATTACGTAGGTAGCGCTTGCGGCGCTCTTCTTTACGCTTCGCTTTTTCTTCTTCTTTACGAGCGGTTTCAATCTCGACTTCAATCAGCTCTTGAGTGATCATTTCTGGGCGCTCTAGTGTAATTTGGCCTAGTGTGCCTTGGCGAAGTTCGTGCAACAAAATCTCTGATACTTTGTGCAAGTCCACACGTCCACCTGCGCGTAGTGCGCCACGGCGACGACCAATCTCTTCCATGATCTCGATATCTGATTCAGGAAGCTCTTCGATTTGGTAACGTTCTTTAAGCTTGTCCGCATAGTGGGCTGCTAGGTACTCAATGGTGTAAAACGCAACCTCGTCGTATTCCATCGCAGTATCTTTTACAGCGCCAGTAGCAGCTAAACGGAAGCCACTGTGTGGGTTTTCCACTTTTGGCCACAGAATCCCTGGTGTATCGGATAAAACGATGCCATTTTGCAGGTTGATGCGCTGTTGACGACGTGTTACCGCTGGCTGGTTACCAGTCACCGCGATCGTTCGACCAGCTAGAGTATTGATGATTGTCGATTTCCCAACGTTTGGGATTCCCATGATCATGGTACGAATGTTTTTACCGATCTCTTCACGGTGTGGGGCAAGTTTACGGCAAAGCTCCATGATTCGATGCACTTCTTGCGGTTCTGACGTCGTGATCGCCATTGCTTTTACGTGTTGCTCTTGCTCTAAGTGCTCAATCCATAATTGAGTTAACTCAGGATCGGCCAAATCACGCTTGTTCAAGACTTTAACGACCGGCTTGTCACCACGGATTTGAGAAATCAAAGGGTTTTCACTACTGAAAGGAATACGAGCATCCAGTACTTCGATGATCACATCCACTTGTGGGATTGCTTCTTCGATCTCTTTGCGTGCTTTGTGCATGTGGCCAGGAAACCACTGGATTGAGTTATTAACCATTTGAATTTAATACCTTAATTTTCTTACTGCTCCAATGGGCGTACGAGTAGTAATTTGAGCTTCGAGCAGCATAGTTTTAGACAGAGTGTGTTAAAACCGTACTTACTTTTGTGGCTCTGTACCGCAAAGTTGAGCGTTTCTTTCGTGTTAATGAGCTAGTTTATCACGGAATGAAGGCGAAGCATTCAAGATGGAGACAAAAAGCCACGGTTTACAAACGAGCAAGCAAACATTTGTTGAGTATGCTCGCCAACGGACTTACAACAAGTATTCACTTTGGTGAGATATTAAGCGCAAATATTGTGTAGTCAAAGGTGGATTGTTTTGTCGGTTTTTTCTGACTTATTTTAAATTTTTATCTTTATATCAGTAATTTATATTTCATTTCGCTATTAGTCGAAATTTGACATTTAGCCGACACAAATTAATCTGACTGCCCAATCTGAGTAAGGCTTTATGCTCAGTACGATAAGTCGTATTACAGCGTTGTCCGTTGCCACATTTTTGCCAGTAGTTTCTTTTTTAACTCATTGATAGTGAGAGTTATTGAGAACTGACAAGCGGACGGAGTTTTACATTGAGGCTGAGTAATGCTGGTCGATTTTGATCAGCGAGTGGCAGGATTAATTTAACCAATCGAGCAGGAGATCGAAAATATAGACTACTGGATAGAGATAAATGAATACACAGCTTAATGTGATGGTGATTGATGGTCATCCTCTACAAACCAAGATACTTACCCAAATATTGGGTCATAGTGGCGCGTCAGTCAGTACATTCAATTGTGTGGACACTGCTATTCAATGTGCACAAAAGCAATATTTTGATGTGATCTTTTGCGATCTCCAGATGCCGGGAAAAGGCGGTATCGACATCTTGGAAGTATTCGACCAAATTCAGTATCACGGGCAAGTCGTGCTAGTCAGTTTGTTGGAGCAGAGCATCATCTCGGCAGTACGAGAAATGTGCGAAGGGTTTAGTTTTGAGATATTAGGAGAACTGCCTAAGCCGTACGACGAAATGCAAGTGGTTAAACTCCTCAACCAAATAAAAGATGAAAGAACGCGAAAAACAGCGTTTGCTCAACCTATCGTACTGCAAGACCAAGAGTTTTTATTTGCTTTGGGTGAAGGGCGAGTGAAGAATTATTACCAACCTTTGGTAGACGCACACAGTGGTGAGCTTTTAGGTTATGAAGCGTTAGCGCGTTGGGTGCATCCTATTTATGGCGTGTTGTTACCAAACCACTTTCTTCCGATCGTAAAACGATGCCATTTGTCTTCTGAACTTTTTCAATCAGTGCTGATTAATACAATCTATGACATCAACAATAGGGGATTAACCCAAAAGGTCTCGATTAATGTCGACCACGAAAACTTGAACGACCCTGACTTCTCGCATCGTTTTATTCAACAATGCTCGGAAAGTGGTGTCGACCCGTCACAAATCACCATTGAGATTACAGAGCGGGAAGCTTTCCAAGCTAGCACGTCTATCTATAAAAACCTCATCAAACTCAGAATGAAAGGTGTCACGGTATCAATTGATGATTTTGGTACGGGCTCATCTACATTTGAAAAGTTGGCAAAGTTACCTTTTAACGAGATCAAACTTGACCGCGTTTTTGTCTACGGAGCGAGTGAAGACCTGAAAAAGAAAAGCATTGTCATCGCTATTTGTGCTTTAGCGAAAAGCCTCAATATTCGTATTGTCGCAGAAGGTGTCGAAGACGAAGTAACCTATAAAACCATGCGCGAATGTGGAATAGACATCTGCCAAGGCTTTTACATTGATAAGCCCATGCCGTTAGAGGTAATCACTATTTTGAAGTAAAAATATGAAAAAATTGAACTGTTTGATCTTTGATGATCAAATGCTTATCTGTGTGGCTATCAGTGATAAAACCGTGAGTACCAAGAAACGTCGATTTCTAGACAAGTTTAATGTGAATAATGTTATTGAACTTGCAAAAGTAGTAGGAACATAAAGTGTTATGAATGTAAGAAGTTTTGTTTCTTCTTTTGCGGTTGCGATGTTGTTATTTATTGTATCGGTGACCATGATTGGTGCTGTTCTCATCTCTTATGAGGAGAAGCAATTTAATACGTACGCTAACAATTTAGCAAAAACAAAGCAGAAGGTCATTCTGCTAGGCTTGTTGACCGAAGCTCAATTGGCGCAGTATGAAAACTTCAGTATCGAACAAATAGAAGTACTGACTGACTTCAGTTTTCAAGATGCAATTTATGCTTTAAAGCCGCATAAAAACCTAGATTATGTGGAAACTGTTGCTCGTAAAGCCCTACACCAAGCAGAAGCTCATTTGTCCAATGTCTACGATAGAGAAGACGCCATATTGTACTTTCGTTCTTACACTAGTGACAAACTCATCTTAGAACGACCAATCCCAGCTCTAGAGGGATCTAAAGAGACGTTTGATATAGAATGGTGCAGAGTGAATTACGCTTGTATTCTTGCCGCGTGGAAAGAGCAGCTCTCCGACCGAGTTCTTATCTCTAAGCCCTTCAAAACCACGTATTCAGATGAGATGGCATTAAGTATCATGAGTCCCGTCTACTATAGAGGGAAGCTTGTCGGCGAATTTTCGGAACAACTGTATTTATCATCGCTTTATAATGAAGGCAAAGCCGTTGACGTAGAGGTTAGTAACGGAAATAAGCAGATAATTATTTACTTTCCGAGCTACCCCTTGGCTCATTTTGCTTACACTCAATCCTATGTTGCCGACAATAATAATCTTGTTATTTACCAATATCCGTTTAGTAAAATAGTGGTGGACTACAGCTTTATTCTTGTCATCTATTCTGTCGTAGCGTTCGCCTATTATCGAAAAGCCAATGAATCTAAACAGAGCAAAATTCAATTAGAAAATGCTCTGAGTGATGTAACGCAAGATGACTTGACCGGATTATTAAATCGGCGAGTATTTAAAGAAGAGCGGTTTAAACATCGAATGGAGGTTGAACCATACTCTATCATTGCGATTGACGGAAATCGTATCAAGAAGATTAATGATCGTTACGGACACCATGTTGGCGATGAAGTCATTGTTATTATTGCAGACTCAATGAGAAAGGTTTTTCGGAACAGTGACTACTTAGTCAGGACTGGTGGTGATGAGTTTATTGTAATTTTGCCCGGATGCAGCATGAGCAAAGCTTCCATGTTAGCGAAAAAGCTCCGTGGCGTTGTTAAACACAATCGTTTAAATACATTAGATATAGAGATCAGTGTTAGTACTGGTGTTGCTGTGCGCGAAGAGGATGAAACGCTGCAAGAGGTGATCGTGAGAGCAGATGAAGAGTTATATGAAATGAAAAAACAGCGTGTTTGAGGACAACAATACATAACCATGACATAACTGTTTGATAAATTTGACCAAGCAGTACCCTTGGTCTTTTATATTAGTCGAGCAATGCATAATGCTCCTTTGATTGCTGATTATCATAAGACCCAACTGGTACTGTATCGTGAACAAAGACCTTGATCTAAACCTATTAAAAATACTGGTTCTGTTAGAAAAGCATCGTCAGCTTAAACCCGTAGCGAAAGCCTTGGGCAAGAGTGAGGCGTCGATCAGTAAATATCTTGCTCGCTTACGCATCCAACTTGGTGATGAACTATTCATTCGTCACCCACATCATTTAGAACCCACCAACTTTCTGATGCGTCAGCTACCCAAAATTGCAGATGCATTAGATAACTTAGAAACATGCTTAGTTCGATCAGAATTCAAACCAGAAAAATACAGTAAGGATATAACGGTCTGTTTACCCCAAACGGCTCAGTACTCATTTGGACACTTGTTGGCGATGGATTTAATGACGCTGTTTCCTAAAGCTCATATTACTGTCGCAACCATCACGGAATATACGGTGGACGAAATCCTTTTAGGCAAAGTGGATGCCCAGCTTCATTACTTCAATGATGAATTGCCAAAATCTATCCATCAGAAATTTATTGGCTACGCGCCAGCTGTGGTTGTTGTTCCGGAAGAGCTTGGGATCACCACTCTTGAAGAGGCTGCCAAACTGCCATTTATTATGCTTGAAATTATCGGTTGGAAAGAGAAAGAGCAGCTTGCAAAACGAGCAATGGAGAATCACGGTATGGTGATCAATCGAATTGCAGCGCTAGATAACGTGAGCAGTGTGCTAAAGCTGCTCAAACAAAAAAAGGCGGCGACGGTTTTTCTGGAGTATCAGGCGCCAATCGAAGGATACCGTTTTATTCGTATTCCTGAATCTTATTACCCCAACGGCTGGCCAAAGGTTGTACTTCAGATGAAGCAAAGCCATCGTCACGACGCAATGCACCAGATATTAACCGATGCCATTGCAAAATATATGAAGAACTAACGATCGCATTGAATGTTTTCAGCGTTTGGGATCGTATGCAGTAATTCAATCAATGAATCTGCATGGTATTTTTTCAAAATACGAGTTTTGTAAGTGCTGATGGTTTTAGCGCTGAGCGATAGTTGTTCTGAAATACGTTTATTTGAATAGCCCTGAGCTAAGTAGTGGAACACCATGGCTTCGCGATTGGATAGCGTGACATCACCAGTAGAAGGAGCGTGAGTAGACTTAAACATAGAGTACCCACGTGAGACACTCACAATCGCGTCAGCAATCGCTTCTTTTGTCTCGTTTTTATTCAAGAAACCATGAGCTCCCATCTCGTAAGCCGCTTTAGAAAGGCTGGAATAGTCGCGTGAAGAAATGAAAAGTAATTTACCTTGATAGCCCGTTGCTAAAATATTCTTCGCCAAACGCATACCATCTCGATCACCAAGGACAACGTCTAGAATAATAAAATCAATTTTTGTATTTCGAACTAAGTCCATTACTTCTGCGCTGTCTTTCGACTGAATGACTTCGGCTGTGTTGATTACGCTCTCAACAAGAGAAGTCAGTGCTTCGCTGTAAAGTGGTTGGTCATCAATGATAAGAACATTATTCAAATGGAGCCTCACTACTATCCGAACTGTCATACCGCCCAACGCAATATGATTGTATTAAGAGGGATTGTAGGAAAAACCTTTCTGATGGAAAGGAAAATGACATTTTCTATAATTGAAATTCACTGAGCACAATTGAATAAGATACTGTCGAATACGCCAATACACGAGGGATTTCATATGTGTGGGTATAGTGATAGGCCAACGAAAAACATCAATATTAACCCTAAACTTTTCATCGAAATGGCCGCTAAAAGTGGGAAGGTAAGGTCGCACTAAGTTAACTCATGTTATCCTGTTCAAAAATGAGACATTTTTTCACAGTTTGATATGGAAATGTGCGTTGGCCGTCCTTTTGGTGGTTTACAAACTTTGTTGTAACGACTAAAAAGGATGCTTGGATTTTTAGCCTGAGAATGGCTTCTCATGGCGTTTGCATCAAACTTTTTCTGATGCGTATTTTGGTTGGATAATTGGCTTTATGAGTAACGTAACCAGCACCATTTTGACAGAAAGTGGTACCAATGAGCTTGAAATCATCGAATTTCATTTAGAAAAAACATTGCCGGATGGCAGCACAAAAACTTGTTATTACGGCATCAACGTTGCGAAAGTACGAGAAGTGATTCGCGTACCAGAGACAACCGATTATCCAAACGCACAACCTCACATGATCGGGGTGTTTTCGTCCAGAGATGTATTGACGCCTTTAGTTGATTTAGCTGGTTGGTTAGGTGTACCAACACGCCAGGACCTAGAGCGTAAGTTTGTTATCGTTACTGATTTCAACAAAATGACCAATGGCTTTCTGATTGATAGTATTTCACGTATTCATCGTATCTCTTGGAATGATGTGGAATCACCAAGTCAGTTTTTGGAAGCGGGCGAACAAGATTGTGTAGTGGCAGTTGTCCGCAAAGAAGGCAACCTGATCATGATTCTCGACTTTGAAAAAATCATCGCGGATATTAACCCAGAGCTGAGTATGGAAAAATACGATGTGAAAGGGGATAAGTCGGTAGATCTAAACCAGAGAATGGTGGGTAAGCGTAATGCTAAAACGATCATGGTGGTGGATGACTCAGCATTTATTCGCTCTTTGATTCAAGATACATTAGCTTCTTCAGGTTACAATGTGATCACTTGTAAAGACGGTGGTGAGGCTCATGAGAAATTAATGAGCTTAATCGAGGTCGCGAAAGAAGAAAACTTGCCAGTTAAAGAGCTGTTAGATGCGGTGGTTACGGACGTAGAAATGCCTCGAATGGATGGTATGCACTTAGTGAAGAGACTACGCGATACTGAAGCGTTTCATGAAATGCCGATCATTATGTTCTCATCATTGATGAGTGAGGATAACCGAGCGAAAGCACTGTCTCTTGGCGCAAATGATACGATTACCAAGCCAGAGATTGGCCGTATGGTGAATATGATGGATAAATACGTATTTAACTTTGCGTAAACAAACCCGATAAGATTAAAAATAAGGCTGCCGATGGGCAGCCCTGTTGTTTTAAGAACAATGATTAATTACTAGAGTATAGTCTTGGTTTTCTCTAAGTGGTGGACCACAAATGATACTGCACTTCTCTTTTGACGCACTCTTGTCATCTCTTGCCATTATCGCTACGAGCCTTTTATCTTCAAAAGCCTCAATTTTCCAATCTGTTGTACCGTACTGATGTTCAAGTTCATGAACAAGCAACCCCAAAGCAGTCTCATCTGCATCAGGGTATCCGTATAAGAAGACGCATCGCTTGTTGGCGCCAATAGTACAGCCTTCGAAAGGCAGCTCTGCTTTGGTGAATTTATTATCAAAATTTGCAACATATGCTTTGCTCTCCAACCCTGCAATCGCCATTTTCCCATAACCGACACCGAGCGCTGATGCAATCGCGCCCTTCATGCCTTCTAAACGCGCTTCACGCGCATCACTTTGAAGGTTTAAAAAGCGTGGTGCGGCAGTGACAGCAAGAATGCCAAGCACGACAATAACTACGACTAACTCTATTAGAGTAAATCCAGTTTGTTTTCTCATATTATTTTCACAGCAAGTTAAAGGTAGAAAAAGTAACACTGACCGTACACTTGTTGTTGCGTAAATAAGTACGGTAATGACAAAATGATCAATAGTATAAAGCGATGAGTCATAAAGTGCTATACCGACGTAGTGAGAATCGATTACGCCTATATAGAGCGGGAGGAGGGTTCAAAGATCTAATGCGGCCGTTTTTGAGCAGTCATTAATTCCGTGGAAGAAATGCTGCATGAACAGTCGAGCATGAATTCGCCTAGATATAAGCATACGCGTACATCGGCTGAATGAAAGACGAAAAGAAGTGACGGCAAACCGCACAAATGGATTGTCTTTTTGTTCACTTTGATGAATGCTACGCGAGATTCATATCACAACACACTCGACGCATTCATCGTGCGAATGTGCTTTGCTTTCGTGTTTGGCTTTCAAATATAAGAATAATCTAAATGGAATTCGATTCGATAAACTTGCTTGCGATAGGGCTAATATTTCTTGGCTCTTATGTACAAACCGCAATAGGCTTTGGCTTGGCAATTGTTGCCGCACCTTTACTGATTCTTTGGGCGCCGGAGTATGTGCCTGCACCAATCTGTTTAGTCGCGTTATTTATTTCGTTGATGAATGCGATGAAGCACCGCAGTAGTGTTGAAATCGGCGGTTTAAAAATGGCATTGATTGGGCGTGTGCCCGGATCGGTCGCTGGCGGCTTGCTACTGTTTTTTGTCTCGACTCAAGCTCTTACACTTTGGATTGGTTTTTTGGTGTTATTCGCGGTTGTGGTGAGTGTTTTACCGTTTCGGGTTGAACCCACACCAGCGCGTATGACATTAGCAGGATTCTTTTCTGGATTGTTTGGTACCAGTTCGGCGATTGGAGGCCCACCGATGGCGTTGTTGTTGCAACATCAAGAAGCAAATCAGTTACGTGGTAACCTGTCGGCATTTTTTGTTTTCAGTTCCATCATTTCGCTCGTTGTTCAAATTCCCGCTGGTTTCTTCACATTACACCATTTGGTGATTACTATTCCGCTATTACCTGCGGCAGCACTTGGGTATTGGCTCGCGATGAAAACCACCCAATCGTTACCAAAAGAAAAAATTCGGTTTGGAGCACTTATGTTGTGTTTTGTGAGTGGGTTTACAGCAGTAGTACAAGCGTTGAACCAGTAATGCCCTCAGCATCTTAAACTCACAGGGATATCGATCTCCTTTTATTATGCATAGCGCGATTTGTTTGCGCTGACTTGTTCGTTTAGATGAGCGATAGTTTTATGAATAACACTCGTTATGGCACTTTTATGGCAGCATTCTCCTTTGTAATTTGGGGCCTGCTACCCATTTATTATCGTTATTTACCGAATGCTTCAATGGATGAGTTACTGGCATGGCGAATCATCGGCTCAGTTCCTGTCGGTTTTTTAATTGTGCTTGGTATAACCCGTCGAGGACCGAATTGGAAAGAAATCTGGTGTGACAAAAAATCTTTGTGGTACACGTTTGTCGCGAGCAGCTTGATGTGTATTTCATGGAGTGCGTTCACTTGGGCTTTGACTCACCATCGAGTCATTGATGCAAGCTTAGGCTTTTTTATTGGACCGTTGGTGTCAGTGGCGTTAGGCGTGTTTATTCTTGGAGATAAGCTTTCAAAAGGCAAACTCATCGCAATTGTGCTAGCAACAATTGGCGTGATGTATCAAGTGATTCATTATGGCCAGTTGCCTGTTATCGCACTAACGATGGGGTTGTTCTTTGCTTTGTATGGGTTGTACAAGAAGAAGATAACATACGACTGGAGCACCACCTTGTTTGTTGAGGCGCTGCTATTGACTCCAGTTGCAGTGGCGTATTTGTTTTACAAACAATGGACAGTGGGTGAGTTGGCTTCAGGCGTAGATATCACAACTTTGCTTTTGTACTTTGGCAGCGCACCGATCACGCTTTTACCACTGATTTTTTATTCTATCGCGATACGTATAACAAACTTATCGACAGTTGGTTTAATGCAATACATTGAACCAAGCTTGCAGTTTGTTTTGGCTGTCATGTTTTTCGGTGAACTGTTTGACGAAGTTAAAGCAGTGACCTTTGCCTTTATTTGGGTGGGGCTGTTATTTACAATCTTTGAAAGTATTGTCAAAGGGCATAAGCGTAAAAAGCTGGCCAATCATCCTTTATAGTGCACCATTCTTGAATATTCACGATTTCACTCTCACGCCCTCTATTCGAGGGCGTTTTTAGTTCCATAAAGTATTCTCTTACTCGTTTTCTTATATTCGAGTCAAAGCATAATTTGAGGTTAATTGACGCATTATCATTAGGATACCGCTATATTTATAGCCAAGTGACACGCTATATAATGAAAACCGGATCAAGAAGGACGACATATGATCACAGCTCTATACGCTAGCATTCTTGCAATACTGATTATTTGGTTGGCCGTTCAAGTGATTAAGCAGCGTCGCTTAAATCAGGTTGCTTATGCTGACGGAGGAGTAGAGGCTCTCCAAATCGCTCGTAGTGCACAGAGTAACGCGACAGAATATATCCCCATTACTCTGATTCTAATGGCACTATTAGAATTCAATAGTGCTTACCCAACCTGGATACATCTCACAGGCATTATTTTCGTGATCGGTCGAATTATCCATGCTCGAGGTATATTGAAAGAGGACTTAAAAAGGCGTGTTAGGGGCATGCAGGTGACATTTCTAGTGATACTTTCTCTGGTTGTGCTGAATATGATTTATCTTCCGTACGATAAGTTATGGTAAGTCTTCGTAGCTATATCCCGCCGCCATGGGTACTCGTTCTGATTGGGTTAGTACTGAATATTGGCGCGATCGTTCTTACTAGCTTGGTCCTTGATAGGCTTGGCAAACAGTATTCGCAACTCGCAGAGCAAAAGGCGGAAAACTTGTATTCCATCCAACTCGCGTGGAATAGCGTTGAAACTCTAGAAAGAAAAAGAGAGGCGTTGCTGCTTCACTTGCACATAGGTCAGAGCGCAGCGATACCTTTGGAGATAGAACAGATATTGGAAGGGCACTTATCCTCTTGGACTCATCACGAATCGGATGAAATACAAATAGATAAACTCCCTCAGCTAATGTCAAAGATAAACCAAGCACAAGCTTCGTATAGAGATCGCATTGATGACTATTACATTGAGAATGTAGGGCTCAATGAGCTAATGGCAAAGCAAGATGAAAAGATCGCTTGGTACAAGAATATCGGGCTCTTCTTGCAAGTATTCGGACTCGCATTAATCCTCGCACGTGATTTGTCTAGGAAGCCATAGAACAAAAGTTAATGGTAGGGTTTATTGCGAAATGCCAATAATAATTTGCAAATTGCAATTCATTGCGTGAGCAAACAGTGGCTATTGGTGAAGTTTTAATGAAAGTGGTTAAATAGCAACCTGTTTTTGTGCGCTACAAAGTTGGCACGTCTCATGCTTTAGTATGAGTGACCCTTTCTAAGCCGAGGGTCACCTAGCCAACTGACGTTGTTAGTGAACCACTTTGTTCACAAATATATACAGCCAATCACGAATCCTTGTGGTTGGCTTTTTTTTATTTAAATGACACAGTTTAGAACTGTGCTTTAATCCAGATCATGCGATGGTCGGAAGACACATCTTTGCCATCACCATACTTACCAATACGCGCATCGTTAAATAGCTTACGACCTTCTTCATAAGAAGCTGACCAGTATACGCCAGAGTCCACCACATTTAGGTTTGCAGAAGGCAAGGCATAATCTACACCCAAGCCAAACGTCGAAGTGATGCGATTTGGATATGGGTGAGTGGAGCTGCGGTCAACAGCGTGTTCGGCTGCCCCAAAGCTTGTCGGATAAAGCTCGCCATTCATCACGGTTTGGTTAACCAATGGATCATTATGCAGTTCTTGCATTACAGAGCTAATACCGTCACCGGCCACGGGATCAAGGTTTTGATCGCCCATCATTACGAATTTAGCCCCGCTCGATAAGCCGCCTTTCTTACCTGCATCGTCGTAGAAATAGTCTTTACCTTGAATGTAGTGATGCCAGAACTCTACTTCGGCTGCGTTTTGCGCTTTGTTTTTACCTGGATCGAATACTGGTGGAGTAGGGTGCGACATCAGTAGATGCACAACTTCCTCGCCATTGCGAGTCGGAATGATAATTGGTGCATCTACGTGGTTTTTAGAAGATAGGCGTACTTGATCCCATTCTTCTGCAGAGTACCACTCATCACCACACTTCATGCCATCTGGAATCTTTTGTGAGCCGTCACAGATAGTAATGGTTGGAATCTTCGCACCTTCCATATCTTTCCATTTAAACGCTTGGAACGTACGCGTATTTGCCGTATCAATCTTGTATTTAGACATTAGGGCAAAGGCATATTGACCGTGGTACATGCCAAAGCCCCATGCATCGCCCGGCATTTGACCTGCTGTTCCATTGTTGTCGAGGTCAAACTCGCTTAGCAAACCTGTGTTGGTAGAGTAAGACTCCGCGTAAGGATATTCGATAGGTTCAAGGTTCGCTTCACCGCCTGCACCATTGATGCTTTGCGCGACAGACAGGTAGTTCTTCTGGAAGCCTTCAAGGGCTGCTTTGTTTTCGCCTGTTCCGTCGTTGTTGTATTCCGCCATCATAAGAACATCAGGGCGATTCTTCTGAATAATCGCAGCAACGTTTCGAATTTGAATGACTTTTTCCGCAGTGGTTTTGTCTTCAGCGGCGATAGAACCGTCTAAATAGGCAGTAACCAATACAGTTTGCTGCGCTGGTTCAATTTGCATTTCACTCACTAAAGCTTCAAAAGTTGCACGGTCAAAAGAGAGGTTGTAAGTCGCTATTTTTACTTCTTTAGGCTGAACATTGACGTATTCAGTGTCGTCATTACATCCAGATAATAGAGCGGCGCCAACCAGGAGAGCGATAGAGGTTTTGATTGTTTTCATGGGTACGTCATACCTTATAATTGATTCTGCTGAATATTAAAGTCATCAGTAATTGTTTTAAGCGATATCAATCACACAAACGTTTTCATATTTACATGTTCAATTAGTTTTTGTGTGATATGTGCAATAAACACAACACTTTCAACACCAAAAGGTTATATGCAAATTGTTAAAAAATAGTGTCGTTTTTAATAGATGAAATGGCACTAAAGCATAAGCTGTATGATTGTGTGTGCTAAAATCAATGAGCGGGATAATTACGATAAGTTTGACTTCACTTTTGGGTGAGAAACAAACAAATAGAACTGGTCAGTTTGGCTTTGCTATTGATGCAAAATAGGGGGCTAACCGATGGGTTCAGTATCAAACTATCAGAGCAGGCTATTTGTCACGGCAATGCTTGCTTCACCACTTCTTTTTTCAACATCTTTATCCGCCGCTCAGTCCGAACGGCTAGAGCAAAACCATGGTCTTGTTGTTGCTTTAGAAAAACGCAACCTTGCAGCCACACAAAATATAGATCGTGTGTTAGGTTTACAAAATGGAAATCGTGTACAAAAGCTGAAAACTAACAAAGGTAAAAACGGCGGTACGCATAGTCGATATCAGCAGATGTTTAAAGGCGTCCCGATTTGGGGCAAGCAAATTGTCGTACATCGTGATAAACAGGGCCAAATCAAGCATATCAACGGCACTCTCGTAAAGGATATTGCCAGAGATATCAATGATATGGTGCCTAAATTGTCGCTTTCTCAAGTAATGTCTTCAACGCAAAAGCCGTACCGTGAAAACGGATACCAAATAGAGAATCAGCGCCAAGGTTTGCGTATTTATGTCGATAAAAGTGACGTGGCGCACTTAGCTTATATTGTCCAATTTTTTGCTGATAATGAGCATGGAGGTAAGCCTACACGTCCCACCTTTCTTGTTGATGCTAAAACAGGAAACATTTTGCTGCAATATGAGGGGTTAGCGCACGTAGAAGCGAATGGTCCAGGAGGAAACCAAAAAATTGGTCGTTATCATTATGGTGTGGACTTTGAGTCTCTATTAGTCCAGCAATCTGGTGATACGTGTTTGATGGACATTCCTGGCGTGGTCAAAACCATCAACTTGAATGGTAGGACGTCTGGCAATACGCATACGTTCGTTTGTCCAACCAATAGTGTTAAAGAAATTAATGGAGCGTACAGCCCGTTAAACGATGCGCATTACTTTGGCAAAGTGGTATACGACATGTACAAAGATTGGCTGAATACCGCGCCCTTAACGTTTCAGCTTCAAATGCGAGTGCATTACCGCAAACGCTATGAAAACGCCTTTTGGAATGGTTCGAGCATGACTTTTGGCGACGGTGCGAGTTATTTCTATCCTTTAGTGAGTTTAGATGTCTCAGCGCACGAAGTTAGCCATGGATTTACAGAACAAAACTCTGATCTGATTTATTCAGAGCAATCTGGCGGAATCAATGAGGCTTTCTCAGATATGGCAGGTGAGGCGGCTGAATTCTATTCACGTGGTTCTAACGATTGGAAAGTTGGGTACGATATTAGAAAGGCTGCCAATGCGGCGTTGCGCTATATGGATAATCCGCCCCTTGATGGTCGTTCAATTGATCACGCGTCTCAGTATGTGAGTGGCATGGATGTGCATTATTCAAGTGGTGTGTTTAACAAAGCGTTTTATCTATTGGCGGTTGAGTACAATTGGGGAACGCGACAGGCGTTCGAGGTTTTTGCGTACGCTAACCAGAACTACTGGACGCCAAGTGAAACGTTTGATTCTGCAGCTGCGGGTGTATTGGCGGCCGCCCAAAGCTTAAGCGTGGCTGCGAATGATGTCGCCGACGCTTTTGCTCAGGTCGGTGTTTCAGTTGATGGCGGAGTCGTCGAGCCACCGTCTAGCACGTGTGAAGCTATCGCCCTAAACAATGGTGTTTCCAGCAACATAGACTCTTCATCTACTGGTGAGTGGCATTGTTTTACGATTGATGTGCCTACCAACAGTTCAGATTTTACTGTTACCACATCGGGAGCAAACGGCGATGCGGATCTTTACGTTAAGCTGGGAAGTGAACCAAGTTTAACCAGCTACGATTGTCGCTCATACAGTAGCAACAGTAATGAAGCATGTAGTATTACTTCTCCGAATGAAGGAACGTGGCACATTGGCGTGTACGCTTACAGCAGTTACAGTAACTTGAATGTGGAAGCAAGTTATGTAGGACAAGAAGCGCCACCAACATCTGATGAAGTTACTACACAATCAATCAACAATGGTAAAACGTGGACGGCGATTATTACTGGTTCTGGCTTGATGAATGGCGTGTGGAATGTTATTTCAAATACGCCGTGTGATAACGATAACGAGTGCAGTTTATCCGGTATCGGAAAGAAAACCAGTGAGGTTAGCTTTACGTTGACGGATGGTACCGTATTCATCATCGCTAAGCCCTAGCGATTTTTATGTAAAGAGGCCCTGAAATATCAGGGCCTTATTTTTTTACGTTCAATTTTCTGTATATAATAGCGAGTCACAAAGAAGTGAGGACGACCTCACCGCTCTATCTTTTCTCGGGGACGACCCCATCTCGTTGGGAAATATGACATGGCTTGGGGAATTCTCTTCATTGCTGGCTTATGCGAAGTGGCATGGGCTGTCGGACTAAAATACTCACAAGGTTTTACCAAATTGGCGGCATCTGGCTTTACCGTTACGTTTATGGTGTTGAGCTTTTGGTTACTTGGAATTGCATTAAGGACGCTACCACTCGGTATCGCTTACGGCGTTTGGGTAGGTATAGGAGCGATTGGAACGGCAATCGTCAGTATCTACATATTTAACGAGCCCGCGACGCTAATAAAATTGCTGAGTTTATTGCTTATTGTAGCTGGTATCGCTGGATTAAAATTATCCGCTTAACGTCAGGTTAAACATAAAAAAGAAAGCCAGAGTCGACTCTGGCTTTTTACGTTTTAGTGTTGTCTCGCTTTAGGACTGAAGGGTTAAGCGCTGCGCTTAACGAATGGCAAGCGCAAATGGTGACCAAATACGTTAATGAGTGCGCCCGCTACAATTAGTGCACCACCGATGTACGTCCAGATGAGCGGGATTTCGCCGAAGAAAATGATGCCTAACAACACAGAAAATACGATCTGAATATACGAGTAAGCAGACGCTTTGCCCGCTTGCTGAGTTTGCATTGCTTTGGTTAATCCCAATTGCCCAACTTGGGTGAATACACCAACCAAAACCAACATGAAAGTCAGATACAGGTCGGGCATAACAAAATCATCGCCAATCAGTAAGAGTGAAGCGGGTAGAGCAACCAGAGGGAAATAGAAAATGATCACTGAACTATCTTCAGTTTGGCTAAGTTTTCTAACAATGACATAAGCAATTGAGCTACCAAATGCGCCCAAGATTGCAATCATTACGCTAAACATAGGTAAAGTGCGCTCTGCTTCTTGTCCTGCTTCTGGACTTACCATTATATAGATGCCGAGTAAGCATAAGGCAATACAAAGGAACGTCGATGGTTGAATGCGTTCCTTCAAGAAAAAGACGGCTAGGAGCGCAGTAAATACTGGGTGAATGTATTGGAATATGGTCGCTTCTGCCAGCGGTAAGGTAGTCACCGAATAATATACGCACATCAATGCCATGGTGCCCACTGCGCCACGCGCAAACAGTAATGGCTTATTATTGCCCCATACAGAAATTCGTTTTCGCTTAACATCTAAATAGCTGATAACAAGTGAGACGAGTGCCCTCGCTGCAACAATCTCAAATACAGGGATACCATGAAGACTGACATGCTTTACTGTGGCAGACATTAGCGCGAAACCGAATGCGGAGAGCACCATAAAGCGCACACCAATGGGAACCAGAGTGTTGAATGAATTAGACATTTTACTGCTCATTTATTGCGACAGATCGCACTTTAGCATACTCAGCTCACAAAATGATCCGTGATATTCAAACACATCTGTCGAGAGTGAGAATAAGCAGTAGACTATGGGTTCTCAAGCAACCCTATCTTTCATTCGAGCATGGAGCGCATCTAGGAAATATCTAGATATTTAAGGAGTATACATGATCCCAGTACAAGCGACGCATACTTCTGGCGTTGTCATTTCTAAAATTGATGGCGTCGATAAAATGCTGTTGCTCAAACGTGTTAAAGGTGGTTATTGGTGCCATGTTGCTGGTGGTGTAGAGGCCGGTGAAACCGGATGGCAAACTATTCTCAGAGAACTGAAAGAAGAGACGCAAATTGACGATGTTGAGTTACATACTGCAGACTTTCTAGAACAGTTCTACGAAGCAAAAAATAACCGCATCATGGTTATTCCATGCTTCGTATTATTTTGTCCACCTAACCAATCGGTTGTACTTAACGAAGAACACACAGAGTATTGTTGGTGTACGCTTGAAGAAGCAAAGCGACTAGCCCCGTTTACAAATCAGCACCACCTTTACGAACATGTGTGGAGGCATTACGTGGATGTGGAATCGTTGACGCCATTTACGTTGATTGAACAAACAGACTAGACGAGAACGCCATCCTTTTAAGCACGTTTGACATAACGAATATGGAAGTTTGTTCTCAACGCAATGAGGCGGTAGGATTTGTGAGTAGTGTTTACTGAAAAAGGGATAATGTGGATGGATGAGGTCATGTGCCAAAAGGCGTATCAAGGAAATAGCATGCAGGCCAGTTTTTCTGTTTCAGACAGGGTCTCAATTGAGCCTCTTACCACCAAACACGCGACCGTTTTACTGGAAGTGGTGAACACGTATCGAAACAGCCTCTCTGGCTATTTGCCTTGGACGGACTTTGTGACCAACCGCAGAGAAGCGGTGAACTACATCTCTCAGCGCGTGAACAGCAAAGCGTTAGATGCCCACTGGTGCGCTATTTATTTTGATGGGCAGTTTACGGGTGTTATTGGCATAAAAGGTGTGGATTCGCACACACGCGTCACTGAGATTGGCTATTGGCTTGCCAACAATGGGCGAGGACACCGAGTGATCGACCAAGTACTCGCGGTGTTGATTCCTTTTTTGAAGCAGAAAGGGCACGCGCAATTCATCCAATTCCACTGTATGGAAGACAACATTGCCAGCATCAATATTGCTGAGCGTGCTGGTGCTACATTAAAAGAATACGTTGATCACGAGTTCGAGACGCTTGACCGCTCTCAACGGCTCGGCATTTATGAGTTGCGTCTGACTTAGCTCCAAACCCACTGATATTTTAATCAGAGTTCGAACTCTAATTTCGCGAGCGCTACAATAGTAACATTGTTGCGCTCGTGTTAATTTGGAGCGTCATTGGTTGAAACTAGGTTAGGAGAAGCATCATGAACGCAATCGCAGAGGTTGAAGTGGACAACTCGTTACAACAAAGCCTTGATCGCTTAAAAGCAGCGTATGCCGCCGAACCTTATCCTAGTCTGGATGAACGTAAGCAGCGCCTTGTCTTGCTAAAACAAGCTCTGATTGCGAATAAACAAGCATTGGTGGAAGCGCTGAGTGACGATTTTGGCTATCGTTCCGAATTTGATACCGCCATGACCGACGTTTTGCCGACGGTCTCGCACATCAATTACACCCTCAAGCAGCTAAAAAAGTGGTGCAAACCAAGTAAGCGTGAATCCGGTCTGTTGCTTGCTCCGTCGAAAGTGACTGTTCAGTATCAGCCACTCGGCGTGGTCGGGATCATTTCGCCGTGGAATTTTCCTGTCATTTTGAGCCTTGCGCCTTTAGTTACTGCTTTGGCCGCAGGTAACCGTGTGATGATGAAGCTCAGCGAATTTACGCCGAAAACCAATAAAGTCATCGTCAATATTTGTCGCGAGTTGTCTGAATATGTCGAAGTATTTGAAGGTGAAGCGGACGTTGCACGATCATTCAGCCAACTGCCATTCGATCATCTTTTGTTTACTGGCTCGACAAATGTTGGTCGCGCTGTGGCAAAAGCAGCGGCTGAAAACCTGACTCCAGTGACGTTAGAACTGGGTGGAAAATCTCCGGTGATCATTGCAGAAGATGCAGACATGAAGAAAACCGTTGATGCGATTTTGTTTGGTAAATGCATCAATGCTGGCCAGATTTGTGTGGCGCCTGATTACGCGTTTGTACCACAAGAACGCGTCGAAGAGTTCATCACGCTGTTCTTAAAACGTTTTGAAAAACTCTATTTGAAATCCAACAAGAATCAAAAGCTGACCCATATTATCAATCAACGACAGTATGATCGTTTGACTGCGCTACTTGAGGATGCCAAAGCTCAGGGCGCAAGCATCCATACTGTTGAAGCGTCACCTCAACAGGAAAGGCTTTTGTATCCTCATTTGATCACTGACGTGTCGAGAGATATGCGCATCATGCAAGAGGAAATATTTGGGCCATTTCTACCCATCAAGCCTTACAAAGCGGTAGATGAAGCGATTGACTACATTAATCAGCACCAGCGACCACTTGCGCTGTATGTTATGTCGGACAACAAATCGACCATCAGACATATTGTACGCAACACACACAGTGGCGGCGTCGGCATCAACGACACGGTATTACACGTTGGCGCTGAAGATGCGCCTTTCGGTGGCGTTGGTGAGTCAGGCATTGGTCATTATCACGGAGTGGAAGGATTCAGAACCTTTAGCCACGCGAAAACCGTACTCCACACGCCTAAATGGCTGCCAAGGACGGGGGCATTAATGCGTCGCAGAGCTATGGCGATAAAAGCGATTCAAAAGATTTTTGTTCGATAGTGGTTGGATTGAAAAAAAACGCCCAAACGGGCGGTTTTTTTGGTTTCTATGCGTTCTAAATTGCGGATTACTAAAAGCCGAGAAGCTTCCGACATGCACCGCCAATAGAAAAAGAAAGGCTCTTTTTGAAAGAGCCTTTTTCACGAAATGTCGACAGATTTTTGGAAGTTTAATGCAGAACTTCACTGCTGAATCTTAAGTATTTGCAGTCGTTCATTAGCTCTTTAAATGCCTTTCTATCTAGCTTAATCAGAGTTTCATGATCGCCGGCTTCAAGATAGACATGTTCCAAGTTTGCTAATCTTTCATCACAAACGGTCGACATGTGGTAAGGACTACCAATCGGTGGAATTGCGCCGTGCTCACAATCAGTGAAGAGTCGGTAAACCATACGCTCTTTCACCAAGTGGAAAGTAGCGTTAAATTCATCGTTTAATCTCGACAAACTGATTTTGTTGTTGGCAGGTAAGACTGCCATCATATGATGCCCTTCATGATCCTCAAGAATGACGCCTTTTGCGATATTCATTAAAGGCACACCTGCGGCAACACCACTTTGTAGCGAGCTATGACTGTGGCTGTGATTCACGGTTTGAAAGTGAATGTTATGCTCAGTCAAATATTCATCTAATCGGGTTGCAATCGTCATATAGCCTCCACGTGTATGAGACCCATAAAGAGTATAGGTGAGGCAAGCGACAATCGCGTATTTTACTCTGGTTTCGCTGACGCTCTTTCCGCTCCTGTTCTACGCTTATTGCAAGCCTGCGAGAAAGCGTGGTTAACAATAATAAACAGGGGGCAACATGAGCAAGCCAATCATCGCCGATAATAAGCCGATTAAAGTGAATCTAACCGAAGGGCAAGAATATTACTTTTGCCGATGTGGACGTTCTAAAAATCAACCTTATTGCGATGGGTCGCATTCGGGAACAGGCTTAAAGCCAATGAGCTTTACTGCGGAAAAAGATGAAGAAGCGTATCTCTGCCAGTGCAAGCACACCTCTAATGCCCCATTTTGTGATGGAACACATAAGCGTTTTTCTGCTGAGCAAGTCGGCAAAGAAGGCCCTGAGAAAACGCGAGAGAAAAGTGACAAACCGACTGCGTCCGCTACTCAAGAAGAACCAACCCTAGAGTTTATCCACCAATTAGCGAGAGAAGGGCTCTCTAAACTCGGCCATCATGGTCCGATGGCTGCAATGGGGGTTCCTAGGCATTTGCTACCACATTGGGATGCTATACAAATCATTGTGGCGCAAATGGCGACACAACCGTTGTTAGAAGACGTTCCCGTATCAACTGAGCTGATTGTGGGGCCAAACGCGCGTAAGCCGCTCAAGCTCGCTATTCCTTTGTTGGTGTCGGACATGAGTTTTGGCGCACTCTCGGAAGAGGCGAAAGTTGCGCTAGCAAAAGGTGCTGAGTTGGCAGGGACTGGGATTTGCTCCGGTGAAGGGGGGATGCTACCTGAAGAACAAGCTGCAAATTCGCGGTATTTCTATGAGCTTGCCAGTGCTCAGTTTGGCTACGATGAATCTAAGCTTCTTAATGTTCAGGCTTTTCATTTTAAAGGTGGGCAGGGCGCCAAAACAGGCACGGGTGGTCATCTTCCTGCAAATAAAAATGTGGGTAAGATCTCTCAGGTGAGAGGTCTCCCCGAAGGACAACCAGCGATCTCACCGCCAACATTTAAAGATCTTCATACTACTCACGATTTCAGAAAGTTTGCTGACAGAGTCCGTGGCATCACAGGCGGCATTCCAATTGGCTTTAAACTCAGTGCAAACCATATTGAGCAAGACATACAATTTGCGCTCGATGCGGGTGCCGATTACATCATCTTAGATGGTCGCGGTGGTGGCACGGGCGCGGCGCCAACTATGTTCCGTGATCATATTAGCGTGCCAACCATTCCTGCGTTAGCTCGTGCGCGTAAGTACTTAGATGAAAAAGGCGCAAGTGACCGTGTCACATTAATCATCACTGGTGGGTTGCGAGTTCCTATGGATTTTGTCAAAGCGTTGGCACTTGGTGCAGACGGAGTGGCGATAGCAAACAGTGCGATGCAATCGATCGGTTGCGTCGCGGCCCGGATTTGTAACACCAATAATTGCCCTGCGGGAATCGCAACGCAAAATGCCGATTTGAGGCAGCGTCTCGATATCGAAAAATCATCTCAGCAATTGAAAAATTTCTTCGAATCCTCCGTCGAGCTCATGCAAGTCATGGCAAGGGCGTGTGGTCATCACGCTCTGAATGAATTTAGTCATCATGATTTAGCGACCTGGGATCACAACATGGCGAGGCTGTCTGGGATTAAGTATTCAGGTATGGACTTAAACTGATCTCTATCCATATTTTCTGCATATAGGTACATGTTTGATAACAATTATTTATTAGCCGAGATATGGAAATTTTGACTTGGCGTTAACTAAAAATTCAGTGTATGAACTACGCTGTTTGAGGTGGATATTCGATTTATTGAATAACAAAGAGTGGTTACCACAACCACGATACGAAGGAGCATTATATGAGCAACACAAACGGCGGTTCGGTAGGTAAATGTCCAGTTATGCATGGTGGGCAAACATCTACAGATAAGTCGGTGATGGATTGGTGGCCGAATGCCTTAAACTTAGACATCCTGCATCAACACGACTCCAAAACCAACCCATTTGGGCAGGACTTTAATTACAAAGAAGAACTGAAAAAGCTAGATGTCGAAGCACTTAAAAAAGACTTAAAAGACTTAATGACTGACAGCCAAGACTGGTGGCCTGCCGACTGGGGACATTACGGCGGTTTAATGATCCGAATGGCATGGCACGCAGCGGGTAGTTATCGTATCGCGGATGGACGTGGCGGCGCTGCGACAGGCAACCAGCGTTTTGCTCCTCTCAACTCTTGGCCAGATAACGCAAACCTCGATAAGGCTCGCCGCCTTTTATGGCCCATCAAGAAAAAATATGGCAACAAATTAAGTTGGGCCGATCTGATTGTCCTTGCCGGTAACATGGCGTATGAATCCATGGGCTTTAAGACCTTTGGTTTTGGCTTTGGGCGAGAAGACATTTGGCATCCCGAAAAAGACACCTACTGGGGTTCCGAGCAAGAATGGTTAGCCACAAGTGATGCTGATAACAGCCGCTATTCTGGTGAGCGAGATTTAGAAAATCCACTTGCCGCAGTAATGATGGGGCTTATCTACGTCAACCCAGAAGGGGTGGACGGGAACCCGGATCCTCTCAAAACAGCACATGACATGCGTGTGACCTTTGCGCGAATGGCAATGAACGATGAAGAAACTGTCGCGCTCACAGCGGGTGGTCATACGGTCGGTAAGTGTCATGGTAATGGTGATGCCGCAAACCTTGGTCCAGAGCCCGAAGCAGCAGACGTTCATGAACAAGGTCTTGGCTGGATTAACCACAAAACACGTGGCATTGGCCGTGACACGGTAACGAGCGGCATTGAAGGTGCTTGGACGACACACCCTACACAATGGGACTACGGATACTTCCACCTATTATTTAAGTACGATTGGGAACTGAAGAAGAGCCCAGCAGGTGCATGGCAGTGGGAGCCAATCGACATTGAAGAAGAAGACAAGCCTGTCGATGTTGAAGACGGCTCTAAGCGCTACAATCCAATCATGACTGACGCCGATATGGCGCTCAAAATGGACCCTGAATATCGCAAGATTGCAGAAAAGTTCCAAAATGACCCAGCGTACTTTGATGACGTTTTTGCTCGTGCCTGGTTTAAGTTGACACACCGCGATCTAGGACCAAAATCATGTTATTTCGGACCTGATGTGCCAAGCGAAGATCTTATTTGGCAAGATCCAACGCCTGCAGGTAAGACAGACTACGATGTCGATTTAGTGAAAACAAAAATCGAAGCAAGTGGCCTATCCATTAGTGAGCTAGTAAGTACGGCGTGGGATAGTGCGCGTACATACCGTGGCTCTGACCGCCGAGGTGGCGTAAATGGTGCGAGAATTCGTTTGGCTCCGCAAAAAGATTGGCAAGGAAACGAGCCAGAGCGTCTAAGTCGTGTTCTTGCTGTGCTAGAAAAAATAGCAGCAGAAGAGGGCTGTAGTGTTGCTGACGCTATCGTGCTTGCTGGTAACGTAGGTATTGAACTGGCTGCGCGTGCCGCAGGTCATGATGTTTCCGTACCATTCGCGCCAGGCCGAGGTGATGCCACTCAAGAGATGACGGATGTTGAATCGTTCGAAGTTCTTGAGCCTGTTGCTGACGGTTTCCGAAATTGGTTGAAGAAAGACTACGCGGTTAAGCCGGAAGAGCTTTTATTAGATCGTGCTCAGCTTATGGGGCTAACGGCGCCAGAAATGACGGTACTTATCGGTGGTATGCGCGTTTTAGGCAGTAACTACGGCGGTGGAAAAGAGGGCGTATTTACTGACCGAGTCGGCACTTTGTCGAATGATTTCTTCGTGAACCTTACTGACATGGCATATACGTGGAAACCAGTGAGTGCTAATCAATATGAAATCCGTGATCGTAAAACCGACGCTGTGAAGTGGACGGCAACCCGTGTGGATCTTGTCTTTGGCTCAAACTCGATTCTACGTTCGTACGCGGAAGTGTATGCGCAAGATGATAATCAGGAAAAATTCATCCACGACTTCATCGCTGCATGGACGAAAGTCATGAACGCCGACCGTTTTGACTTGTAGTAAGTGAAACGATGCAAATCGGTAGATGCGTAAACAAAGTTGATGAATAAGTAAGAGAGGCGGGCGCAAAGCTCGCCTTTTTCTTTACCTGTCTTTTTACTTTGATTGAAAGTTGAGCTCATTTGAACCATAATAACTAGACCATATGAACCATAGGAGCTTGATATGGCAACTGCAGCATTAAAAAGCTTTAAGCCGAAACAATCTCATAAAGCCAATTTCTGGCTTATGTTAGGTATTGAAGATGCTGAAACGGGTCGTATTGATGCGGTTCACAAAGGCTTTGAGCCCAAGGTATACCGGAACATTGTTGATCGAGTAAAGCTTTCTCAAAGTGAATTCCAACATGTGACACTGATTCCTGTTAGTACAATTAAGCGTCGTCTTAAAAATGATGAGCGTTTTAATACTCAAGAGAGTGATGCAATCTATCGATTAGCGATGTTATTGAAACTCGCAACAGAGTTGTTTGACGACGAAGAACGCGCGTTAAAATGGATGAGAGAAAATGTGTACGGCTTAGGTGGAAAACGTCCACTTGATATGGTGTCGACTACGGTTGATTTTGAAATCGTAAAAGATTTGATCGGCCGTTTAGAGCACGGGGTGTTCTCGTAATATGAAGCTCTATCGTCTCACACAAAAGAAATTCGCTGACACGCCGTTTAGCCCCATTGGCGCAAAGTTATTTGGAGGGCGATGGAACTCAAAAGGAACCGAAGCCCTCTACTTCTCTGAATCGGAATCCCTTTGCTCGTTGGAAGTGTTTGTTCACGTAAACAACGATCCTGCCATCACCAAGTTGTACGATTTATATCGTATTGAAATGCCAGAATACCTCATCGCCACCTTAGATGAAGAAGATCTCCCAGTGACGTGGCGAGCAATACCGGCGAGCGAGTCTACGCAATACATTGGTGATCAGTTTCTCAATGATCCTCACCCTGAGTTTGCTGCGCTGCAAGTGCCTTCAACGATTTCACCTCGTGATAAAAACTACGTGGTGAACCCAAATCATCCCAAAATGAAAGAGATCATCAAGAAAGCCGAAAAGCTTGATTTTGCGTTTGACCCGCGCATTTTCAAATAGAGGCGTTGGTTTTGTCTTGCTTTAAAATATTCAGCGCTTACCTGAGATAAGCGCTGAAGCATAAATGCTTATTCCTTGGTTATTGTCGGTCGTAAGTGAACTGTTGAGTTTCATTCGTACTGCTGTGGTAATGCCCAAGCACCAACTCAGCACCTTTGTAA
This sequence comes from Vibrio sp. A1-1, assembly GCF_021728175.1. Taxonomy (NCBI): domain Bacteria; kingdom Pseudomonadati; phylum Pseudomonadota; class Gammaproteobacteria; order Vibrionales; family Vibrionaceae; genus Vibrio; species Vibrio sp. A1-1. The sequence continues at coordinate 59,415 of NZ_JAKKCL010000011.1, forward strand.
GACAAATGGCTGTCATCGGTATACATGGCGTTGTTCGCACCAACTTTCATTCGACATACGCCATTTCTGCAAATGGCATCGGTCAAGTCGACAAACTCAACGTGCTCAAATTGATCAAAGTAGTTCACTAACTTCGCCACGTTTTGAGGGTGATGTCGCTTGGGAGAGAAATCGCATGCGGACTCTTCCGTCTCGCCAAACAAACGCGCTTTCCAAAGGCATTCACCCACCGCAAACGGTGCAGAAGGCGTTGGGCCGAAAACGACCACTTCTTTCCCTTCCAGTTCATTCAACAATCCAGTTAATGATGCCTCATAATCGGCTTGTGAAAGCTCTTTATTGAAGTTGGAAGAGATAACGACGCGACGAATAGAAGGGGTACGCAAAATGGTATCGACTGCCTGTTTGAAGAACTGTCGGCAAGAAATTGAGCCAGCAGCTTCGAGGATGTCGACATAACCGACCGCACAGGAATCTTGAGTAAGTTGCACCACGCCAGTTGGTGTGACTTCGGATAGACGCTTCACGTAAACCATGCTGTGACTATTGCCTAACACAGCAATGGTGGGCTGCGGCGCAGACGAGCACACATCGTTAACGTCGGTGTTGCCGTTGCAATCTAAACCGTAACCGTTGTTAACGCGCATGGCCTCGAAAAATGCACTTCTTTCTGGAAAACCACCGTTTTGATGACCAATAACGCCGAACGTCAGCAAGGGCAGCGTCAACAACACAACAACCGCAGACACAGTGCGCATGCTCATGGCTTTTCGGCTGCGGAACGGCTTTTCCACAAAGCGCCAAGTGAAGTAAGACAGTACAAAAAGAGCGGCAATGTAAAGCGAGATATTGACGTCTTGAGTTGCGTCCAGCATGTAGCGGTAAAACACAAATAGCGGAATATGCCACAAGTACAAGCTGTAGCTGATTAAGCCGACGAACACGACCCATTTTAGGCTCAGCAATTTACCGCAGACATTGTCTTTAGAGGCAAACAAAATCACTAACGCGCTACCGATGACTGGCACCAGCAAAGTGATACCCGCGCCATCTTGCGATTTTTCAAACAAAAGTGCAGAGGCCAATATCAAAACGATGCCAATGGTTGCCAGCGTATCGTTGGATTGAACTTGGGTTTTTCTCATTACTAATGCGAGTAATGAACCGGTTGCCAGCTCCCAGGCACGAGAAAAGATCATGTAGAAGGCGAAATCAGGATCGTTGCTCGCATAAACAATAGTCATCAAACTCAGCGTAAATACCGCGACGAAAAAAGTCAGGTAAAACGCGTTTTTGCCACGAGCGAGTAGCATGAGTAGCAAAGGAATGACAATGTAGTATTGTTCTTCAACGCCCAAGCTCCAGGTGTGAAATAGCGGATTGGCTTGATCTTCTAAACCGAAGTAATTGTGGCCTTTTAAATACAGAAGAATGTTGGATGAAGAAAGAATAGAAGACACTGCGAACTGACCAACGTCTTTGTGTGCTTGTGGCAAAAATAGCCACCAAGACATCAAATAGCTGACGGCAATCACCACCAGTAGCAGGGGAAGTATGCGGCGAATGCGTCGCTCATAAAAATCACCGAGGTTGAACTTCTGGTTTTCCAAATCGTTAATCACGATGGTGGTGATCAAATAGCCACTGATAACAAAAAATACGTCGACGCCAATAAAGCCACCAGCGAACTGCTCAACTCCTGCATGAAACAAAATCACCAACGTGACAGCAATCGCCCTTAATCCGTCTACTTCCGCTCTATAAGTCATATCGTGTCCCTCCAACATTCCGTTTAACGAAGTAGAGCAAAATATGAACCAGAAATAATATTGTTTTAAATCAGATTCTTAAGGTGATTGTCAAAATTAAAAGGCTGGGGGAAATAGCGAATTCCCAAATTGAATTTCAATATGGAAATCCCAGAAAGAGTGATGTTAAGAAGCGCCAAATCAAAGAACGTAAAGCGCCAGGCTCTTAGACTTCATTGAAAATGATAACGCTAAAGAAACAATGACAGAGAATACGATTCAGGAAAAAATTGCCAGCTTTACTTGTATCGAAGAAGCGTTGGATTACTTCGAAATCGAGTTTGATTGCCGATTTATCGAAAACAACCGAACCGAGTTGGTTAAGAGATTTAATGGCTACTTAATCCTCACTAAACCGGATGATTGGTTTTCAGGCCGCCGCGCACTGAAAAATGCCTACTGTAAAGTACAACGCAGTTTACTAAGTAAAACGACACGTTCTGCGTGCCGAGGTTGTACATCTTGTCAAAGACGTTAATTCTTGGTGGCTTGCCTAAAAAAGAACCCTGCATCTTGGCGTCACAGGGGGAAGAGCAAGGTTCTTTTGGGTTAGCTATTGGTTTGTCGCGAGTTGCGAATCAGCTTTACGCAGATGAATTAACCCGCATGATACGCAGGGTAGTCCACTAAGCCTTTTTCACCGCCGCCGAACAATGTGGCAGAGTCATGTTCTGCCAGTGGGTAGCCATGCTTGATGCGGCTTGGTAAGTCTGGGTTTGCAACAAACGGACGACCAAAACCGATCATGTCGGCTAAGCCACTTTCAATCGCGTGTTGCGCCTTTTCTGCGTTGTAACGACCGGCATAGATCAGTGTGCCTTTATACGCCTCACGAACTGCGGTTTTAAAGTCATGCGGAGTATCTGGCGCGTCGTCCCAATCGACTTCTGCAATGTGAATGTAAACCACATTGAGTTTATCAAGCAGCGCAGCAGCAGCGGTGTAGGTGTCGACAGGTGTGCTATCAACGGTGCCGTTTAACGAAGTGAATGGTGCAAGGCGAACACCAACACGCTCTGCGCCAATGGCTTGCGTCATTGCTTCGACCACTTCACCAAGAAAACGCAGACGGTTTTCAATTGAGCCGCCGTATTCATCGGTGCGGTTGTTCGCTTCAGAATCGATAAACTGGTTAACCAAGTAGCCATTTGCTGCGTGAAGTTCGACACCATCAAACCCAGCTTTTATCGCGTTTAATGCGGCTTGGCGGTATTCTTCAATAACATTCTTGATGTCTTGTTTGGTCATCTCACGCGGCTCAACCACGTCGACAAAGCCAGGTTCGTCTGTGCCATTGTCGATAAATACTTTCACGTTTTCTGCTTTGAGCGCAGAAGAAGAAATAGGTTGCTCGCCGCCGATGTTGTCAGGATGAGTCACACGACCAACGTGCCATAATTGCGCGAAGATAACGCCGCCTTTCTCGTGCACTGCATCAGTTACTTTTTTCCAGCCAGCAATTTGCTCTGGGCTATAAATACCCGGTGTCCACGCGTAGCCTTGACCCATTGGTGAAATTTGCGTGCCTTCAGCAACAATTAATCCCGCTTCGGCGCGTTGAGCGTAGTAGGTGGCCATCATGTCGTTGGCAACATTACCCGGTTGAGAGGCTCGAGAGCGCGTCATCGGAGGCATAACGATGCGGTTTTTTAATGAGAGAGAGCCAAGTTGAATCGGTTGAAATAATGCGTCTGTCATAGGAAACCTCGTTATTGTTCAGTTTGAATCAGTTCGATTGGGTAGCCGTCGGGATCTTTGATGAATGCGATGTGCGTTTCTCCACCTTTCATTGGACCGGGTTCGCGAGTGACGTTGCCACCAAGCGCTTTGATTTTTTCGCAAGCTGCGTAAATGTCTTCACACCCAAACGCCATGTGTCCGAATGCGTTACCTAAGTCGTAACTGTCGGTATCCCAGTTATAAGTTAGCTCGATGGTCGCGCCATCTGGTTGATCAGGGCTACCAACAAACACCAGTGAGTAACGGTATTCTTGGTTTTCAAAACGATCCAAAACGCTCATTCCCAGAACGTTTGTATAAAATTCGATAGATTTGTTTAGGTCAACAACACGGATCATCGTGTGGAGAAACTTCATAAGTCGCCTTTCATAACGTTGCGTAATCACGGTGCAAACCTTATCGCTACTCTAAATAAACTGGAAATTATCGTTAATTATAAAAATGATTATTTAACGTTATGGACAATGAGGTTGTTGGCCCTACAACGTGCAAACAAAGATTACTCGCCATTTCTTTTTAATAATTGGCATATGCTAATTACTCCTTTTTACAAGCCGAGTACTTATCATGTCCACAAACAGCCACTTTCATTACACTAACGAATCTCATTATCAATGTGCGGTTTGTTCTTCCATCGATGCGAATCCGAACTCTTTGGCTGTGAACTACCAGTGCCTAGCCGATGGTTCTGTTGTCGGAGAGTTTCATGTTTTACCTCGTCATCAAGGTTACACAGACCTGTTGCATGGTGGCATTGCGAGCTCGCTGCTCGATGGTGCAATGACGCACTGTTTGTTATTTAGAGACATTCAAGCCCTTACCGCGCAGTTGGATGTGCGCTACCATGCACCTATTGAACTAGATGAGCACGTCACGATTACTGCACACTGTGAAGGTGAACGCCGCGGTATATATCAACTGGTGGCTCAATTACTGGTCAATAATGAAGTTAGAGTGACGGCAAAAGGTAAGTTTATTCGTCCTAAAGAGGCGTAAATAAAAACTCGTTCTACGGAGAGATAATGAAGAAATTTGATGAGCTGTACGCAATTGCGACGAGAAAATCTCAATATGACCAAACCAACACTTGGTTTAAAGGCGTAGAGACTTATCTGGAGGCCATTGGCAAAGAAGTCGATGAAGTCCGTGAAGAGATTCGTGAGGATCGCCTTTGTCATTTGGAAGACGAGTTAGGCGATGTGTTGTGGAACTATCTTAACGTATTAAAAGCGTTGGAAAGAGAAAAGGGTATAGATCCTGAGAAAGTACTCGAAAGAGCCTGCACTAAATACGAGCAGCGTGTATCTGCGATTGAATCGGGACGCAGTTGGGATGAGGTTAAACAGCAGCAGAAACAAGCCTTGAACGCGGAACATGAAGCCGCGCAGTTAGAGACCATGAAGAGCCAATAACTGCGCGTGATAATATTTAAGATGCGGCGGAATGGGGAAGCCTGATCAATCCTTCGTGCTATTGACCAACAGCAGGTCACAAGGAGGTTGATCAAGTAACGTGTCTACAGTGCTGCCAGACCAAAATTGGGATGATATGCTTCGCTTACACGCGCCCATAATCAGAATTGCCGCTTGTGATTGCTTAACTGCTTTTGGTAACGCCGTTTCAGGGTTTCCTTCTGGCAGCAGTAGTGGTACTCGTGTTAACTTTTGCGCAGTAATAAAGTCCGTAATGCCTGCTTTTTGGTTGCTCAAAATCTCTGCACGATAGCGAGACAGATAAGGCGCAACGTAGCGGCAGTAAACTAACGTCATTTTTCCGCTCAAGGTTTTTTCTAGTTTTGAGCCTCGCGATACAATGGCTTTATCTACGACCGATTTTGCATCTCCGCGATGAAGCGGATCTATCGCGCAAAGCATGTTGGCGTGAGAAGGCCATGAACGCTCACTTAATAGCAATAAATCACAATCGTTTTTTGCTAGCTCGGTGAGTAAGGTTTGAATTTCGTGCTTGTTAAAATGCCCCACGAGCAGTAAATCTGTGTGGTCGACAAGCCGTTTCGCGACTTGAGCAATCCAATGACTCCCTTTGAAATGCTCGTAAGAGAGGGTTGGCGTTTCAACTTCCTCTTCTTCACAAAGTTCGATAACGAAGTCTTTAAATTTTGATGTCCAAGCTTCAAATTCAGCTTGTCTCTTTTCTATATGGTCAGAGTTGAAACTAAGGAAATGCGCGAACGCGTGATCTTCACTTCGGCGGTGATCTTCCACCAATACCACGATGGGTTGAGCCAGCGCTGTCGCAAACTGAATCACTTTACGAAGCACTTTATGACTTGGTAAGGCAGCTTGCTGAGTCAGAAAAAATACTGGTGCCATTGATTACTCCATTATCAAACGAGGCAAATGCGCCTAATGCACACTAAAAGTTTATACCATCCCCTTATGCAAAGACGTTCTGTTTCTGCGAGCAAAATATAAATTCCGCAATTGTGCGCGCCATTGCCTAGAATTTTAACATCAGGATCTCATGCCTTTAGATAATAGACATCGTGTTGACACTAACGTGATGTCCAAGGAAATCGGTGACAATGATGATAGATTCCAGCCAATTACAAATTAATCGCAAAGTGCCTCATTTGCTTGCCGAGATCATTAAAGCGATAGAGTCGACCGAAGACCTCAGTTTTTTGAAAGACTATCAGGAAGCGCAAATCGCGAACATTTTGGAGTCGGTCAACATTGCTTATCGTAAACGCGTGATAGAAGCGGTGCCGCCAGAGAAGTACTGGACGGTATTAAATTTGCTGCGATACGACACCGCCAAGCACATTCATCAATCACTCAACAAAGAGCTGCAACATGAACGCTTAGCGTACATCACGGATTCGGAACTGATCATCTTTGCAGACTTTCTGCCGACCGAGTTTGTGGATGAGTACCTTATCGACCAAAGTGAAGAGTCGGTCGCGCACATTCAACAAGCGCTGTCGTATGAAGACAACAAAGTAGGACGATATGCCGAGCCGTATTTTTTGGTCGCGAATCCTAAAAACAGCGTAGGAGGCATCAAAAACGAGTTGTTAAAACGTGGACAAAGCCCGGTGCGATTGATCATTGTGCGCGATGTCGGAGGCGTTATTGGGACGATAGAACCTCAAACCCTGTTGCTGCATGAGAACCATACCAAACTCACAGACTTGACCGCAGTCACGCCAATTCTGGAAGATATCCAAACGATTCAAAGCGTCAGTAAACAGGTCTCGATTGATGGTGGCGCGCATTGGTTTCCTATCATGGCTGGTGGCAAAATTATGGGCGTTTTGTCGATGGCGACCATCGCGATTACCTTGCGTGAACTCAGCCTACAAGCTGTAGTGGCAGAAAACGTACGAAGCGAAGAAGATTTGTTCACACCATTAACTGTGGCGACAAGGCTAAGAGCACTTTGGTTGGTGATTAATTTGCTGACTGCCTTTGTTGCCTCTGCCATCATTGGTATTTTTGATAATGTGGTCGAGCAAGTCGTTGCGCTTGCGATCTTAATGCCTGTGGTGGCGAGTATGGGCGGCATCGCAGGTAGCCAAACCTTAGCGGTGGCCATTCGGGGTATCGCACTCAACCATTTGCACCAAAGTAACTTGAAGCTATTGGTGAATAAGGAATTAAAAATCGCCACCATTAATGGCTTGATCATGGGATTAGTCATCGCGGGTGTCGTCTACATGGTGTTTGACTCTTGGCCATTGGCGCTTATTATCTGTTGTGCAATTTTCCTCAATAGTTTGGCGGCCGCGGCATCTGGTACGTTGATACCATTCACGTTGAAGAAGTTTAACATTGACCCCGCCGTGGCTGGCTCGGTAGTATTGACGACCGTTACTGATGTCGTCGGTTTCTTTGCGTTCTTAGGCTTAGGTGCCATCTTCTTGATATAGAAAGCCAATTGACGCGTTAACCTGATGATCCAATCTCTCCATTTCCCAACCCAATATTTTGGGCAAGTTTGGTTCGCTCAAAATTCCTCCGTTTTTTATAAACGCTGAACACGCCGTTTAAACTTTCATTTCATCAATATTTTTCACTGATCATTTCTATCCCAAAGCTTTCCATTGCCGATCTCGCTTAACGCTGGCGTGCCAAATGCCATGCCAATTTCAAACGCCAGATGATGCCAATTTTCTTGGCTGTACACGCATTACTTCATTCAAACAAAAAATAAGGAAAAGATTTTGAACAAAATCATCGTATTCACTGGTGGCCCCGGCGCAGGAAAAACCTCGGTTATCGAACAACTAAAAACACAAGGCTTTATCTGCGCGCCAGAAACAGGTCGTCACGTGATACAAACGCAGGTTGCGAATCACGGTTCAGCATTACCTTGGAATGACAAACAAGCCTTTCGAGACGAAATGACAAAAGAAGAAGTGGGCAATTACCGAGCTTTCAATGTGCACCAAGCGGAGGTGTTTTTTGATCGCAGTATTGTGGATGTATATGGCTACAGCAAGTTGGAACAACTGCCAATCTCGCATGAGCTAATCACGCATTGCCAGACGCTTCGTTATCATTCTCAAGTGTTCATTTTTCCACCGTGGGCATCGATATTCAGTAACGATGAAGAGCGAAAACAAGATTTTTCTGAAGCGGTCGCCACGCATAAACAGATGGTCGATGCATACCACAAGTTCGGTTATCAATTGATCGAAGTGCCCAAAATGTCAGTCGAAGACAGAGTGGCGTTTATTCTCGACTCAGTCATCGAATAAGGCAGACAGATGAACAATGCAAACAAATGCGTAAGGCGATTGTGACCACGACGACAATATGCGTAAAGGGAGTTATTTATACTGGATAAAATTCAATAACTTAATTGAGCATTATGTCTTTTAAATATCTTACCTTATTGCTCGCAACGACGAGCATGAACAGCTTTGCTGATGTGGAGCTGCCTTCGGGGGATGATTGGTTAAACCATGTGACGAATGGCCTAGCCCCATATTGGATGATGGAAAGCGCGCATGGGCAACCTGCGGGGAATTTTCCGACATTTCGTTGTGATAACGGTGTCATTCTCGACCCACAAAAGCCGTGTGAAGAATTAAACAAAGGGTGGATTAGCCCGCACTTCGATCGCGAATACACACGCATGAAATCGCGCCAAACTTACGCTTATGGCGTGCTTTTTCATCTTACGGGTGACAAACAAGCATTAGAGCTGGCAAAGAAAGGGGCTTATTACCTGATTGATCATCTACAAGATGAGAAAAACGGCGGCTTCGTGAGCTTTACGCGTAGTGGAAAACCGGGGATGGAGTGGCAACAGCGAACTTCTCAAGACCAAGCTTACGCCTTGGTGGGCTTGGCGATGTACTACTACTTGACGCAAGATCCAAAGGTTGAACAAGCACTTATCGACCAGCAAGCGTTTATATTTAAACAATACCGACGAAGCGATGATCGCGGTCTGGCGTGGGTTTTGAAAGATGGTGATGGAGAAAGTGAGAAGCAGCAAGAGTTAGTCGCTCAACTTGACCAAATCAATGGCTACCTGTTGTTAACGGCGCCACTTTTACCAGAACCAGCGCAAGCCAAGTGGAAACAAGATCTGCAATGGCTGACGCAAGTGATGCTGGATAACTACCACTCCGACAAAGAGCAGCGCTTTTATGGCGCGATACACCACAAAGCGGTAATGATGCCAGATGCGAAACACAATGATTTTGGACACACCATCAAAGCGTATTGGATGACGTATCTCACTGGTCAGTTGTTGGAGAATTCCAATTGGACAGAATTTGGTTTCAAAGGCATGAAACACACGCTTAAACAAGCGCAATACCAGCAAAACTTTGAGCAAGTCAAAGCGCTCTTCTCGCCAGAATGGCAGAGTAAATGGACGCAAGAGAGCATTCCTGCTTGGCAATCAAGACCGCACAAGCATTACAGTTCGTCTTGGGAATGGGCAGAACTCGATCAAGCGGCGATGACGGTTTCTCTTGTTGATGGTTCGATGAAAGAAACGCTTCAATACACGTTACCCACCTTTATGGACGTGTGGGTGGATCATCAGTACGGAGGTGTTGGTCTGAATCCTAAATCAACCAAAGCGTTCCATTGGGGAAATGGTTACCACCAGTTTGAACATGCGTTGGTCGGGTATTTGTACGCGCAACAAATGGCAAAACAGCCTGCCAAGCTTTACTACGCGCGACCAGCCGAGAGTAAAATGCCACTTAATCCATATTACTTTAACGCGGATATAAAAGCGCTTTCGTCGCAAAGTGATGGAGTCACTACCGCAACGTTCACCAATATTCGACCATAACTTGGTCGATGGTGGAGTGGTGGTTAAAGTCTGCGTGCAAACTAACAAAACCCAATGGTAAACTGCGGGTCTGTTTTACATAGTATTTAAAGGTAATTTGATGAACCCGATTCTTGCGATGTTGAAAGAAAACAATATTAGCGACGAGCAAATCAACGAGCTATTTCAGGCGTTAACTCAAAACCCTCTGGCTGCAATGGCAACTATCAGCCAACTAGGTCTGCCACAAGATCAGCTTCAAGCGTTGATGGCGCAGGTAATGCAAAACCCTGTACTGATTAAAGAAGCAGTGGAAGAGCTAGGCCTAGACTTCTCCAAAGTAGTAGAAGCCAAAGCGAAGCTACAGCAGTAATCGAGTTTTCGATAAAAACAAAAGCCGCCAGAGCCAAATGGTTCTGGCGGCTTTTTTACATCAGATGAAAGGTACGCGACTCCAACGGGAAAACGAATAGGTTGAGCTTAACTTGGTGCTTGCATAAAAAATTAAGTGCGATTCTAGTCACGTCGCATGAACTCACGGGTGCTATTGGAAATAAATGAATTGTTTCTAATACATAGAACGTATTAACATGGTTGCACTAGGCCCATATGAGTAAATTCATTGAATATACAATTTGAGAGAGGGTTTAGTTTTAAAAAATAACAGTTAGTTGGAATCTAGGTTAAATGAAAATAAATATATTTAAAAAGCTACAAGTTGTATTTCTTGTGGTGTCAGCATCTTTAATGGTGGGGTGTTCGTCTATAGATGCGCATGCTGGTGGCGGATACGGAAAGCCGTTTTCAGGCACAGCGTTATCAGTCGCACGACAACCTTGCTATTTAAGAGCTGATATTACTTCCATCGCGTTATACCCACTATCATTGATTGACATTCCTTTGTCGTTAGCAACGGACGTTGTGTTTCTTCCTGTTGATTTAATCATGGTAGCTACACCAACAACGAGTTATGGCGGTGTTGTTTCTCTAGGTTGTCCAAGCGGAAGCATGATCTAAAACGCTTATTTTATTCAAATAAATGGAAGGAAATGAAAGTGGAATCGAAAAATAATTACTCAACAGAAAACAACGCTCCCTCGGTGCTCTTTGTTACGTCGCTTTTGTGTTTGGCATCGGTTTGTTTGGCCATACTGCTATTTATTATTGAGTACATTTCTGGCATGGAAATGAACGGTGTCGGCTTTCTTGGGACGTTAATACCAGCGATGAGTGTAGGATATTATTTTGGCTATAAAACAGGGAATATAATGCCTTCGACAACGAGATGGTATTCAGTGCTGCTTTGGAATTTATCGAGCTTAGTGGTGTTTTCTCTCATCTTAATGTTTTTGGGCATCTCTATATTTGAACTGATAGCGGAACTAGGCTGGTTCAGTATTATTATCGTTGTATTAACGTTAATAACCGTTTGTCTCGGGTACTTTATTTTCAAGAGTGGTGAAAAAATGGCGATTAAGGTTTTGCTAAAAGCGCAAAAGAGTGCGTAACTCACATATAACGAACGCTTAAAGATAGATACGTAAAAAAGACGCCAGCCATATCGTGCTGGCGTTATTGTTTTCTCTTTCTTTGTGCCTCTTTGGTATCTAGCAAAATCGAATGTTTTAGACGAAACGGTATTTCCACGAAAACTCAACCTGTTTATGTCTGCCCAAACGTGTGTATAATTCGCCGGAAATTACGATTTACAGATAACGAAAGGTAAGTATGGCAGTCCTCGAAATTCTCTCCATTCCAGACCCAAGACTTAAAGTAAAAGCAGAAAAAGTTACTGACGTATCGACAATACAAACGTTGATCGACGATATGCTAGAAACACTTTATGCAACGGGCAATGGCATCGGTTTAGCTTCAACCCAAGTTGGTAGAAAAGAGGCGGTTGTTGTCATCGATATCTCTGACGAACGCAATGATCCTTTAATCTTAGTCAACCCAGAAGTTGTGAGCGGAGAAAACAAAGCGCTTGGTCAAGAAGGGTGCCTATCTGTTCCCGAATACTACGCCGATGTAGAGCGTTACACATCAGTTGTTGTTTCTGCACTAGACCGTGATGGCAACCCGATTACAATCGAGAGTGATGAGTTCTTAGCGATTGTGATGCAGCACGAAATCGACCACTTATCTGGTAACTTGTTCATTGATTATCTTTCACCGCTAAAGCAAAAAATGGCGATGAAAAAAGTGAAGAAGTACGTAAAAGCGCAAGCTAAGTAATATGAAAGGAAGTAACTCACAACCGCGAGTTACTTCCTTTTACATCAAGAATAAGTAGAGTGCTTTATCGCGTTTTTTGGGGGACATAACGCTTCACGATCTTCATAAGCTTCTGAAATGAAGAACAGTCCATATGTGACTCATGAGGGCAGGTGGCAACATGGTTTAGGCTGTCTCGCACCGCTTTCAAACGTGTTATTTGCTCATCAATTTCAAGCGCCTTTTTCGCCAGTAAGTCACGATCAATGTATGGTTTTGAACCTTCTGAGTGATTCAACATTTCTGCCATTTCGTTAAGTGATATTCCAGCGATACGCCCCAAACTAATGATGTTGAGTTTATTGAGTACCTCTGGTGAATATTGACGTCTTAATCCATTCCTTCCTATCGAGCGAATTAACCCCAACTGTTCGTAGTATCTGAGCGTTGAGGTCGGCAATCCTGATTTTTTAACCACTTCTGCAATATCCATATTATTCCTCATTGACTTCAAGTTGGCTTTAAGTTGTAGCATGCAACTAAGACCTTAACAAATCAAAAACTTGAGGAGCGAAAAATGCTGTTTTTAATAGGATTACAAGCGGCGCTAATAGGGATTGGTGCGACTTTGATAATGGATTTATGGGCTTGGCTACAAAGGAGAGTGTTTGGTATTCCCTCACTAAACTATGCATTGGTTGCGCGCTGGGTTTTATATATGCCCAAAGGAAAGCTTATGCATGCGCCAATTATGGCAACAGACGCGATGTCGGGAGAAAAAGCACTCGGTTGGTTTTTGCACTATGCCATTGGTGTTGTTTTCGCTTTGGCTCACATTGCTGCTTTTGGGCATCATTGGTTGGTAGAGCCTAGTCTAGTGCCCGGCTTAGCCACCGGTGTGGTCACGTTGGTGTTCCCATTTTTTGTCATTCAACCTTGTCTAGGATTTGGTTTTGCTGCCAGTAAAACCCCAACACCTTGGAAAGCCCGTTTTCTTAGCACATTGGCGCATTTGGCTTACGGCTTGGGTTTATTCATAGCCGGGTTTGCAATCAAAGTGGCGAGCCAGTATTTTGCATAGGGAATATGAGCATCATGTAAACGAGTCTTTTTTGTTTTTATTTATGATGCTCAACTCTTGGTCGTTTTTGGCGCGTTGCTCATAGTGGGCCGATATGTTTGAGGTCTGTCGTATTTATCCAAGACGTAAAGTCGGCGAAAATTTAACATTGCCTTAACGCCAGAATGGCAAGCGGTTTACCAAGAAAAATTAAAATTATCTGGTTTGACATAAAGAATATTAAGGGTTTCAGATGGCTTCAAAAGTGGCAGGGATATCAATACTGAGCTTATTGGCAGCGCCAGTTGCGATGGGAGAAACAGCCAGTGCTTATGATTTATGTTTGCTAGACAAAATTAAGCAAAGCAAAGGTGAGGAAACCATAAAGAGCATTCGCGCGCAGTGTGAGCTCGATGCAGTAACAAGTACAGTGCCCGCTGATCCAGAAATTGAAGAACCTGAGGAGCTTCAGGAAAGCTTGGTCGACAAGCGTTTGGAGTCAGAACGAGAAAACGCCTTTGAACCATTTAGTTTGGTAGCGCATCGTGTTAACTACATCTTGCCGTTCACTTACAGTGATCGCGTAAATAAGCGTGCTTATGCGGATACTAAGTACGGGGATGAGTTGCGTAAGGAAGAAGCGGAGTTCCAAATTAGTTTTAAAGTGCCAATGAACTACGACGATTTGTTGTTTGATGGGGATGGTTTGTTCTTTGGTATGACGCTCAAGTCATTTTGGCAGGTGTATACAGGAGCAGCATCGCGTCCATTTCGTGAAACCAATTATCGTCCTGAGCTTTTTTATTATACCCCGACAGACTGGAAGCCACTTGATGGTTCGACTTGGTTAGGTTTTGGTATTGAGCATGAGTCGAATGGGCAGAGACAAGAGTTATCGCGCAGTTGGAATCGTGTTTACGCCAACTTAACCTTTGCGAAAGACAATTTTGCGGTTTCTCTTCAACCGTGGTGGCGTATACCTGAGGATGAAAAAACATCTCCGAATGATCCTAAAGGTGATGATAACCCGGATATCGAAGATTACATGGGGCACTTTGAGCTATCGAGTGCGTACAAATGGAATGGTTATGAGTTTACCTTCTTAGGCCGCCAGAACTTCCAAACGCATAAAGGCTTTGCCGAATTAGGGGTGTCATTTCCGATCTGGGGCAAACTTCAGGGATACGCACAGTACTCGACGGGGTATGGTAAGAGCTTGATTGACTATGATCATAATCAGCAGCGTATTGGTGTTGGTATTGCGATCAACGGTGTTCTGTAGTTTTTCGGTAGCTCAATAGAAATAAACGCTGGCAATTGAGATTTCAGTATTTAGAATGCGTGGCTGAAATTGATTTCCAACCTAGAGTGATTTTATGCTTCGTGATTACACCTTCGATTGTCTTGTAACCATGCCTCGTCATGAACTGGAAGAGTTTAGTGCTCGCATGATCAGTAAAATGGTGCCTGAAGACGTGATGAATGAGCTATTTACTTTCGATCAAGAAGAAGTGGATAGCGAAGACCGTATGTTGTCTGCACGTCTTGATGCCATGTTACGCATGACAGCAATCGCACTGAGTGAAATTCAACAAGCGTTTGATGACTCAGACAATGCGAAGCAAAATAGCGAGCGAATGACGCGACTGGTTCTTTGGCATTTCTATGCGATTTCATTCCATTTGGAAGAGGCGATCACGTTAGAAACACACTGTGCACTAGTGGAAAAGCTACTCGAAAATACACCTTCGGATGTTTTTGATTGGGTAAAAACATTGACGGAACTTCTGCACACTTACGCTGAAATCAACGCGAAAGAAAACCCTCAAGACTAAGGTTTTTGTCGTTAATCCTTCAGTAAACAAGGCGAGCCATCCGGTTCGCCTTGTTTTATTTTTGCATCTGTAAAATCCGCAGTTTTGTACTTTTGACGTACACCACAAGCCTCGCTTTAGGTTCGCTTCTCACTAGCGAATAGGGCGATTCCTTCTTACACTAAAATCAAAGTGTTTGTTTTCGAACACTTTAATGCGTCATTAAGGTGTGTCTTCCAATCCACTTAAATACGGATAATTTATGTCGGAGAACGTTCTGGTTTTTAAATTTGAGCCTATTTTGAAGCGTATATGCCTTCTATCTCGGCTACATTTTCGTTGCGGGCGTAAATAATGGACCCGTTAACGCAAGGTTTACTTGGCGCTGCTTTGCCACAGTCTGCAAGTAACAAGCGGCACATTGTGGCTGCTGGCGTGTTAGGCGTGGTTTCAGGGATGGCGCCGGATTTGGACGTACTTATCCGTTCATCAACTGACCCATTGCTGTTTTTGGAATATCACCGACACTTTACCCATTCATTGTTGTTTATCCCTTTTGGCAGCTTTCTCTGTGCTTTAGTGTTGTATCCGTTGTTTGCAAAAAGACGAGGGCTAAACTTCCGACAGAGTTGGTTTTATTGTGCCCTTGGTTATAGCACCCATGCGCTGTTAGATGCTTGCACCAGCTATGGGACTCAGCTTTTTTGGCCGATAAGCAACACACGCTATGCTTGGAACACAATCTCGGTTATCGACCCCGCTTTCACATTTCCTATTTTGATCCTGCTTTTCTTTACCGCACTGAAGCGAAATCGAAATTACGCGCGTGTCGCATTTCTATGGTCTCTGGCTTATCTGACTCTTGGGGTTATTCAACGAGATAGAGCAGAAGCGGCCGGGTGGAAAATCGTCCAAGAGCGACAGCACAGTGCTGTGCAGCTAAAAGCAAAACCAACCTTCGGCAATCTTTTGGTCTGGAAAGTGATTTATGAAACGGAAGATAACTACTATGTGGATGCGGTAAGAGTGGGGCGTTCAATAAAAATCTACCCAGGCGAATCCACACCAAAGCTCAATGTGAAGACTCAATTTCCATGGCTCGATCCGCAATCGCAGCAAGCGAAAGACATCGAACGTTTCCGTTGGTTTTCAAATGGTTTTGTAGCGCAAGACCCGAATAACGAAATGCGAATTGTTGACGTGCGTTACTCCATCGTTCCAAACCAAATTAACGCGCTGTGGGGCATCAATTTATCACCCAAAGCTAGCCCGAACGAGCATGTTGAATACACTGCTCATCGAGGTAGTACAACGGAAGACCGCCAAACTTTTCTCAATATGCTTACAGATTTTGAGTGATGGTTTTACTTTGGATACCGATGCGGTGCCGTAATAACTATTACGCGGACTGAAAGTCCTTCACTAGGGTCGGCTTGCTGGCGAAGAAAATTTTGCCAAACAGAGACTTATACTTCCATCCAAGAGACAAAAGTCGTTTTGCTAAGCTTTTGTTTTCAATGATAGCGACTTCAACGCCTTGGTAATGGTATGGATTGCTTTTAATGTAGTCGATAAATGCAGTAAGCACGCCTTGCCCACGAACGGAGGGCGCAAAGTTGACTGCAACAATGGAAAAGCGCTGACTGCCAACAGGGCAACGGACAAAGCAGTGTCCAAGCGGATGAGTGATGGTCTCGGAAAACTCAGGAAACGCGCGAGACTCTAGCTCTTGAGAAAGCGCATCGTATTGCTGACATAAATGATAAAAAAGTTGTTTCGCTTCACTGTTCATCTCGGTGCCACTTACTTTTAATTTGGTTTAAAGGCATTGATTTCACAAATATTGTAACCATAGTCAGCAAGACAAAACGCGGTGAACTTTTACAGTGGTGATTTCCTATTTTTGAAAGCTAACTTGTTACAAATGAAGTTGATTGGATTTTATATGGTACGTGGGGAGGAGTGTTTCTAGTTGAAGGGAGAATACGCTGGTTACTGGATTCTTACCTGAGTTCCTGTATTAAAACGAGAACCACTTGGTTTAATGCCGCTCGTTTAACTACGAGTGGCATCTTTTTATATTTCGTCATCTTGTACAGCGACGAAGGTGCGTGATATAGGATCTTCTATCCTAGCTCTTTATGGTCAAAATTGTCTCTTTAACCACTCAGCACGTTGCTATTAGATTCCTAGTCTCGCCAAAGCTCGCTGGAATGACACAAAAACATCGTTAAGCTGTTGGCATTAAATCACTTGGTCCGTTTTTGCTTATTCTTGAGGGCTTAACTAGGCGTTACTCTAAGTGCTTAAATTGCAATGCCACAAGTCGCTGATACAACTCACAGCTTTGCATTAATGATTGGTGGTTACCAACATCGACTAACTCGCCATTGTCGAGCACCGCAATTTTATCCGCATGCTGGATAGTTGAAAGACGATGAGCAATGATCAGCGTTGTGCGTCCTTTCATCAGTGCTTCAAGTGCTTGCTGAACGTGATGTTCACTTTCGCTATCAAGGGCGCTGGTAGCTTCGTCTAGCAGTAAGATTTTTGGATCTTTTAGAATTGCACGAGCAATCGCAATACGCTGCTTTTGTCCGCCCGATAGCCTAACGCCGCGCTCGCCTAAAAAGCTGTGATAGCCTTCGGGAAGCTTCCCAATAAACTCATGGGCATGGGCTTTTTTCGCAGCCTCGACGACTTGTTCATCCGTTGCTTCAGGATTACCGTAGCGAATATTATGGAAAACATCATGGCTAAACAGCGCTGGCTGTTGTGGTACGAGTGCCATTTGGCGTCGAAGCTCGTTTGGATCGAACTGTCGAATATCTTCACCACCAAACAACACTTGCCCTTTTTGCGGATCATAAAAGCGTTGCAGCAGTTCGAATAGTGTTGTTTTACCTGCACCAGAAGGGCCGACCAACGCCAACACTTTTCCTTGTTCAGCGGTTAGATTTAACTCTTTGATAGCTGGTTGATTTGGGCGAGAAGGGTAGTTGAAACTCACCGATTTAAAGTTAACCTCAGCAGGCATGTCGGGACGGATAGGCAAATGGTTGCTTGGCGCTTTGATATCGCTGTCTACTTGAAGGATCTCAATCAGCCGTTCGGTAGCGCCTGCGGCTCTTTGCAGTTCACCCATCACTTCAGAAATGGTTGCAGTTGATGAGGCAACCATAATGGCATAAAACACAAACGCTGCTAGGTCTCCCGCAGACATCTTTCCGTGAATCACATCGCTGCCGCCAACCCAAAGCATGCCTGCAATCGCGCTGAACACAATCACAATAACGCCAGAGATTAGGATCGCGCGCTGTTTTACTCTCTGTCTGCCCACTTCATACGCTTTTTCCACCTCGACAGCGAAAGCCGCTCGTTCGTACGGTTCTGAGCTAAAACTTTGCACGGTTTTAATATGTTCTATCGCTTCACCTGCGTAGCTGCCGACATCGGCCATTGAGTCCTGACTTTGGCGAGAGAGCGCACGCACGCGTCGTCCATAAAACAAAATCGGAACGAGAACCAAAGGCACAGAAGCAAGCACAATCAGCGTGAGCTTAACGTTGGTAGCGAATAACATAATGATGGCACCAAAGCACATCAAAGCGCTACGCATCGCCATTGAGAACGATGAACCGATAATGCTTTGCAGCAACGTGGTATCGGTAGTCAGGCGCGACATAATATCGCCGCTACTGTTGGTCTCAAAATAGCTCGGATGCAGCGTAATCACATGGTTAAACACTGAAAGGCGAATATCCGCACTGACGCGCTCACCTACGGAAGAGACAAGGTAAAAGCGAAAGAAGGTCCCAATGGCAATACACAATGTGACACCGACAATAAACTGAATCGCATTGGTAAGCTCTTGCAATGATTGCTGAGCAAAGCCTTGGTCGATAAGAATACGTACTCCATAGCCAACGGATAACGTCAAACTTGCCGTCGCGACAAGGGCAACCAAAGCCGCCGCAACCCGCCATTTATAAGGTGCAATAAAGGTGTTGAGTTTAAGAAGAATGCTGAGATTTTTGTTATTTTTTCGGCTCATGAGTGACTCACAAAGCGTTTTAGGTACCTGGCATAGTAAGCCAGTTTGGTTGGTGAGACCAGCGAACTGCCGCATTCAGATTAGGAAGTTCACTGGGATAGCCAATATCGCATCGAAAATCACTTAAACGTCTAAGAGACGAGAATCAGCTTTTAGCTAGGAGGGGGTTAAGCACGGCTTTTGGCGAGTAGTTGGTCGACTTTTCCTTTTGCTGTTTTACTAACCGTTTGCATCAACTGAAAACTTGGCTTAACGATACCTGAGTTTTCTATCCCTTCGACCATTAAGAGCCAAAGCTTGGCCGTCATTTGCGCATCGGCTAGTGCACGGTGGAAAACACCGTCGTTGTCGATATTTTTATAGCGAACAAGTTCACCTAGCTTGTGTGATGGGGCATCTTGAATGAGCCGTCTTGCTACCAGTAAGGAGCAAGCAAACTCACCCGAATAACCACAGTTGATTCGCTCGAGCTCTGCATCTAAAAATCGTTTATCGAATGAAGCGTTATGAGCGATAAGGTTCTCGCCAGCTATGAACTCACTAAATGATGCCATGACCTCTTCGCAGCTTGGTGCCGATCGCAACATATTGTTGGTAATACCGGTGTAGTTCTCAATGAAAGAACTCACTCTGAAGCCGGGATTCATGAGTTGCTGAAAACTATCGACAACCTCGCCATCGACTAACTTTACTGCACCAATTTCTATTGCGCGATCACCTAAAGTAGGAGAGAGACCTGTGGTTTCAAAGTCGAGTACGACCACAGAGTTTGCTTGAGGCATAAAATTTTCCAGCTGAGTAATATTGCGCAAGAGTATTATCGAAAGCGACAGAAAAAGAAAGGCGAACACAATGGTGAATATCTGTCTATCTTTACTCCACAAAGTCAGTTTTCGTCGTCCACTGTTTATGGACAGGTACGTTCTGGCTTACCCATCGCGGCTTGTGCGGTAGCCTTATATTTCAAATGTTTCTCGGCTTTTCGATTCATTTCAATTAAGCATTAACTTTCGATACAGCATACTGATTATAAATTGATTTTATAAATCAACTTCGGCATCATTCGCGGCTTGATTTTGAAGATGAATATCATCACGGCAAAAAATTAGAACAACTTATAATGCGAGGCTAGGGAACGATGGAACAAATGAAAAATCACTATTTAGAGATACCTGAAGAAAGAAAATTGCGTATTTTTCGTGAAGAAGATGAAGATTTCTACAGCTTCTGGGAAAGAATGCTTGATGAAAAACAATCTTTTTATCAGCAACCTCTTAAAAGAATGAAAGGCGATGCTTGGGATTCGCTTCAGGCATTTTTTACTGCTTCAAAATATGGACAACATCAGGCCTCGCCAGCTTATATAAAAAGAGCGCTTGAGTTACTGAATAACGTATACTTACTGGCCAATCATTCAGACCAAGTTGTTGAATTCTCCGTTGGGCACCGACATTTTTCGGAAGTGGGTAACCGTTCTGTTGCAGGAGGAACAATGGATGCTTGGTTGGATGAAATCTATTTAGCGATGGCTGCGAGAGATTGGCGCTGCGTAGAGCTGATGACCATCATGGATGAGTCATTAGTGTCTATAAAGACGCCGTTTAATGTTGCGCTGGTCGAATTCGTTAGCG
Source organism: Vibrio sp. A1-1 (assembly GCF_021728175.1). Taxonomy (NCBI): domain Bacteria; kingdom Pseudomonadati; phylum Pseudomonadota; class Gammaproteobacteria; order Vibrionales; family Vibrionaceae; genus Vibrio; species Vibrio sp. A1-1. The sequence continues at coordinate 79,997 of NZ_JAKKCL010000011.1, forward strand.
GTGTATTTGGCAATTCATCAGCGTTGCCTGAGCTATTGCAAACTGTGATGGAGAAATCCTCCCCGCAATACTTAGAGTCAACCAGAGTGCCATATGTCCATTCTTTGTTTATTCCATTTGTGAATGTGTTTGTTGCCATTATCGATGGCGATGAGGAACGCTATCAAAAAGCACTAAGAGATGCGTTAGAGGCGCATTACCAGTTCTACATGAATGAAGATGTTCGTTATTCGCCAAAAGGGAATGTTTCTTTGAAACTGATTGGTCTTGCTGCATTGGCATACGATAAGTATGGCTGGACAATTCCAGAAACCGCATATTTGCCGAAATGGCTCGTTTACGGTGAACATGATCTTTGTTCTAAATAAATCATTCGGAGTCTGCGCCCAAGCCCATTCGGATGTTCTGCACGGAAGCATACACAGAAAACATGCCGCGAAAAGGTTGTTTTTTAATCGACCACTCGGTAGTAAGGCATAAACTTATCAATATGCGAGCTTACTAACACGCCATACGTGACACTTCATGTATTCTTAATTGAAGCGAAGAAGAGGATTTATCAATGTCAAAAAGCTCCAAGCTTCACAATGAAGACAAACTGGTTAAGAAGGCACTAGAGATTGGTGGGAAGATGGCGAAACTACAAGGCTTTGACCTTCCACAGTCACCACAACCTCTGAGAGTAAAAGCGATTTACCTATTCTTGGTCGATGCAAAACAGATAACGCCACTACCGGAAAGTAAGCTAGACGGCGCAAGCATCAAGCACCGACTGGCAGTATGGATACACAGTGCATTGCCAGACAACGACCCTCTAAAGTAGAAAACTCAAGAAGTCACATAGGTCGTTACTTAACACAGGCCATTAATTAACAAGGCGAGCCAAATGGTTCGCCTTGTTTGATCTTGGCAAGTGCAAAAAGGTCTCCTCGAGTTTCGGTATCATTGATTTACAAAACAGAATCAAAAGGACTAAAGATAAGTCCCAAGAAGCGCTACAATGCACGCGTTGCGAGAGTGCAACCAAGAATACTCATTTACAGAAGCCTTGAAGTAACCATACATGTCTAAAGATTTCGAATTCACTACAGAATACATACTCGACAAACCTTTCTTTGCTGAGTGTTATGATCAAACTAGCCAGCCAACGAAGTTTCCACAGGCGTACCTAAAAGGGATACTGTTTCTTATCTTTGGTGTGGTCTTATTAGAGTTTGAACTGCTACCTAACGGTTACGTAGGTTGGTTCTTTATCGTATTGAGTGTGATTGAAGCGTGCAGCGTTTATTTCAAAAGAACTTGGTGGCTGTGGCGTCAAACCATCAGCTCAAGTCGCGGCAGTAAAGTGGCTTTTGAAGTGAATGCAGATGGCGTGCGCTACAAAAGTGGTAAAGTTGACCGCAGCCTCGCTTGGAATGATATCGACCAACTCGAACAAACTGATTTGGGCTTTATCCTTCACCTTGGTAAACAACGCCAATACATCAGCAAATCTTGCTTAAACGAAGAAGTGATCGCGTTTATGGTAGAGCAGCACGCGGCATCAAAAGCGAGCTAACAAATTCACATCAAGCTGGAGTGAGCGATCTAAAAAGTAGGTGATATATGATCGAACATCATAACAAGTGCTTGGTTGATTCTGAATCAACTGGGTTTGATGTACAAAACTAATAGGGTTTAGAGATTTCTCTTTCGGACAAACTGCTTCGGTGTCATGCGCGCAATCTGCTTACACTCTCTAGTCATGTGTGCTTGATCGGAAAAACCTTGCTCCAGCGCCAACTCCGATAAAGTAAGATCGGGTTGCGCTCGGAGTTGCTCTAAAGTGTGCTTCACTCGTTTAATGCGTTGGTAATGTTTAGGAGTAATCCCCAACCATTTCTGAAAATTGCGCTCTCTCTGGCGCTGACTGATGGTCCCTGTAGGTTGGTCAATAATGTGGCCGACGTACTGCGGTTCATATTCCTCAATCAGTGTTTGAACCCAGCGATATAACGTAGAAATCCTTGCAGATGACGAACGCGCTGTTTGCAGAGACTCAAATGTTGCTAGCGCAGAAGAAGCCAAAGGGTGGTCGTCTTGAATCCGCAATAGCTGTTCTAGACGTTTACCAAATAGTTGATAACCAACAGCAGGATGAAAGCGTACGCCAGTCATCACCGCGCCTGGCGGTAGGCAGACTTGATGTGCCAGAATGCTCACAGGTAGTAGGACAACCCCTGGCGTTTGCCACTCACCATCCATTTGTACTTCATTCTGTAAAATGAATACCACACCTGTACCAGCATCACTGAGTAATTGTTTACGTACGGTTTGCGTCGTATCAGTTTTGACGGATGCTGACCAAATGGCTTGAACATAGCCAGCTAAAGCCTTTTGAGGTTTTAAAATATCAAATTCTAAGTTCAAATGAATCATCCTATTTAACCTCAACTTAAAATGAGATAGTGATACACATGTACTTTTCATCATATTAAGTTGAGGTATAAGCAGTGACTTATAAGTAAAAACTGTCAGATAGAATTATCTAGGCTTATAGTCTCCAACCTTTGGCTTAAATGCCTTAACTATTCGGTTCCAACTATTGATCGCGTTGATCGCAATTGTTAGGTTGACCATAGCTTCTTCTCCGAAGGTATTCAAGGTCAGCTGATAGGTATCATCATCTACTGGTAGGCCAGCAGTTAGTAATTCAGCCCAGCCTAGTGCAACGTGTTCTGCATCGCTGTAGAATGGCATATCTCTCCATGCACTAAGCCCCCATATGCGTTCCGGCTTTTCACCTAACTTAAGCGCATCTTTACTATGCATGTCGATACAAAATGCACATTGATTGATTTGCGATATGCGTAACTTAACCAGTTCCCATATGATCATGTTCATGGTTTCTGATTGGCTAAATTGTTCATGGAAGTAAGCTTCCTGAGCGTACAGGATTTCTATTGCCTTTGGTGCTACTTCAATATAGTTGAGTCGTTTTTTCATGGTCATTCTCCTCTGTTTTTCACATAATAAAAAACGCTCTTAGCAAAAGATTGAAGATTTTCGACATGCACTCAATAAAGTTAGATAAATGAGTGAACGACAAAAGCGAAAAAGGACGCCTATTTGATACTATGCGTAAACATTCGTATTGTGTGCCTTACACTTTTGCAAGGCGTTATGTGCTTTCTAGAAAAGCCTCAAAATAGCTTACAATTAGCGTTTTGACATAGCGGAAATCATCATGTCCAAAACTGTTCAGCAGCAAATCGGAAACATTGCTCTAGTCGTTGAAAATTACGACGATGCTATCGAATTTTATACTCAAAAACTTCAATTCACCCTGGTTGAAGATACCAACCTAGGAGGTGGTAAACGCTGGGTTCAAGTTTCTCCTCCAAACTCCAATGGTACAAACCTACTTTTAGCTCAAGCGAGTACACCGGGGCAAACGCATGCAGTAGGAAATCAAACGGGTGGTCGTGTTTTCCTCTTCCTGCAAACTAATGATTTCTGGCGTGACTACGAGTTGATGAAGAAAAATGGTGTTGTATTTAATGAAGAGCCTCGTGTGGAAGAATACGGGACAGTGGTGGTGTTCCAAGATCTCTATGGTAATAAATGGGACTTACTGCAACTGAACTGAGAAACTACACATTACCTGCATAACATAGTGTTCATGAGGAGTTTCCAACAAGCTTTTAAGGTTCTGAGATATTAGTGCTAATTCAAAGGTTCTCAGAAGTCACAATATTTCTAAATCACTTTTGTGCAAACAATAACTAGCCATCATTCCTCTACGATGTATCAACAAATGTTAGGGCGGCACACCAAAAACAAAAAGGCGAACCAAACGGTTCGCCTTTGTCGATTTAGAGACTACAAAAATTAATCTTCGTAGTTATCGATGCTTGGGCATGAACAGATTAGGTTACGGTCGCCGTATACGTTATCTACGCGGTTTACTGTTGGCCAGTACTTCCAAGATTTGGTCGCTTTAGAAGGGAAGCAACCAAGCTCGCGAGAGTAAGGACGGTCCCACTCTTCAGCAGAAAGGTCAACTTGCGTGTGTGGTGCGTTAACAAGTGGGTTGTTATCCAGTGGCCATTCACCGTTTTTCACTTTTTCCATTTCTTCGCGGATAGCGATCATCGCATCACAGAAGCGGTCTAGCTCTTCTAGATCTTCCGATTCCGTTGGCTCAACCATTAGCGTGCCCGCTACAGGGAACGACATAGTTGGTGCGTGGAAACCGTAGTCCATTAGACGCTTCGCAATGTCTTCTTCGCTGATGCCTGTTTCTTCTTTCAGTGGACGAATGTCGATAATACATTCGTGCGCTACACGACCATTTTTGCCACGATAAAGAACAGGGTAGTGTTGGCGAAGTGTTTCCATCACGTAGTTTGCGTTCAGAATTGCTACTTTTGTTGCATCTGTTAGGCCTGCTTCGCCCATCATTGCGATGTAAGCCCAAGAGATAGGTAGGATAGAAGCGCTACCCATATCTGCTGCTGATACTGCAAAATCTTCGCCTTCTACGCCGTCTTCAATATGGCCAGGTAGGAAAGGCGCTAGGTGAGATTTCACACCGATAGGACCCATACCCGGACCGCCACCACCATGTGGGATACAGAAGGTTTTGTGTAGGTTTAGGTGAGAAACGTCTGAACCGATGAAGCCTGGTGATGTTAGACCAACCTGCGCGTTCATATTAGCGCCGTCTAGGTAAACCTGACCGCCAGCGGCATGAACCATTTCACACACTTCTTTCACTTTCTCTTCGTAAACGCCGTGCGTAGAAGGGTAAGTGATCATAATGCTTGATAGGTTGTCTTTGTGCTTCTCGATTTTCGCTGCTAGGTCGTCGATGTCGATGTTGCCTTCTTCATCACACTTAACAACCACAACTTTCATTGACACCATAGACGCCGTCGCAGGGTTTGTACCGTGCGCAGAGCTCGGGATCAAACATACGTTGCGGTGACCTTCGCCACGGCTTTCGTGGTAGCGTTGAATCGCGATAAGACCTGCGTACTCACCAGATGCACCAGAGTTTGGCTGAAGTGAGAATGCGTCGTAGCCTGTGATCTCACAAAGCTTCTCTTTTAGATCTTTCGCTAGTGCTGCATAGCCTGCCGCTTGTTCTGCTGGCGCGAATGGGTGGATAGAACCAAACTCAGGCCAAGTGATTGGGATCATCTCTGCTGCTGCGTTCAGCTTCATCGTACAGCTGCCTAGTGGGATCATGCCGTGCGTTAGCGAGAAGTCTTTGTTCTCTAGCTGTTTCAGGTAACGCATCATTTGCGTTTCGCTATGGTGCGTATTGAATACAGGGTGAGTCAGGTATTCTGTTGTGCGGCGTAGCGCTTCTGGAATTGCCGCAAACTCGTTGCCTGCGATTTCCGTCGATAGTGCTGCTACGTCTTCTTTTACACCAAAGACTGCAAATAGTGCTTCTACATCAGCGACCGTGGTTGTTTCGTCACAGCTAATACCTAGCTTGCCAGGTAGTAGACGTAGGTTGATGTCTGCTGAAAGTGCTTTTGCGTAAAGCTCTTCTGTTTTTGAACCTGTGTTGATGGTGATGGTATCGAAGAAGCTGTTATGAGCAAGTTCAAAGCCGCCTTTGGTTAGGCCAGCGGCGATAATCGCAGTCATATGGTGTGTACGGCGAGCAATAGTGCGTAGACCTTCTGCGCCGTGGTAAACCGCGTAGAAAGATGCCATGTTCGCTAGCAATGCTTGAGCGGTACAGATGTTCGATGTCGCTTTTTCGCGGCGGATATGCTGCTCACGAGTTTGCATTGCCATGCGCAGTGCTTGGTTACCGTTAGTATCGATAGAAACACCGATCACACGACCTGGCATGGTACGCTTGTGTTTGTCACGCGTTGCCATGAATGCCGCGTGTGGACCGCCGTAACCCATAGGAACGCCAAAACGTTGTGCAGAACCGATTGCTACGTCTGCGCCCATTTCACCAGCAGGTTTCAATAGGGTAGAAGCAAGCAGGTCAGTCGCAACAGTGACAAGCGTTTTGTTTGCTTGCGCTTTTGCGATGATGTCCGTTAGGTCACGAACTTCACCTGTTGTGCTTGGGTATTGAACTAATGCGCCGAACACGTCTTGCTCTGGTAGGGATTCTAGCGAACCAACCAGAACTTCAAAGCCGATGAATTTTGCACGAGTTTTTACTACTTCTAGCGTTTGTGGGTGAACATCGTCAGCCACAAAGAATACGTTGCTCTTGCTCTTACCTGCGCGCTTACACAGAGTCATTGCTTCTGCTGCCGCTGTTGCTTCGTCTAGCAATGAGGCGTTCGCGATTTCCATACCAGTTAGGTCGATGATCATTTGTTGGAAGTTTAAAAGGGCTTCCAAGCGACCTTGAGAAATTTCAGGTTGGTAAGGTGTGTAAGCGGTATACCAGCCAGGGTTTTCTAGCACGTTACGTAGAATGACGTTTGGAGTAAACGTGTTGTAGTAGCCCTGGCCAATGAATGTACGTTTAATTTGGTTTTGTTTAGCAAACTGCTTCATCGTCACTAGCATGTCTGCTTCGCTTTTCGCTTCTGCCAACGTCATTGGTTGTTCTAGGCGAATTTGTGCAGGCACGGTTTCTTCGATGAGGGCGTCAAGGCTTACCGCGTTGATGGCATCCAACATTTTTTGTTGGTCTGATTTGCTTGGTCCGTTGTGGCGTCCAACGAACTCATTTTGTGTGCTGAGGCTTTGAAGTAATTCAGTCATTGTCCTTTACCTACTCCTTGGCTCGGGTAACGGAAATGGTCTTTAGTGACACATTTAATTATACGTCCGAACCTAGAAAAAAAGCTGCTCTCTAAACAGGCTAGGGAACAGCTTTCGTCACATCCTAATTACTCTTCTTCGATAGAGTTTAGGTATTCTTCCGCGTCTTTTAAGTCATCCAACTCAGATGGGTTTGAAAGCTTCACTTTCACAATCCAACCACCTTCGTACGGTTCTTCGTTGATTAGCTCTGGGCTGTCTTCTAGTTCTTCGTTGATTTCTACGATTTCACCGGTAACAGGAGAGTAGATATCTGACGCTGCTTTTACAGACTCAACCAAAGAGAAGCTTTCACCTGCTTCTACTTCATCTTCTACGTCTGGTAGGTCAACGAATACTACGTCACCCAACATTTCTTGCGCATGCTCAGAAATACCAAGTGTTACTGTGCCGTCACCGTTGTCACGTACCCACTCGTGGCTATCTGTAAACTTCAGTGTTTTGTCCATTGCTTAATCTCCAAATAACTTGTCAGGAATTATTGTGATTTTTAAAAAAATCGTTTATTGGTAAAGAGGGAAGCGACTGCAAAGTTCTTTTACTTCTTTGCGAACGCGTTTTTCAACGTCTGCGTCACCTTCTGGGTTGTTCACCAAACCATCCAGCACGTCACCAATCCAATTACCGATGAGTTTGAATTCTTCAGCGCCAAAGCCGCGGCTTGTACCCGCAGGCGTTCCTAAACGGATGCCCGATGTAATCATAGGCTTCTCTGTATCGAATGGGATGCCATTTTTATTACATGTGATCCCAGCACGTTCTAGAGCTTCTTCTGCTTTGTTGCCTTTCAAGCCTTTAGGGCGAAGGTCAACCAGCATTAGGTGCGTGTCTGTGCCACCAGTTACGATGTCGCAACCGCGAGTTTGCAATACTTCCGCTAGGACTTTTGCGTTATTGATCACCGAATCAATATAAGTTTTAAATTCAGGGCCAAGTGCTTCTCCAAATGCAACCGCTTTTGCTGCGATAACGTGCATCAGTGGGCCGCCTTGTAGGCCAGGGAATACGGCGGAGTTGATTTTCTTAATGATGTCTTCGTGGTTAGTCAGGATCATACCGCCGCGAGGGCCACGCAATGTTTTGTGTGTTGTGGTTGTCACAACATGCGCATGTGGCAATGGGCTAGGGTGTGCACCTGTTGCGATAAGGCCAGCAATGTGCGCCATATCGACCATAAGAATTGCGCCAACTTCGTCAGCGATTTCACGGAACTTAGCAAAATCGATAACGCGTGGAATAGCACTGCCACCTGCGATGATCATCTTTGGTTTGTGTTCTACTGCAAGTGCACGAACGTCGTCGTAGTTGATTTCCAGTGTTTCGCGATCAACGCCGTATTGAACTGCGTTAAACCATTTACCAGAAAGTGCTGGGCGTGCACCGTGTGTTAGGTGGCCACCAGCGTCCAAAGACATGCCAAGAATGGTGTCGCCTGGTTGAAGAAGAGCCAGTTTCACCGCACCATTTGCTTGAGCGCCTGAGTGAGGTTGAACGTTTGCGTATTCGCAATTAAAAAGTTTTTTCGCACGTTCGATGGCAATGGCTTCCACTGTATCTACGTGCTCACAACCACCGTAGTAACGACGACCTGGATAACCTTCAGCGTATTTGTTTGTTAGGCATGTGCCTTGAGCTTGCATTACCGCTTTAGAAACAATGTTCTCAGAAGCGATAAGTTCGATTTGTTCGTTTTGGCGAGCGGATTCCGCCTGAATTCCAGCAAAGACAGCATCATCTGTCGCAGAGAGGTTGGTAGAGAAAAAGTTTTCCAAGCTGTGGTTAGGGTAACTCTTATTCATGGTAGTTGACCTTCCAAATCTTAAAATGAACCCGCAATAGATGAATTATGATTTGCGGTTGTGGTTCATTTGTCCTCAAAACAGCTGAACTGCATAGCAGAACAGAGTGAACATCCGGCCCTAAATGTGGGCAAAAACTCCGTCGGATTGCGTGTTTCCTTTACCAATCTCTTACGGAAATATGCATCTCTACATCTAACAAGTTGGTAACATAGCGCCTGCAGCGGGAACAATCAACCAAAAATTTCCTATAGGAAACAAGATTTCAAAAATTGTTAACAAGAGCACGGTTTAATTCACTTGGTGGACTTTTATCCACTATGTGCTTCATGCACAATGCTAATAGGACAAAAATAAGGATATCTATAGAGGGATTTATGGCAGAAAGTATTTACGATGAATACCCATCGATGACGTTAGCGAAAGAGCAAAATGATCAAAATATCGAGCCATTAAAGCTGGGTCAGCGTATCAAGGATATCCGCTCAAAACTTGGTATTACACTAGAAGAAGCCAGTCAGCGAACAGGGCTTGCTCGTTCTACACTGAGTAAAATAGAAAATGAGCAGATTTCTCCGACATTTCAAGCAATGCAAAAATTGGCGCTTGGCTTACAAATTGATATTCCGCAACTCTTTGAGCCACCTAGAAAAAAGGTTGCGACAGGGCGTAGGGATGTTACCAAGAAGAATGAAGGCAAACCACACCCAACGCAAACCTATGAACATGAACTGCTCGCTACTCAACTTTCCAATAAGAAAATGATGCCGTTTAAGAGCCAAATTCGTGCTCGCAGTTTTGATGAATACAAAGACTGGGTTCGTCATGATGGCGAAGAATTTCTGCTTATCTTATCTGGTGAGGTCATGTTCTATTCTGAGTTCTACGAACCTGTGGTTCTAAGCGAGGGCGACAGCGTCTATTACGATGCGAACATGGGACATATGTTGACCAGTGTTAGCGAGGAAGATGCGCACATTTTGTGGGTGACAGCCAAATAGTGATAAATAATTGTAAATTTCCTATAGTGAAAGCAAACGATTGCTGTCGGTGGTCGTTATGATGAAAAGGCGCTTTTTTGATGAGAACACACTCATTAAAGCGCTTTTTTTGTACGATTTGTTGTGATTAAAATGTTAAGAGTCACACTTTTGCAAGTCGATCTACGTCTTGTTCGTGCAAAATAGAATGAGCCGTGTTTATTATTGGAAACACATCGAATGCCGATAGCATTCTCGGGTCTATCTAAATGGAGACGAAAATGACTCAAGAACTACTGAAAACACCACTACACGCACTTCACGTTGAAGTTGGTGCCAAAATGGTCCCGTTCGCGGGTTACGATATGCCTGTTCAGTATCCTCTAGGCGTAAAAAAGGAACACTTACACACTCGTGATGCGGCAGGTCTGTTTGATGTTTCTCATATGGGACAACTTCGCCTAATTGGTGACGGTGCAGCTGCGTTCCTAGAAACATTAGTGCCAGTAGATATTGTGGATCTTGAGTCTGGTAAACAGCGTTATGCGTTCTTCACTAATGAAGAGGGCGGCATCATGGATGACTTGATGGTAGCGAACCTAGGCGATCATCTTTTTGTGGTTGTGAACGCGGCATGCAAAGAACAAGACATTGCACACCTACAATCGCATTTGCCATCTGGTGTTGAGTTAGAAATTATTGAAGACCGTGCTCTGCTTGCGATCCAAGGCCCTAAAGCGGCAGCTGTATTGGCGCGTTTTGCCCCAGAAGTTTCTGACATGCTGTTCATGGATATTCGTAAAGTCGATATTTTAGGCGCCGAATGCATTGTTTCTCGTAGTGGCTACACTGGCGAAGATGGTTACGAGATCTCGGTTCCTGCTGACAAGGCAGAAGAACTAGCACGTAAACTGACCGCAGAAGAGGAAGTTGAATGGATTGGCCTTGGTGCTCGTGATTCACTTCGTCTTGAGTGTGGTCTTTGCCTATACGGTCATGACTTAGATACAACAACTACGCCTGTAGAAGCGAGCTTGTTATGGGGCATCCAAAAGGTTCGTCGTATCGGCGGTGAACGTGAAGGTGGTTTCCCAGGTGCGGATATTATTCTTAAGCAGATCGAGACCAAAGATGTGGCGCGCAAGCGTGTCGGTTTAGTTGGCCAAACTAAAGCACCAGTACGTGAAGGCGCGGAATTGTTTGATGCTGATGGCGTTAAAATTGGCGTTGTCACCAGCGGCACTGCGGGTCCAAATGCAGGTAAGCCTGTCTCAATGGGTTATGTGCGTGCTGATCTTGCTGCGATTGGTACCGAATTGTTCGCTGAAGTACGCGGTAAAATGCTACCAATGACGGTTGAGAAAATGCCGTTTGTACCGCAACGTTACTACCGCGGTTAGGTTACTCATTATTGTCATTCTTCGCGTATTCGCGAGGCAAGAAACAAGCAAAAATGCCGAGCTTTCTAGCTCGGCATTTTTATGTATATCGGTTTTATTTATACGCTTGGAAGTTATCGTAGTTTCTGCAGCCTTATCCGACCGCTTTGTCGATTGTACAACACATGTCGATAACGATATCTTCAAGTTTTTCCGGATGAATCATGTCTTCTTTTGCAATCCCAAACTGAGACGCCATGATCGTATTGAACAACTCCCAATGTTTGATCAGCATTTTTTCGCGATTATCAGCGATGTCAGGCCATGTCTCTTGCATCATCGGAGTAAGACTGATTGCACCATGTGCAAAAATCAACATCTGCCACTTTGATTCCCACTGATCAAATTGGGCATTAGGGTTTTCACTGTTGTACTGCTCAAAAATTCCGGTAAATATCGCAGCAAACTCATCTTTTGACTTTAAGAAATACTGCAGCAGGGCACCATCATCGCCTTGGCGAATAGCATCAGCGATCATCTGTACTGGGTGAGGATTAACGAGCGCAAATGCCAGCATGCGAACCATGAACAGATAAATTTTTCTATTCGAAGGTGTGTTCTCAGGCATCTCATTGATTAATTCAGCCATATAGCACTGCATGAATTCATCCATCGCGTCGCTAACCGCTTGCCAAATCTTCTCTTTGCTGCCGAAGTGGTGACGGATCAAACTATGTGAAACACCAGCCTTTTCACTGATATTGCGCAGTGAGACACGCTCGTAACCAAGTTCACAAAACATATCTGCTGCCACCTTAAGGATCAGACACTTAGTTTGTTCTGCGGCTTCAGCACTTCTACGCCCCTGCTTTCTTTCATTCATAGTTCGAATTTTCCCGAATATTAATCAACGCGCTTACTTTTACCAGAAACCGGACGCTTTGACTAATTAATTTGCTTTCCACCTGGAAAATATGTTGATCAATTTCAAATTCTGCATATACTGCACGGCTGTGTAATATATAAAACCTACGGAGAAAGCGGGTGCGAAAACAATATTTAAAGCGCACTTTAGTTGGTGCTGTGGTGACATTAAGTCTCTCTGGCATGCTAACTGGGTGTAACAAAGCCATTTCCGAGCCGTCTGAACCTTTAATCAAACCTGTAAAATTACTGGCGGTGAAAGATCTAGAAGTTGAAGACTCGCATGCCTTTTTAGCGCGTATTGATGCGACACATCGCGCACAGCTTTCTTTTCAGGTTGGTGGTGAGGTCGATGAATTACTTGTTCGCATGGGCCAAGAGGTAAAAAAAGGTGAAGTGCTTGCAACGTTAGACCCTAAAGATCTTCAGCTTGCGTTAGACGCCTCTCAAGCTCAGTTCGCGTTAGCAAAAACGCAATGGGAGCGCGCGAAAAACCTTTATGGAAAAAAGCTGATTAGTACAGATGAGTACGACCAGAAAGAAACTCAATATAAAGCGGCATTGGCAAACTACGAACAAGCCAAAACAGATTTGAGTTATACCAAGATTCACGCACCTTTTGATGGCATCGTGTCATACACCTATGTCAACCCGTTTCAAGTGGTCGCAGAGAAGCAAGAGATCCTGAATCTTATCGATAACACGACCTTAGATGTGTCGTTCACACTGCCAGTCAGTTATGCGGAATCCGTATCACTTGAGTCACTGCAAAACTCCGATATGTGGGTGACGATGGATAGCGAGCCAGGAAAACGTATCCCTGGAAAATTTAAAGAAATTTCGACTCAGCCAAATGTCGATACCAACAGTTATGAGGCGATCGTAACCATTACTCGACCAGAAGATCGCAATTTGCTAACAGGTATGACAGGGCAGGTACACATAGCTAAACAACATCTATCGGACGCGATGACGTTGCCTCAATCCGCTTGGGTAAACAAAAAAGAGACGCAAGGCGAAGTGTGGGTAATGGACAGAAACACACAGCAAGTTAATAAAGTCACTGTGTCTCTTGATGCCTCTGGAGGTGTGAAAGCAGGGCTTGATAACAATGATTACGTTGTTGTTGCTGGCGTTGAGCGACTGGTCGAAGGACAAGTCGTGAAAGCTTGGGTTCGTGAAGGAGGCATTTAATGAAACGATCTCTATTTACGATCTCTGCAATTGCGCTTGCAGTTTTAACGGGTTGCAAAAATGAAAACCAAGCTGTCGTCGAGCAGCCGCTTTTTGTGTCGACTATTTCTGTGGATGCGCCGGTACAAAGCCAATATCGAGCTTTTAAAGGAATAGTTGTACCAGCAGAGCAAACACCTATGGCATTCCGCCGCGCGGGAGAAATTCAACACGTGTTGGTGAAAGCGGGCGACGTTGTTAAGCAAGGCCAAATGATCGCAAAGTTGGATGACAGTAAAGAAAAGCAAGCCGTAAATGACGCAGAAGCGCAATATACACTGGCGATTCGTCAGCTCAAACGCGGCGAAGACCTACACGCACGTCAGATGATCTCAAAGGCCGAGCTTGATGAGCTAACGGCTAATAAAGAGTTGGCAGAGGCTAATTTCTATAACGCCACCAATCAATTGAACTACACCCGTTTATTTGCCCCGTTCGCCGGTAAAGTGTCTGACGTTTTTAAAGAGCGTTTTGAACGTGTGGCAGTTGGGGAGCCGGTGTTGAACCTATATCAAAACGATTTGGTGTACGTGCGTATTGAGCTTTCCGACAATGTTCTCGCTATGGTGGACCCAAATTCAGACAACATGAGTTACAAGCCTAGAGCAACCTTCTCCGGCATTAGTGACACATTTGCTTTGGACTATTTAGAGCACACAAGTGAGCCTAACTCCGAAACTCAAACTTACGAAATGTATTTGACGATGCCACAGCCAAAAGCAGAGATTCTACCGGGAACCAGCGTCAGTGTTCTGGTCGATATGGTTAAGGCGGGGATTACCTCCATCGATGGTTACAGTATTCCAGTAACGGCGCTTCAAGCGGGCAGTGAAGAGAATGAGTTCTTTGTATGGAAAAAAGAGGGTGACGTTGTCACTCGGGTGCCAGTGATGATTTCCCAAGTGAATGGCAACGGAGCCATTGTGTCGTCAGGAGTTAAGCAAGGCGACGTTCTGATTAATTCAAACCTACGTAAATTACGTGAAGGTAAACATGTGGATGTTGTGGAGAATAAACAATAATGAACATTGCTGAGTACTCAATAAAAAATAAAGTCATCAGCTGGTTGTTCATTATTATCCTTGCTGTTGGTGGTCTAACGTCGTTTTTGGAGCTTGGACGACTAGAAGACCCGGCATTTACGATTAAAGATGCCATGATCATTTCAACATACCCTGGCGCGACGTCGAAAGAGGTTGAAGAAGAGCTGACGTATCCTTTAGAAAAAGAGATTCGAAAACTCCCTTACATAGACAAAATTACCTCTACGTCTTCTGATGGTATGTCTCAAATCACGGTCAGTATGGAAATGGACTATGGTCCTGATGAACTGCCGCAAATTTGGGATGAAATGCGCCGTAAAATTAATGACTTGCGACCAACTTTGCCTCAGGGCGTACAATCTTTGCAGATCATTGATGATTTCGGTGACGTTTATGGCGTGATGCTGATGCTCACTGGCGATGACTACGATTATGTCGAGCTAAAACGCTATGCTGATTACCTGACTCGTGAAATCGAGCTGGTTGATGGCGTAGGAAAAGTGGATATCACGGGCGATCAGCAAGAAATGCTGTTTGTTGAGATCTCTCTTGACCGCCTTGCCGCGCTGAACTTAGACATGAATGTGGTTGCGAGCTTGTTGAACCAACAAAATAATGTGGTTTCAGCAGGGGAAGTGATGGTCAATGGCGAAAGCCTTGTCATTCGTCCAAGTGGTACCTTAAACACCGTAGAAGCGCTAGAAAACTTGATCATTCATGGTCGTGACACTGGGAACCTAATTCGTCTAAAAGATGTAGCAACGATTTCTCGTGGTATCCAAGAGAAGCCAAGCAACGTCGTACTCTTTAACGGTCAAAAAGCAATTAATATCGGTATCTCGTTTGCGTCAGGTGTGAACGTGGTTGAGGTTGGCGAACGTTTGGATGCGGAGCTTGCGAGCCTTGAGTCGATCAAGCCTGCTGGCATCGATATGAACTACTTTTACAACCAAGCCAATGAAGTGGATGAGTCCGTTAAAGCGTTTGTGATTAGCCTAGCAGAGGCTGTGGCGATCGTTATCATCGTTCTGCTGTTTACGATGGGATTACGCAGTGGTGTCATCATTGGCGTCGTGCTGTTATTGACGGTGTTCGGTACCTTCATCTTGATGAACTACAACAATATCGAGCTGCACCGTATTTCTCTTGGCGCGTTAATTATTGCTCTGGGTATGCTGGTTGATAACGCGATTGTGGTCGTGGAAGGCATCTTGGTTGGCCTAAAAAAAGGGCGCACTAAAGTTCAAGCGGCCGTCGATATTGTAAAGCAAACACAGTGGCCTTTGCTTGGCGCAACCATCATTGCGATTACGGCTTTTGCACCTATCGGTTTGTCGCAAGATGCAACGGGTGAGTTCATGGGCTCTCTATTCTGGGTGCTGTGTTTCTCACTATTTTTGAGCTGGATTACCGCTATTACGCTGACGCCATTCCTCGCAGATCTATTGTTGAAAGAAGAGGGCAAGGGCCAAAATACCAACGAAGAAGATCCCTATAAAGGTTGGCTGTTTGTTGTATTTGGCGCATCGCTGAAATTCGCACTGCGATTCCGTTGGCTCACGGTTGCTGGCATGGTCGCGCTATTAGTGGGTGCTGTCTTGGCATTTGGTAATGTAAAACAGCAGTTCTTCCCACCATCGAACACGCCGATGTTTTACGTTGATATGTGGATGCCAGAAGGTACGGACATCCGCGAAACGATCAAAAAAGCCGAAGAAGTGGAAAGCTACATTCGTCAGCAAGACGATATTGACTTTGTTTCTGCTTCAATTGGGCAGGGTTTGCAGCGTTTCGCTCTGACTTACCAGCCAGAGAAAAGCTACGAAGCGTACGCCCAGTTCCAAGTTCGCGCCACTGATCGTGAGAGCATGTTCGGTTTGTTGCACAAGTTAGACGCTAACCTTGCGAAGACGTTTGATGCACCGACATTTCAATTTAAATTGATGGAATTTGGCCCTTCACCAGCGTCTAAGATCGAAGCGCGTATTACTGGTCCCGATCCGCAAGTTTTACGTGATTTAGCAGTGCAAGTTGAAGACATCCTTCATACCGACCCTGGTGCCCGAAACATTCGTCACGATTGGCGAGAGCGTACTAAGGAGCTTGTGCCTGTTTTCAATGAGTCTAAAGCTCGTCGCTTGGGCATTTCGAAAGAAGATCTTTCAAGCACACTACAAATGGCGTTTGGTGGTAGCACGTTGGGTTACTTACGTGATGGTACACACACTTTGCCAATTATGACGCGCCTTCCTGAAGAAGAACGCGTGGACTTTGAATCACTACAAAACGTGACCATTTGGAGCCCATCACTGCAAACGTATATTCCGGTCGACCAAGTGATTGATGGCGTTAAATTGGATTGGAGCGAGCCGCTAATTCAGCGTCGTGACCGCAAGCGCACGTTAACTGTGCTCGCTGACCACGATGTGTTGAGCGACGACACGGCGGCAAGCTTGTTTGTGCGTGTGCAGCCTAAAGTGATGGCACTGCATATTCCAGAAGGTTACGAAATCACATGGGGTGGTGAGTATGAATCATCGAAAGATGCGCAAGAAGGTCTGTTTGGTTCGTTGCCGATGGGTTACTTGTTGATGTTCATCATTACTATTTTGTTGTTTAACTCAATTAAAAAGCCGTTGGTCATTTGGTTCACCGTGCCGTTGGCGATCATTGGTGTTGCCTTTGGTTTGCTTACCATGAATATGCCGTTCAGCTTTACAGCATTCCTTGGTTTGCTGAGCCTAAGTGGGATGATTTTGAAAAACGGTATTGTGTTGCTTGATCAAATTAACCTTGAGTTGGAATCAGGGAAAGAGCCTTACCTCGCGATTGTCGATAGTGCGATCAGTCGTGTTCGTCCGGTAAGTATGGCTGCTCTGACGACCATCTTGGGGATGATTCCACTCGTCTTCGATGCCTTCTTTGGATCGATGGCAATAACGATTATGGCAGGTCTTGGTTTTGCTACAGTACTGACACTGATTGTAGTGCCAGTGATGTTTGCGATTCTGTTTAGGGTAAAACCGACCACTGCATAGGGACTCCTGGCTATTTGCCAGCTTCCTGCCTAGCCCTGAAGGTTTTCTTCAGGGCTTTTTTGATCTTACCAATGTACACCAACCCATTCATTTACTTGATTCTAATGATTTTCTTACGAATGCAATGCAAATCATGCGTATACTGATGGAACGATACATCAAAGAGCGAGATAACATGAACAAGCGCGTATTACACGGACTCTTCTTCGTCGGTTCTTTCACCTTGGTCGGCTGTACTACGACAGACAGTATGACTACAGAAGAGGCTAAGCAAGCCGTTCCTAAAATCAACAGCGTTAGCACTGAAGTCATCTCCAACTGGATTGATAACAAGGTTTTAGCGCCTGAAGGGCTTTCACTCGAACAAGACAATCTACGTTATATATCGGGTAGCGCCGACTTAAACAGCGATGGCAATGCAGAACACATTGTATTGCTACAAGACCGTTATTTCTGTGGCAGCGGTGGTTGTGCAGCTTATATGTTTGATAACGAGGGGAACGTTATCAATCGAATGTCTGTCACTCGCACGCCTATTGTACTTGCAGATAGTTACAGCAATGGCTGGCAAGATTTCATCGTTTGGAGTAATGGCTCATATCGACTCATGAGTTACAACGGTGAATCTTACCCGAGTAACCCTTCTTTGGAGCCAAAGGTGGATCGTGACTCAAACCAGCAGGCGGCAATTGCGAATGTAATGGCGACAGAGCTTTATCAGCAAGATGGCTATGACATTATGCCCGCTGATTCGAAAACTTTGTGGACGCCGGCCAATGTATACCACTTCACCTTTAAACATTACGGTGATCCGCATAGTACTTATAAAGCTACCGTGGATATGAACAGTGGGGAAGTAGACATTGTTGCCGTTCCGGCTGCGGAATAAAAAACACCTCCCTTAACCGGAATTAAAGGGAGGTGCTGAATGCCAAATTCGAGGGTGGCATTGTTAAGCGGTGTAATTCTGTTTATGCCGCGACTTCTTGTTTGGCTTCTGCTTTTCTTTTTAAGAAAGCGTAAGTAAAGCCAGTTACTGCTGTACCAGCTGCGATAGCCACTAAGTACATTAACACTGGTGAAATGGCGTTAGGGATTAACAGTACGAACAGACCGCCGTGTGGTGCCATTAATTTTGCACCGAACAGCATTGATAGGGCACCAGTAAGCGCGCCACCTGCCATACAAGATGGAATCACACGCATTGGATCTTTCGCGGCAAATGGAATAGCACCTTCAGAGATGAAACACAGGCCCAATACAAATGATGCTTTACCAGCCTCACGTTCATTTTGTTCAAATTTGTTCTTCGCAATGAAGGTCGCTAAACCCATACCTAGCGCAGGAACCATACCAGCAGCCATGATTGCTGCCATTGGCGCGTAAGTTTGCGAAGCCAATAGACCGACGCCAAATGCGTAAGCGGCTTTATTTACTGGGCCACCTAGGTCGAAACACATCATCGCACCAAGGATAATACCTAGCAGAACTGCACTGTCAGATCCCATGTTGTTTAGGAAGTCAGTCAGGCCGTTCATGATGCCTGAAACTGGGCCACCTACGATGTAGATCATCACAAGGCCAGTGAACAGTGTTGCCACAAATGGAATGATCAGAATTGGTTTAAGCGCTTCCATCGATTGTGGGAGTTTTACTTTGTCCGCAAGGAGCTTCGCCGCGTAACCGGCAATGAAGCCAGCTGCGATACCACCAAGGAAACCAGCACCCGTTGAACTTGCTAGCATACCGCCAACAAGACCAGGAGCCAGACCCGGACGGTCAGCAATCGAGAACGCGATGTAACCCGCAAGCACAGGAATCATCAATGCGAATGCAGAGCCACCACCAATGTTCATCAAGGCTGCTGCTAGCGTGCCTTCTTCTTTAAATGCTTCAATACCGAACACGAACGATAGAGCGATGATCAAACCACCAGCGACAACCACAGGCAGCATGTGCGATACCCCTGTCATCAAGTGTTTGTAAGCGCCTTTCTTCTCGTCTGCTGCCGAAGCAGAATTTGCAGAACCTGAATGTTGGTAAATCGTGGCTTGCTCGAATGCTTTGTCCATCTCTTCGGCTGTTTTCTTCAGAGCTGGGCCTGTTTTCGTGCGGTACATCTTTTTGCCGTTGAAGCGGTCAAGTGGAACTTCTATATCTGCAGCAATGATCACTAGATCAGCGTCTGCGATGTCTTGGTCAGTCAGTTGGTTTTTCGCACCAACTGAACCACGAGTTTCCACCTTGATTTGGTGTCCACGGCGTTTGCCTTCTTCTTCTAACGCTTCTGCTGCCATAAAGGTATGCGCAACGCCAGTAGGACAAGCGGTGATTGCGACAATTTTCTTCGCTGCTGATGTTGCTTCAGGAGTGATAGGGGCTGCAAGTGTGGTTGTTTTTTCAAGTAAAGTGGCGTTTTCAACCGCTTGCTGAAGAAACGCAGTTGCGTCTTTTGTTACTTCGCTGATTTCCGCTTGGTAAACCTTTTTCCCTACGAAACGAGAAGTATCCACGCTAGTATTTGCCGCAATGATAATGACTTCTGCTTGTTCAACGTCAGCTTCCGTCAGCAGTGTAGGTTCAACCACATTTGATTGACATTCGATTTTTGCATTCCAGGTTAATTTTGCGGCTGCTTGTTCTAGTAACCCTGCCGCAAGGATGCTATTTGCAACACCGCTCGGGCAGGCAGTAATAATGGCAATATTCATACGATAACCTTCTGTTCCTTAGTTTTGTTCTAAGTTTGTAATAGGGTAAAGCTCGCTAACTTCAGTTTGCTGCTTGATGTTCTCCAGTTCTTCCTGACTGGTTAGCCCTACGCCGACTTGACTAACTGCCAAGGCAGAAAGTGCTGTAGCGAAGCGCAATAAATCGTTTTTCGGCATCAGTTGCATGTGGCCCCAACACAAGCCAGCAACTAGCGTATCGCCTGCGCCAACGGTGCTTACCACATTCATTCGAGGGGGTTGTGCACGAAGCCATTCGCCTTGGTTTAGCCACATCACACCGTCAGCGCCCATCGACACAACAATGTTCTCGATGCCTTTGTCACTCAGTGTTTGCGCGGCGGCTTGGCATTGTTCTGGTGTTTCTAGGTGTTCGCCAACAAAATCACCAAGTTCTTCATCATTAGGCTTAATCAACCATGGGTGAGCCTCAATACCTGATTTCAATGCGGCTTTACTGCTGTCGAACAACACCTTTTTGCCTTGTTGATGCAGTGCTTTTATCCACGCAGCACATTGTTCGGCGGTTACGCCTCCAGGTAAGCTACCTGCAAGCACAAAGTAATCGTGAGTCTTTGCGAGACGGAATAGCGTCTCCTCAAAGCGAGCAATTTCGTCAGCCGTTACTTGAACACCAGGGAAGTTAATGTCACTAACGTTGCCATTAGCCTCAACGAGCTTGACGTTGATACGAGTGGCACCTTGTACTTCTACAAACTCATTCTTGACGCCGATGTCATTGAAAAGCTGATGGAATAGCTCTGGGTTATCTTTACCGAGAAAGCCGGTAACCGTGACATCTGCGCCTAAATCGCTCAACACTTTTGCTACGTTGACACCTTTACCTGCAGCATGGAGATTGCTTTGCTGTACTAGGCTCACGGAACCAACGTTTAGCTCATTTACTGAACCTGTTAAATCCAATGCCGGGTTGAGCGTAATAGTGACAACTTTACTTGTTTTGTTCGTCATATCGGCTCCTTAACCTTCACCAAGGCCAGAAGCGATAGCATTCCCGATAGACTCCAAGGCTTGTGGTGCATCTGGGCCTTCCGCAGTGAATTGAAGTTGATGACCGTGCTTAACGCCAAGCGCAATGACTTTCATTAGGCTCTTCGCGTTTACTGTTTTGCCATCACCGTCTAGGTTGGCAACGCGAATGGTGGATTCAAATTTTTTCGCTTCCGCCACTAACATTGCACCCGGACGAGCATGTAAACCATGAGAGTTTTTGATTTTAAATACAGCGATATTGCCTTCTTCTGAAGATGCGGCTGTGACTTCTTCACCTTTAAACAAAGCGAGAATCTGTTCTACTGATGCATCTAAAAGCTTGCCGTGCTCATTGTTAAACACAATATGAGAAAGCGTTTTTAGGATAGGCTGGTGAGCATTGTTACATGCCGCAAACGCGACAAGTGCACGCACTTTTTGACCTTCATATTCGCAGTCGTTTGCCGTCGAGACAAATGACACGCCTGTGCGAGTGACATGTTTGTCACTGCCAATTAACCAAAGGCCATTACCTAAGTGAGTTGGTGTTTTGGTAACGAGATCTGCGACGAACTCGTTATCAGCACAGCCCGTGTTTTTCAAAAGACCACCAGCAACAGCACTCATTTGTAGCATATCGCTCGCAGGGAACATAAGTTGAATTAAAGAGGCGTCAAAGTCTGCTTCAAGCTGAACATCACCGTGGAGCAGGGCAATAATCTCGTCTTCATTTTTTGCATTACGTAGGCGTTCTTCTACGCCGTCAGCGCCTAGCACTTTCGTTAGCTGTTTAAGAATGCCAAGGTGCTCATCAGATTTAGCTGCAATGCCGATAGCGACGAACACAGTATTGCCATCACCCCAGTCGACACCTTGTGGGAAGTGATGCACAGCAACACCCGTTGTTTTCACCATTGAGCGAGTGTCAGTCGTGCCGTGCGGGATGGCAATACCGTTCCCCAAAAACGTAGAGTTTTGGTTTTCACGGTTTAGCATGCCTTCCACGTAACCGTGCTCAACTAGGCCTTTATCAGTCAGGCTATGAGCAATACTTTTTATTGCTTCAAACTTATCTGTCGCTGATTGCGAGAGGGTAATGTCGTTCTTATTTAGCTTAAGCATGGTGCTTCTCCAGCCTTAAGGTATCAATTTAAAAATGTATTCTGTGTGAGAAGTTGAACGCCGCTTCTGCTGAGCGCTTATCACTCCTCAAACCATTCTATTTTTCAAGCTAAATCGATTCAGCTTATTGGTAAATTTTTTAAAAGACTCAGAAAAACTATTTTAAAAACTGACGTTAACAAACGAGTCTTTGTTGCTGTCCTATAGCCTAGCCTACAAATTAGTTTGTTGTGTATTCAGGTGATTTACGTCAATTTTTAAGTTTTGCTGAATCCTTTCAGCTTTTATACTGAATCGGTTCAGCTTATAATTCAACTTATCGAAAGATCGTTGATGTATTAATATGATCGCGCGCACAGAATAAGGTTTAGAATATGACACTGGATGAAATAGCCAAATTAGCGGGTGTTTCTAAGACAACTGCAAGCTATGTGATTAACGGAAAAGCGCAGAAATACCGCATCAGCGAGAAGACTCAGAAGAAAGTGATGGCCGTTGTAGAAGAATACAATTATAAGCCAGATCATGCGGCGTCTTCTTTGCGAGCAGGTAATTCACGCTCATTTGGGCTTATCATCCCAGACTTAGAAAACACCAGTTATGCGCGTCTTGCAAAACTGATTGAACAAAACTCGCGTAAAGCAGGGTACCAAATTTTAATTGGCTGCTCTGATGATGATCCTGATACAGAGCAAAAGGTGGCGGAAGCGTTAGTTAGTCGTCGCATTGATGCGTTATTTGTGGCAAGTGGTATGCCCACTGCAAACGAGTATTATCTTAAGTTGCAAAACTCGGGTACGCCAGTTATTGCGCTGGACCGTCCAATGGATGATGAGCACTTTTGTTGTGTCATCAGCGAAGATTTTGACGCCGCACTTGAACTCACTCAGTCAGTGCTGTCCGAGGATATAAAGTCCATAGGCTTGATTGGAGCGTTGCAAGACCTTCAAGTTTCAAAAGAGCGTGAGCTCGGTTTTCTATCCGCTTCTCAACAAGGTGGCAAAACGGCAACAGTGGGTTATGGACAACACTTCTCCCGAGAAGAAGGCAAGAAAGTCTTAGAGAGATGGCTAGCAGAGAACGAGCTGCCAGATGCCATTGTCACAACGTCATACACACTGTTAGAAG
The DNA here is from genome assembly GCF_021728175.1 of Vibrio sp. A1-1. Classification (NCBI taxonomy): domain Bacteria; kingdom Pseudomonadati; phylum Pseudomonadota; class Gammaproteobacteria; order Vibrionales; family Vibrionaceae; genus Vibrio; species Vibrio sp. A1-1. Next base: position 103,160 of record NZ_JAKKCL010000011.1, read on the forward strand.
GTGTGTTGGATGTGATGCTCGAAAAGCCAGAACTCATGAGCAAAGTTCGCCTAGCGACGTTTGGTGATAATCGACTGCTGGACTTCTTGCCAGTGAAAATCAACTCTTTACCTCAACAATTTGAGTTGATCGCGGACAGCGCAATGGAGTTAGCGCTCAACGCTTCCGCCAAACGTTATAAACCGGGTGTTGAGTTGATTCCACGTAAAATTGTTAAACGTCACTAAACAGGTTACTCAAAGCTTTACTTCAGCCGTCAGCGCCACAAATGCGTGGTCGCTGGCGTTTTTATCTCTGTCATAAATCGGGTTGATCAGATGTTGGTTAGACACCTGATAGTCAACAACCTCGGCAACCGATATATCTGATAAGGTGTCAAACTCTTGAGAGAGCAAGATATAGTCGAGCACATTCCCAGTGGAAAAATGATAATGCGTAGCGGGGCGTTCATCCTTCAGAGCGTCACTTTGTAATGACCATCCATCTTTGAGTTGCAATTCAGTGACGCTGTCACCAGTATTAGATACCAATGCGCTATTAACACTGGTTGGAGTGATAGGTTGATTCATATCACCCATTAACACCGTTGGCATTGGCTCCTTTCTATACCTTTTTTGCATCGCGTCTCTTAACATCGCAGCTTCCCAACCTCTTTGCTGGGTGGATAACCAGCGCCCAATAATCGTGCTAGACGTTTCTGGTTGTTCTGAGTCGGCTGGGCGTTGAGATTTTAAGTGCGTTACGTAAACGGCGATATGGCCGAGTACAGGATGTATCACTTGCGCATAGATAGGTTTGCGACTGAACTCTGGAGCAACATTCACTCCAAAAGGCTCAAGCGTTGCTAAGTCAAATTCTACCGCTTGTACTTTTTCGATTGGAAATCGAGATGCGATTGCCACAACAGGGCTTGAGTAAATGTACTCATCCTCTACATGTGGGGTGTCAACGGTTGCAAAGTAGGGGTAGCCGATGGTTGAAAAGAATGCCTGAGTCTTCTCGATACTGAATACTTCTTGTAAACCAATCACGTCGCCTTCCAGTTTTTCAACTTGACGTTGCGTCCAAGCAAGTTTGTCTTGCCATTGCTCTAACGAGTAGATGTTTTCGAAATCATAGTAGGCATCAGGAGGTGCGACAAAATTAAACAAGTTAGCCGTGACAAAGGTAATTCTGCTTGGTTGAGACAAAGTATTCGCTCTTTTCAACAATAACTTGAAGAGTATATACCTTCAGGTTGCGTAATTGCAGCTTCGTTTGAGCTACGCATCGATATACAAGCTAACGAGCGACAAGTTAAATGGGTTAAGAGGTGCTCAAATGCCAAGGCTAATCGGTGATTGAGCATCGGCAGAGGTTTCTATTTTTAAGCATTGCGTTTAAACTTCAGGGCATCAAATAGTAAGAGTAAGTAACATGACCCAAGATTACGACCACGAAGAGTATTTAGAAGGCGAAGAGATTGAGATCGAAGCAATTGGCATCGACGTTGATGCGCATCCGATCGAACTGTACAAGCTTTTTAAAATCGCGAACTTGGTCAGCGGTGGCGGCGAAGCAAAGCATATCATCGAAGAAGGTTACGTCGCGGTGAATGGTGAGCTAGAAACACGTAAGCGCCGCAAGATGTATGATGGTGACTTTTTTGAGTTTAACCAGGAATATTATGTTGTGGTTTGCGATGCGCCGGTAACTGAGCCTGAAACGGCAGAGCAAAAAGCGGAAAAGAAAGCGAAGAAAGAAGCGCAATCTGCACGTAAAGAGAAATCTCGCCAAAGCAAGCCAGCTAAAGCCTCTGGGCCTAAATCAACAGGCCGAAAAGCAGCGCATAAAGAACGTAAAGCGCAACAAAACGCGCTGTCGCAATCGGCGAAGAAAGGTAAGAAAGCTGAAAAGCCGCAAGCGACTCGCGATCCGAAGAGTGGGCGTAACTCTATTGACTTTTTCTAAGCAAATTAATATCTAGCTAGGCAGGTCATCGCCAAGCAAAACCAAAAAGCGCCGAGTATATATCGGCGCTTTTTTGGTTTTACTGTATCGTAAGGGGGCAGTGTCAATGCACTGTCGTTTCAATGTTTAGGCTATCGGTCCAGTGATGAATGGCGCAAGGCTTACCTAAGTAAAAGCCTTGGTAATAATCCAAATCAAGTTGATACATCGCTTGCAGCTGCACGTCTTCTTCTACCCCTTCTATGATCACTTTTGCTCCCATATGAGCCGCGAGCTCAACGGCGCTATGTATGGAAAAGGTTTCTCCGGCGCAGTAATCAAGTAGATAAGAGCGATCGATTTTTATGATGTCTGGGCAGAGCTGCTGAACACGTGCGATATCAGAATGTTGAGCGCCAAAATCATCGATAGCAAAGATAAAGCCATTCGCTCTCATTAACTGCACGGCTTTGATCAGTAAATCAGTATCACCGCAGGACTCTTCGACTACTTCAAACACCACGTCTGATGGGCTCATACCAAGGTCGGAAAGGCGCTTGTAAAGCAGGCCGTTGTCTTTAAAGCCCATGTCTTTGGTTAGGGTGAGTAGGGTTTGAGGCATGACATTGAGAAACAGTTTGATAGGCGTTCCTGCGAAACAGCGTGCAAAATTTCGAATGTGCATTGCTCTGGATAAAAACTCAACACACAATCGAAAGTAGGGATCGAGGCCATTGTTGGCCAGAAATACATCAGGACGAATTAACGAACCATCAATGCCACGAATTCGCAGTAGAGCTTCCATTCCAATAATACGCTGGTGCTTATCAAAAATCGGCTGATAAACACTGTGAAAAGTGAATTGATTGAGAACTACGTAATATTCACCAAGATTATCTTGCTTAATGTATCGCTCGTAGTCCGATTGATTCTTTAACTCCATGAAAAACGCCGAAAATTTAGCATCTTTTCAATGTAACAGGATGCAATTCTGATTTGAAGATTCAAATGTGTCTAATTACATATACAGTTGAGTTAATTTGAAATGGATTCCGATTTTGCTTCAATGTGGCGAAAAATAAGTGACAACCCAAAACAAATCAAAAAGTAAGCAATGCCGACAATGAGCCAAATTTCAAAGATATAGCCTGATGAATTTGCCATTTCGGTCCCAACGAAAGTCATTTCTTGTATCGAGATCAGTGAAACGATAGAGGTGTCTTTCACTAGAGAGATGGTTTGACCGGCAAGTGCTGGGGTGATGGCTTTAAGCACCTGTGGCGCGATAACGAATCGGTACTTCACCCATCGAGACAAGCCCAATGAATCCGCCGCTTCCCACAGTCCTTGGTCGATACTTTGTAAACCTGCACGCACCACTTCTGCAACGTAGGCAGAAGAGAGTAGGCCGACGCATAACACGCCAGAGGCAAGATTTTCCCAAAGGTTATAAGGCCCAAAAAGAAAGCTCTGTAGCGCATTTGGTTCGCCGTTATAGTTTCGTAGAAGATCTTCCAAACCGAGTAACGGGATCAACTGGTTAGAAATGAAAAAGTAAAAAATAAAAACAAAAACCAACGGTGGGATGTTTCTTACCAACTGGATAAATGTGTTTGCAGGTGTGCGCAACCAAACGGAGCGAGAGAAGCGTGCTAAGCCTAACAAAGTGCCAAGCACTAACGCGAAGCTGATGCCCCAAATACTGAGCCTTAACGTCGAAATCAAACCTTGGAAGAAGTAGGGCAAACCACCATCGGCTCTTGGCGTGAAAAGTAATTCAAGCGCCTCTTTCCACTGCCACAAATAATGCACACCAACAGCGGACCGATGGTACAGCCAAACGCCACCAATACCACAGATAATAAGCAGTAACCAATCTAGCGTGTTTAATCGCGATAGAAAGGAACCTTTGTTGGAATTAGTGGATACTGTGCGAGTGGTGGTTTGTTCGCCCAAAAATTTGACTCCGATAGATGATGAAAAAGTAAAATGGATGATTGGAAAGTATAGGCTCGCGAAGACCACGAGCCATTTAGATTACTGGCCTTGCGCGACTTGATCTTGCCAATCTAATGTCGAGAACCAGTATTCATAACGCTGTTTTAACCATCCATCTTGGGTTCTTGCTTCAATCCATTTATTGAAAAAGGCTTTTTTATCTTCTTCCCCCAAGCGAACAGCAAAGGCTTCGTTACCTTTTGATAGTCGCTCAGAGAATGGAAGGAATAGCTTGTCGCTGTGTTTCACTGTCTCATGTTCTGGTTTTGGGCTAGAAGCAATGACCGCGTGGGCGTTACCATTCAGCACCTCTTGGAACGCTTGCGCATCGTCATCAAATTGCAGAATCTTCGCTTTCGGGAAGGTTTCTCTGGCGACTTGAACGGTGAATGCGCCGCGGCGAGCCGCAATTTTTACGCGTCGTGAGTCAAAATCCGAAAATTCGCTAAAACCAGAAGCCAGCTCTTTATTTGCTGCTACTTGAACACCGGAGTGTGAATAGGGTTCAGTAAACAACACGCTTTTGGAACGCTCGGGCGTGACCGACATGCCACCGATGATCACGTCGAACTTTTTCGCCAGTAGTGCGGGAATAATGCCATCCCACGCGGTCGGTACAAATTCCACTTTCAAACCTGAATCTTCTGCTAAGCGTTTGGCAACATCGATTTCAAAACCGATTAACTCACCTTGCTTGTTGCGCATTGCCCAAGGGACAAATGTTGACATACCAACGCGCAAAGTGCCTCGTTCTTTGATTTGATCTACATTGGGTGTGGCAACATCTTCTTTCGCGATTGTAGGCATAGCGATGGCTAGCCCTAATAATGCAGTAATGGTCGCTTTGAATAACTTCATGTTATCTCCTTATAATTTGCGCCAACTGGCTCCGAGTTTGTGTTCTAGCCATGCAGACAAGCCAGAAAGTGATAGAGTGAGAGCAAGATAAATTGCTGCCACGGTAAACCAAATTTCAAACGGCATCGCCGTCTCAGAGACGATGTTGCGTGCCTGTGTTGTTAAATCAAAAATCGCCATCACGCTTACAATGGAAGAGTTTTTGATCAAAGAAACCACTTCATTGGTTAATGGCGGTAATGTGCGCTGTAAAACCTGAGGCAAAATCACGTCTTTGTAGGTGTAAAACGGCGACAGCCCGAGAGTTTGTGCTGCTTCGAATTGCCCTTTAGGAATACTGTTTAAACCTGCACGGAGTATTTCTGCAGTGTAAGCACCTTGGAAAAGGGATAAAGCCAAAACGGCGGTGCTGAATCGGTCCAAACCAATCACGGGGCCAAACACGAAGTAGAGCAAATAGATTTGCACCAACAACGGCGTGTTACGTATTACCTCGACATAAGTGGTGCCAATAACATTGCCGACTTTCGAATCGCTAAGCCTTAGTAATGCGGTGACCAACCCCAACACTAAGGTGAAGAATAGACTAATGGCCGAGATGTTAAGAGTGACCAATAGCCCATCGATAAGTTCGGCGGGCCACCATTCGCCATCTTCATAAAAAGCGATGTAATCAGGTACGCGTTCCCATTGCCATTGATAGCCCATAGCATCGGCACCAGAGTCTAACACCCACACAATCGCGATGAAGAGGAGCGTCATTTGTAGTAAAGCTTGAAGCACAGGTTTGATTACGCGAACTATCATCAGTAACTTAAAATTTGGTTCAAAAATGCTTGGGTTCGTGGATGCTGTGGTGTTTCAAATAAGGCGATCGGTGAGTTCATTTCCACGATTTGGCCTTCATCCATAAATACCACGCGGTTCGCTACTTTTTTGGCAAATCCCATTTCGTGCGTGACGCAAATCATCGTCATTCCGCTTTGTGCCAGTTCAACCATGACATCCAACACTTCATTGATCATTTCCGGATCAAGTGCCGAAGTTGGTTCGTCAAAGAGGAGTAAGTCCGGTTCCATGCATAAGGAGCGGGCGATCGCGACGCGTTGCTGCTGACCGCCAGAAAGCTGGATAGGGTATTTACTCGCTTGCTCTTCAATGTTGACTCGCTTTAGGTAATGTCGTGCGCGTTTTTCAGCTTTTTGTTTTGACAATTTGAGTGTGCGAATCGGCGCTAAGGTGAGGTTTTCCAGTACAGTCAAATGAGGAAAAAGGTGGAAGTGCTGGAACACCATGCCGATTTTACCGGGCTTGAGAGATTTTGCGTGAGAAGGCTGGTCGAATACATGAAGTTGGCCTTCTTGAATCGATTCAAGATGGTTGATGCAACGAATGAGCGTTGATTTTCCTGAACCAGAAGGGCCACACACCACGACGATCTCGCCAGAATGCACGGAGAAGTTGATATCTTTTAGAGCGTGGTAATCGCCATACCACTTGTTTACGTTGCTAAATTCAACAACAGGAGTGTTCTCTTTCAAAGGGGCACGCTATAAAGGAAAAATATCCTTCTACAATAGCAAGTTGTGCGCATTATTTCATTAAGAACAAGCTTATATTCAGGTTCTAAGATTAAGAACCTGCTCACTTTAGTGTTTGATAAAGTAATGTTTTAAGAATTAGGCACAAAAGCTATTACTAATAAGTCAGTTCAACTGAGATACGGATAACGAACAACGATGGCAACAACGGACATTACCATCAATGTTTGTGCGGAATAGTAGGTCACCATGACGACTTGTCGCGAAAATACGGATCGTCCCCCGAAGCGTTCAAAAGCTAAGACGGTACCAGAAACGATGAAGATAAAGCTTCCGAGCACTGCAAACGAGGACGATTGTGTTTTTCCACTCAAATAATACTCGATAGCAGCCCAACACATGGTCATCAATACCAATATGTAGCTGGCAACCGGGAGCTTTTCTTGACCAAGGTCCGGTCGAAACAACCAATAGAAACACACACCGAGTCCAAATAAAGCAATAGGGAGCCAAGGCGTAAAATGCCAAGCGGACATGATGGTAAAACCGTAGCTATAGGAGAGATGTGCAGAGCAGAAGAGCACTAATCCGGTAATAAACTTATCTCTAGGGAGCATTAATAGTAGATCACCAAGCAACGAGAGCGATAAGCCAACCAAAATCCAATGCGTGTATGGCATATGATAGGCAGGAGACTGGATTAAAATCCCAAGCATACAGAGCACTGGTAATGGTTTGGATACGTAGAAGACCCACTTAGGACCTTTACGGATACTGATGATATGTATGAATGCTAATACGACAACAACTAGCCACATAAAATGGATTCTCGAACAGACAAGCTAATGTAGTGGATAACTACAACAAATAAAAGGTCCATTAAATGAGTAAGTTAGACCTTTGAATTCAATTTTATTTTTGTTTGTGTAAAGCTGGACAGTTGTCTCTTTACTGACCTACACGATCAAGGAGTTTGTAGGGATTAATCGTTATTTTGAGGAGTTCCCGAATTTGAACGTGATGAAGCTTACAAAATAGCATAAAAAAACGGTATTGTGACCGTTAAGTCACAATACCGTTAAACCCTAGAAAGGGCAGTGAACTGTTTTTGCTGTTAGGCAACAGCGAGTTCTAAAATTTCACGACTACGTTCAAGAGTAATCGCTTGGTTTTCACCGAGAACGGTCATTCCGTGTTTGTTGAGTTGTTCGATGATGGCATCGATCGCTTGTTCACGACTTTCACCATAGTTTTCTAGCTTAGTTGCGACATCAAGTTGATGATAAAACGCTTCGATCGCTTCGATGGTACGTTCAGCAAGATCGTCTCCAGCTTCAAGTCCAAATACGTTGCGACCCATTTGCTCTAGCTTAGGACGTTTAAATTGCATTTGGTTGCGAAGTAGTGATGGTTGGACGATTGCAAGAGAACGTGCATGATCGACGCCCCATAGAGCCGTTAATTCATGGCCGATCATATGTGTCGCCCAGTCTTGTGGAACGCCACTACCAATTAACCCGTTCAATGCTTGGTTAGCAGACCACATTAGGTTTGCGCGCCACATATCGTCGTCTCGCTCGGCAAACTGTTCTCCGAGTGTTTTTAAGGTTTTCAGCAGTGTTTCTGCATAACCATCTTGAACCATTGCGCCGGTAGGAAGCGTCAAGTATTGCTCACATACGTGCACCCATGCGTCAACAATGCCGTTGATAAGCTGGCGTTCTGGCAATGTTTTCATTACATCCGGGTCTAACACAGCAAATTTAGGCTGTACTGCTGGAGACATGAACGGAAGTTTGTCTTGAGTTTCTTTTTTAGTGATAACTGCGCCCATGTTTGACTCTGAGCCTGTTGCTGGCAGTGTCAAAATTGCAGCTAGAGGCGTCGCTTCAGTGACTTGGTGTTTACCAATCATGATATCCCAGCCATCACCATCATACTTAGATGCTGCTGCTACGTATTTAGAGCCATCAATGACTGAACCACCACCTACAGCAAGAATAAAGTCAACACCATGTTCTTTTACCATTGCGACCGCTTTATCGAGCGTCTCTTTGGTTGGGTTGGGTTCAACACCAGAAAACTCTAGCCATTCATGTCCCTCTAGTGCTTCTGAGACTTGGTCGTACACGCCATTCTTTTTAATTGAGCCACCGCCGTATACCACTAAAACTTTTTGGTCAGATGGGATAGCTTCTTTGATTGCAGCGATTTGTTTTTGACCAAAGAAAATCTTGGTTGGGTTTACATAAGAAAAGTTCATTATTAGCCCTCTTGCTTCCAGTAAAGGAGATTGAATACGTGCATATTAGTCCTGATTAACGTTCGTTAATAGGTCGATTTCTGCAAATAATCTGCCTATTTCTACAAAATTGATGCTCTTGAGCTAGAAAGTTAAAGTCGAGAGGAAGTATAGTGCACGAAATGATAATAGAGACCAAACTCGTTGGTCATTGATGGAGCGCTCGAATGCACACTCTCGCAGATATCATGCAGCAATATGTTGAAAAGCAGGGACTGCATGACTTAGAAGGTATGAAGAAAACCGCAATAGATGGCGTATGGTTTTATCGCAGTAGCAAAGGAAATCATCGCCAGCCGTTTGTCTATCAGTCTGGAATTATTGTTTTAGGGCAAGGACATAAGAACATTCATATCGGTGATACACCTGTCCAATATGGGCCCGATGATTACCTTGTCGTAGGAGTTCCCATGCCCCTGGAGTGCGAAGCGTTTGCGACAAACAATGAGCCTTTACTTGGCATCTCGATAGATATTTCGCCAACGCTTCTTCATAAGCTCGTTAAAAAACTTGAGGCTGAGAAATTCAGTAATAAGTGCCTGGACACTACCCGTTGCGGCCTTAAATCGGTACACATGAGCGAAGGTATGCTGGATGCATGCAAGCGACTAATGAGCGCGTTGTGTAATGAGCTGGATGTTGTCATGCTCGGTGATCTACTTCTTGAGGAAATTGTTTATCGCACTTTGGTAAGCAAAGAAGGGTATGTTTTATTTGACTTAGCACACCAAGAAGGCTCTTACGCGAGGGTCGCTAAAGCACTGAATCGTGTTCATCAAGCGTACCATGAACAGTTGAGCGTACAAACATTGGCAGAAGAAGCCAATATGAGTGTGTCTGCTTTCCATCAAGCTTTTCGCAATGTCACGCTTGAATCTCCGTTGCAATACATTAAGAAAGTTCGACTTAATAAAGCGCGCGAGTTAATCCAGTTGGAGGGGCGACGTGTTAATGATGCCGCGAGACTGGTCGGGTACACGAGCCCATCACAGTTTAGTCGCGAGTACAAGCGACATTTTAATGAAACGCCAAGGTCAACAAAGGCTTAGTGATCTTTATTTCAAAATAACGACTTTTTTTGCCTTTTTTATTAATTTGCGAGTGACATATTTATTTGATTTATAAAATTAGTTACTGGTGCCAAATAATAGGTACGTTGTTGCAAGCATTTAGTGGATTGTTGCGAGGCGGTGTGGAAAACTCGTAAATAGATAGTGTGAAATCACCAACTTGTACTTAAGTTATTTTACGTCGAAATAAAAGTATAAGTGCGCTTTGTTTAGCGCATTTAGTATTGTTTTAACAATAACTTAAGGAAGAGCGATTATGCACCTTAAAAACGGCAACGCAGTGAAAAGCGTGTTCACACTAAGCACTCTCACCGCTCCTTGTCTTATGGCCTTCAATAGCTACGCAGCGGTTGACTGTGCCCCTCTAGAAACTTGGCAATCATCAAAAGTTTATAACGGTGGTGACCAAGTTCAACATGAAGGTAATGCTTACAAAGCACGTTACTGGACGCAAAACAGTAACCCAGCGCAATCTGGTGAGTGGGGCGAGTGGGAAACACTTGGCGCATGTGATGGCACTGGACCGGTTGATCCACCTCAGAATGAAGTCCCGACTGTTACTCTGACATCGCCTTCTGCGTCGGCTTCTGTGACTGCGGGGGATGTTGTTAACCTAGCTGCAGATGCATCAGATACCGATGGAACCGTTAGCAAAGTAGAATTCTTTGTTGATGGCGTATTAGTTGGTCAGGCAACGTCTGCGCCTTATGCTGCGTCATGGACAGCGACTGAAGGCCAGCACGAATTCTCTACTAAGGCGTATGATGATGCAGGTGCAGTGAGCACAGCAAGTGCTGTGACGTTAACTGTGGCACCAGCACAACCTGGTAACGAAGCGCCGACAGTGGATGTTGCGCTTTCTGCGACTTCTATTGACTTGGGTGGCTCCGTCACACTGACTGCGAATGCCGCAGATGCGGATGGCACCGTTGCTAAAGTTGATTTCTATGTGGCGGGCGTCCTTGCTGGCACCGCAACAACTGCGCCATACACGCTTGATGTAACGCTTTCACAAGCTGGTTCGCTAAGTGTTTATGCGAGAGCAACCGATGATGCTGGAGCAACAGCAGATTCTGCACTCGCGACGTTAACGGTAAACGGTGGCGCGGTGACATCTAACTGCCGCCCTGATGGCTTGTATCAAACAACGGGTGTAGACGTTCCTTACTGTTCTATTTATGACGAAGAAGGTCGCGAGAAAATGGGCGCCGATCACCCACGTCGTGTGATTGGTTACTTTACTAGCTGGCGCGCAGGTGAGGACCCTCAATCTACTTACCTTGTTAAAGATATTCCTTGGGAGCAACTTACTCACATTAACTACGCGTTTGTGAGCATTGGTTCTGATGGTAAAGTAAACGTTGGTGACGTTAATGACCCTAACAACCCTGCTACGGGTAAAACTTGGCCTGGCGTTGAGGTAGATCCTGCTCTTGGCTTTAAAGGTCACTTTGGTGCGCTAGCGACTTACAAGCAAAAACATGATGTTAAAACGCTAATCTCTATCGGTGGTTGGGCTGAAACGGGCGGTCACTTCGATACGAATGGCGATCGTGTGGCTGACGGTGGTTTCTACACCATGACGACGAATGCAGACGGTTCTATTAACCATGCTGGCATCGAGAAGTTCGCAACTTCAGCCGTTGAAATGATGCGTCAGTACAAGTTCGACGGTCTGGATATTGACTATGAATACCCAACATCAATGGCTGGTGCTGGTAACCCTTACGACAAAGACTTCATGGAACCACGTCGTCAGTATCTATGGGCGTCTTACCAAGAGCTGATGAAAGTATTGCGTGAGAAACTTGACGCGGCATCCGCGCAAGATGGCATTCATTATATGCTGACTATCGCAGCACCATCTTCAGGTTACCTACTGCGTGGTATGGAAACCTTCGATGTAACTAAGTACCTAGACTACGTAAACATCATGTCTTACGACTTGCATGGGGCTTGGAATGATCACGTTGGTCACAACGCAGCATTATTCGATACAGGTAAAGACTCGGAGCTAGCCCAGTGGAACGTATACGGCACTGCTGCATACGGTGGTATCGGTTACTTGAACACAGACTGGGCTTACCACTATTTCCGTGGTTCTATGCCAGCAGGTCGTATCAACATCGGTGTTCCTTACTACACCCGTGGTTGGCAAGGTGTTACTGGTGGTGAAAATGGTCTGTGGGGCCGAGCAGCACTGCCAAACCAAGCTGAGTGTCAACCAGGTACCGGTGAGGGTGAGAAGAACAACTGTGGTCACGGTGCTATTGGTATCGACAACATGTGGCACGATACCGACCCTAAAGGCAACGAAATGGGCGCTGGCTCTAACCCAATGTGGCATGCGAAGAACCTAGAAAATGGTATCTGGGGCTCTTACGCAGCCGCGTACGGTCTTGATCCAGTTAACGATCCTTCGGATAAGTTTGTTGGTACATATACACGTCATTACGATAGCGTTGCTGTAGCGCCTTGGTTGTGGAACGCAGAGAAGAGCGTGTTCCTATCTACGGAAGATAAAGCTTCTATCGAAGTGAAAGCTGATTACGTTATCGATAAAGAAATCGGCGGTATTATGTTCTGGGAACTGGCAGGCGACTACAACTGTTACGTACTGGATGCAAATGGTAATCGTACGGCAGTAGATGCAACTGAACAAGCTTGTGCAGCTGGTAATGGTGAGTACCACATGGGTAACACTATGACCAAAGCTATCTACGACAAGTTTAAGTCTGCAACACCTTACGGTAATAAAGTTGCGACGGGTCCAACACCAACAGAAGCGGTAGACATTACAGTCAGCGTTGGCGGCTTTAAGGTTGGCGACCAAAACTACCCAATTAATCCGAAGATCACGTTTACAAACAACACTGGTCAAGCGATCCCTGGTGGTACTGAATTCCAGTTTGATATCCCAGTATCAGCCCCTGATAATGCGAAAGATCAATCTGGTGGCGGTTTGAAAGTCATTGCTTCTGGACATACTCGTGCAAACAACATCGGTGGCTTAGATGGCGTAATGCACCGCGTATCGTTCTCTCTACCTGCTTGGAAAGATTTACCAGCGGGCGGTACTTACGAGCTTGATATGGTTTACTACCTACCAATCTCTGGTCCGGCTAACTACTCAGTGATTTCTGGTGGTAAAGAGTTTGCGTTCAAGTTTGAACAGCCAGAACTACCAATTGGCGACCTAAATGCAGGCTCGGGTGATGGTGGTACTACTGAACCAGGTACGTGTGATACGACAGGTTTAGTGACATACCCAGCTTTACCACAAACGGATTGGGCTGGTAACCCAAGCCACGCTAACCAAGGTGATAAGATCATCCACAACGGTGTGGTTTACCAAGCGAACTGGTGGACAGCGGCTGAGCCGGGCACAGATGGTAGCTGGTCAACGGTATGTAACATCTAATCGTTTCTGATTAACTGTTATAGCCTAACGTTAATAGGCTCTTAAACAAAAGCGCACGATGATGATCGTGCGCTTTTTTTGTTGCGATAGTTTGTCGTTTAATCGAATTGATAGCTTTCGGGTATGACGACAATACCTTTGTCTGAGATTTTAAATCGCTTCGCATCTTCTAGTTTGTTGATGCCAATTTGAGTATGTGGCGGAATACGAACATGTTTATCCACAATACAGTTGACCAACTGACTTCCTTCACCGACCTCTACGTCATCAAAAATGATGGAATCGACAACCGTTGCACTGTCTTGAATACGTACGTTAGAGGAAATGATGGAATGCTGTACTGAGCCTCCAGAATTGATGACACCGGTAGCAATGATGGAGTTAATGAAAATACCTTCATTGCCCGTGGCTGACGATACGGTACGAGCTGGTGGAAACTGCGGCTCGTAAGTACGAATCGCCCAATTGTATTGATATAGGTTCATTGGTGGTACTGGCTCTAGCAGATCCATATTCGCTTCATAGAAGGAATCAATGGTACCCACGTCGCGCCAGTAGCAATCCTTATCAACGCGCCCTTTACTGCCACAAAATTGATAAGCATAAACGGATTCCGTATCAATCAGCTTAGGTATGATGTCTTTTCCGAAGTCATGACTTGATGAATCGAGTTTTGAGTCGTCTTCGAGTGCTTCTTTTAAAACATCCATATCAAAGATATAGATCCCCATGGAAACGAGGCTTCTGGTTTTGCTTCCTGGAAGGGTAGGTGGGCATTCTGGTTTTTCTATAAATGAAGTAACTAGCCCGTTTTCTGCGGTGCCCATTACCCCGAATGCTGAAGCATCCTCTACGGGAACATCCATACAGGCAACGGTGAGCTTAGCACCTTTCTCTTTATGCTCTTCAAGCATTGCGGCGTAGTCCATTCTGTAGATATGATCTCCTGACAACACAACCACATACTTCGCGTCATTGCGCGATAGTAACCACATGTTGTGATAAATCGCATCAGCAGTTCCTTCATACCATGCACCACCTTTGCGCATTTGAGGTGGAACCGCAGTAATGTACTCGCCAAGCTCGGGATTGAATATTGACCAACCATCTCGCAAGTGTTTTTGAAGTGAATGAGATTTGTATTGGGTCAAAACAAGGATTTTACGTAAACCTGAGTGTAAACAGTTGGTTAGTGTGAAATCTATAATTCTATACTTTCCGCCAAAAGGTACTGCTGGCTTGGTTCTATCATCGGTGAGTGGGCTGAGTCTAGACCCCATCCCTCCAGCTAAAATTACGGCGAGTGCGTCTTCCATATTATTCCCTTTCCCTTTTTTGCATGCATCAAAACGGTGCTAACCAGGAGGAAGTGGTGTACAGCGCAGAGGTTTTGAAAGTGCATGTGCTGATGTGTTTACTACTGCAAACTTTAGTACAAGATTCGAGCCATAGAATATCTCTTTAAAAATCAAAGAGGTTAAAAGTTCATCGCAAGGTAATTGCACCACATTAGTGAAGTGCTAAGTAGGCCGTGCATCAAATTGGCGCAAGATTATAGGGAAGGGGAGAAAATAAGTATGGATTTACAATGTAAAGTGAGGATAAAACAGTAAGATAAAGATAATCAAGCACGCCTCTTCGTCTGTTCAAAGTGAGTGGATATAGAAGTAAACCACTCACTCTTTAAACGTGCTTCCTTTATAGTCAACTATACGTTGACGTTACACTAAGAGAGACCGACGATATTTCCTTCATCATCAAGGTCTAAATTCATAAATGCAGGTTTATCAGGCAAACCTGGCATTGTCATCACCGTGCCTGATAACGCATACACAAACCCAGCGCCAGCACACAGACGTAACTCGCGGATAGGGACGGTAAAACCTGTCGGCGCGCCTTTGACAGCGGAATCTGTTGTTATTGATAGTGGGGTTTTCGCTATGCAAACCGCTAAGTTGTTAAAACCTAGATTTTCAAAATGGTTGAGCTGTTCAGTAGCAAGAGAACTCATTTCTATATTGGCGGCACCATAGCCAGCTTCACACACAGCCATAAGTTTTTCGTGTAACGATTGTTCTTTACTGTATAAAGGACGAAACTCTGTAGGCTGGGCACAAGCGTCAATAACATGTTGAGCTAACTGAGTTGCGCCTTGCCCGCCTTGCGCAAAAGCGGTGCTGATAGCGACTTTAACTTCCGGATTAAATTTCTGAACCAGCTCTTTAAGTATTTTAAGCTCTTTCTCACAATCTTGCGGAAACTGGTTAATAGCGACAACAGCTGGAATGCCATATTTATGGACGTTATTAATGTGCCATTTTAAGTTTTCAAATCCCGCTTCCAATGCTGCTTGGTCTGGATTAAAAATGGAATCTGGAATGGCCATACCTGGTCGTAAATCGTAGTGTCCAGAATTTGCTTTGAGGCCGCGTAATGTCGCTACTATCACTACACAATCTGGCGCCTTGCTGGCGGCGGCAGCTTTAATGTTACACGCTTTCTCAAATCCCATGTCCGAACCAAATCCCGCCTCTGTTACAGTGTAACTTGATAGTTTTAGCGCGATATCGTCGGCAATAATAGATGAATTTCCATGGGCGATGTTTGCAAACGGGCCTGCGTGAATCAACGTAGGAACACCTTCCAGAGTTTGCATCAGTGTCGGTGCAATGGCCTCTTTTAATGTCACTGCCATTGCTCCTGCAACTTGCAGATCCTCCGTGGTTACGGGGTTTCCGTTCAAATCGTACGCTACGACAATTTTCCCAATACGCTGACGTAAATCTTTTAAATCTTTAGCCAGTGCAATGATAGCCATTAACTCAGACGCGGCAGAAATATCGAACCCTTCGTCGCGTTCGTATCCATTGATGACTTTTCCTGGCTCATTTAACCCAATTTTGACTTTACGTAGTGCACGATCATTATGGTCCATTACTCGTTTCCAAGTAATGCTCGCCGTATCGATTTTAAGTGCCTTTAATCCAGTACGTGCTTCAAAGGCATCATAGCCTTCGCGCTGTTCATGATACAAGCGAGCATCAAGCGCGGCTGAAGCTAGATTATGCGCCGCCGTCACCGCATGGATGTCACCAGTAAGGTGCAAGTTCAGTTCTTCCATTGGAGCAACTTGGGAATAACCACCGCCAGCAGCACCGCCTTTAATACCGAATACAGGCCCCATAGAAGGTTGTCTAATACATGCGATAACGGATTGTCTAAGCTTAGCTAAAGCTTGCGCCAGTCCGACTGTTGTAACGGTTTTTCCTTCGCCAAGTGGGGTAGGAGTGATCGCAGTAACAAGCACAAGCTTACCGTTATCATTCTCTTTGAGCCGCTCCAAACATTTTGGATGGACTTTGGCTTTGTGCTTCCCGTGAGTGTCATATTCTTCGGGTAATAACCCTACTTTTTCCGCAATAACATCAATAGAAGAAAGTGGTGTGCTTCGGCAAATTTCAATATCTGACTGCATGGATAATCCCTAAAGTGACTCGCAGGTAGTGTTGAAAAACAATCTGAGTTGGAGCAAGTATTATTGTTGGGCAAACGTTTGCTCGGTGATGGTACTGTTTCGATTCGGTATGTAAAGAGTTTACTGCTCTATACTGTGCTACATACTAACAAAATCTACTAATTACTGCGCCAGATCAAAACAAAAAGGCCACCAAATGGTGACCTTGATGTATTTTTAGCTTTAAAGCTGTGATCTTAACGATCCCAGTAAGTTTCTTCTAAGCTATCTTCCCGTTCAGGAAGTGCTCGCGATAGGCGAGGAGAGTGTTGCGTCAACACTTCATAGCTTACTCGGTTTGCATATTTACAGATCTGAGAAAGTGATGAGTAAGTCAAACAGCGTACTTCGTGCTTTTCTGAGTTAGGCACTTCTTTTTGATGGAAAGAGTTTGCAGCCATATCATGCAGTAAAGCAGAAAGCGCCGCATCACCTGCGCCGTTGGTGTTCTTAATCTCTAGTGGACCACCTAGGTAAGGACCAATGTAAGAGTATACCTTCATTGGCTTCTCACAATCTCCTTTACGCATCGCACGACTAAATTCGTATTGGTTAAAGGCTTCAATTGAACCTTCAAGAATGTCGTGTGTGGTTTCTCGTTTTACTTTTTCGTCAGTGTAACCTGCCATGTATAGGCCATTTGGCCCAGCAGTACATAGAACAAGATCGACCCACTCAAGTGCTTTATCAGCAGCCGCTAGCGGTTCTGTCTCGCCTGTTAATGCGGCGCCTTCTTCTTCATTCATTGCAACAACAGATATGTTCTCGCGAATGTACTCTTGCCACCACTGCGCGTTACCTTCGATAACGTACTTTGTGCCTAAAGTCAGTACAACAGGGACATCGTGCTTCTTGGCAAAGTCGATCGCTTTTTGTACTGCTCTCGGCATTGGATCCTCTTCTTTACCGCGCATTAGGTAAGAAGAAACAACCAGAGCTGATGCTTTCTCAAAGATCTCTTCAGGAATGCTTTCCGGAAGTAGTTGGTTCATGTGACCTTCATTGATAGCAAATGTGCGTTCGCCATCTTGAGAAATCAGGGTATAACAACGACCAATAGGACCATCTACCGTTTGTAGGTGGTTGAGGTTCATGCGTGAAGACGTGCGGCAAAGGTAACGGTAAGCAAAAGAACCAACTTGAATGTTCTTGGACATCACACCGAGCAAAACGGATTTGCTATCCGCCAATACTGAGTAATTGTGGAGCGTGTTGCCAATCGTGTCACCTGGGTATTGGTGTGTGATCAGGCCTTGCTCAACCAGTTCTTCGTAAAGTGCATCTGCTTTGCTTTCTTCAAGAACGAGTGAATGTCCTTTACTTAGGTTGTATTTTTCTAAAAACGCATCATCTACACGCGCTTCGATATCTACGATGGTTTGACCGACACCAACAATAGTTGGGCGATATAGCTTAGGCGCTTGTCGGATTTGGTTTACTAATGGATCTCGAGCGTGAGTTGGGAAGTAGTGTTTAGATTTACGCTGACCAGGAAACTTCATGCTTGTTCTTGAGTGAGAAAAAAAGAGGCGGGATTGTATCACAAAAAAATGAAAATCGTGGCGTTTTATTACAAAGAAGTTTGCCCGCTGAAAAAATCAGCGAGCTGGAGAAATTGCGACCAAGATAGCCTAAATTACTGATGCTTATAGTACTGCAATTGGTCGCTTTTCAGATTGTTGATCGGTTATTCTCTTTAACAACGAGCTTGGAGCTATCCAAATTTAGCCGCGTTACTTTTTCACTTCAGTTGGCTCAACGTAAGCCTTGGTACCCCAAAGTGGAACTGTCGATAGGCTGTGCTTAAAGCTACCGTCTGTCTCTTTTGTTGTGTAAGACAGGTAGAGTAAGGTTTGGTTGTCTGCATCATAAATTCGGCGAACCTTCATGGTTTTGAAGAAAATACTTTTTGACTTCTTAAATACAATTTCGCCAGACTTACTTTTATCTATTTTTGCAATCATTTCCGGCGTGATTTCGCCAGTCTGACGACATGATATTGAGCTGTCACTTGGATCCGCTAAGCTAAAATCGGCTTCGATAGAAGCTATATGACACGTTACCCCCGTGACAACCTCGTCTTTTAATTCACCTACTTTGATGTCTTTCAAAGTAAACCAACCGAGTCCTACATCAGCAACATCGTTATCTGAACAACCAACCAGCGTAGTAGCAAGCAATGCACTTAACAGCATCTTTTTCATTATTTTTGTCCTTAACTAGGAAAGATATTGATGAAATCTATCAGAGGTTTGCAACTAAAACAAAATTTAGCCAAGGAAAGGTCTACGTACGCTAGGTTTGTTGTAGGCTTCATGCTAATGTACTGCTCTAAACGAAATGATGAGTTAGAGTGACCATACTTTCTCCCAATATGTTTGACTTTATATCGCTTGTCGCTCTGTCTAAGCTTCACTCTATGTGAGAATGAAACACTTTGCACATTTCGTTTTGCAACTAAGGTATCAAAATGAATGAACAACAGTTAGCCAGTATCGAGCGTAAAAATACATGGCTGTATGATCTGGTTGAAGTTGAATTTCCAACACCAGAGAGTCTGAAAGGGCGTGATGTCTATTTCAAAGCACTAGAACAAGCAACCTATCAAGTGGTCGACAAAGACACGCTACTTGAGAGTAATTCTGAATTTAGCTCTGACGATATTTTTCTGGTCGATTTTCACCGGCTTACTATCATGTTTTCTGTCCTGCAGTCTCAGCGTTGGGATCAACAGTACGATAAAGATATGATTGTGGAATATCTCACTCAGATAATTCTAACGCCAGATTTTGAATTATATGTTGGTTTTAAATCTGGAGCTCCAATTGGTGCCGCTATTATTAGCCACCTTGAAGGAAACACGCTTATCTCTGATGTCGCGGTTTCTGAATCAAAATACAAGAGTTCGTTTGTGGCGGATCTTGCTAAAAGACTAAGTACCGAACACAAGCTTTTAGATTCGGTGATTATTGAAAGCTAATTTGCGCACTCAAATGCATAAAAAGCAAAGCAAGATGACGATAGGTGATCTTGCTTAGAAAAACTGTAATTGCTCCCCTCTATTTCCATGAAATGCCAAGCTCGTCGTTTCAACAATCCCAAACTTAAATAAGATTAAGCCAACATTTTTAAAATCAGCTAGGGCATTAGCCTTTAAGATGTCTGGAGATGGCTATGGCAATTACCAATATTAAGTGCGTGATATTTGATTGTGATGGTACGTTGGTCGATAGTGAACGATTGTGTTGCCAAGCTCTCGTCAATGTATTTAACCTGCATGGCGCAGAATTAACGATGGAAGAGTGCGTTTCTCATTTTAAAGGAGGAAAGCTCGCTGACATCCTGTTAGATACTAAAGAGCTGAAAGATATCAAAGTCCCTATTGATGTCTTAGAGCCGCAATACCGTGAAGAAGTCCAGTCTCTTTTTGTTCGCCACTTACAGCCGATGGATGGCGCAAAGCGTTTAATTCAGTTTTTGGATTCGCATAATATCGAATATTGTGTCGCGTCCAATGGGCCGAAAGATAAAATAGAATACGCATTGGAGTTAACAGGATTGCTCGATGCTTTCCAAGGGAAAGTGTTCTCTGCATTCGATGCGAATAGTTGGAAGCCTGAACCTGACTTAATTATGTACAGTGCAATGAGCATGGGCTTTTTACCGAGCGACTGTCTTTATATTGATGACACACCTAAAGGCGTAGAAGCGGGATTAAACGCTGGCATTAAAACCGTACAGCTATTTAATGGTGAGGCAATCAATCGTGTTGATGATGAACGCGTAATTCGCATTCAACATTTAGATGAATTAAAAGAGCAGCTATTTAGCTGCTCTGTTTAATCTCTTAATGGCACACCGTACTTAAGCTATGGATATGTTTAAGTTTGGACTGTAGGTAAGGGGTTTGATGTAGGCATTGGATGGATGAGAAGCTTTTTGTATGAAATCCGCAAGCAGCGCATGTGAATTTCTCTCCATCCGATGAAATGAGATATTCATCCCCCTGGCAGAGAGGGCAACTTAGGTTTTCGATGTCTTTTGTATCTTTGTAATTATTCATATTGTTTTCCAGCAGCAAATTGGAATTGGCAGGATTAAGCATAGCGGAACGCTTTGTTTATGAACATTATTTCATCAGGTACAGCGAGAACTTGAGATTCACTTCAAATATCCACTTGTGTGTAGTAGAAAATATCGACGATAACGGCTGAAAACGGTTTAAAGAAAAGGGCTCCTGAGGAGCCCTTGTTGATCATAAATGCTGCAAAGTTATGCTGTGCGGTAGCGTTGTAATACCTCACCAAGAGACACTGACGCCTGAGTGAGATTAGCTACCCCTACGGTAGATTGCTCTGCAACTTCTCTGATTGTGCTCGACTGGCTGCGAATTTCTGAAAGCTCAGATGCAATATCGTTGGCGACTGCGCTTTGTTCTTCTGCTGAGGTGGAAATTTGGATACTCATGTCCATCAATGAGCGTGCGGATTCAGCAATGGACGTCACATCATGACCAATTTCATCAATAAGCTGGCTACTGGTTTGTGCTTGTTGAACAGTTCGATCAGTGATTGAAGCAATGTTCTGGCTTTCGGCTTGTAGTTTCTCAATCATGGCTTGAATTTCTACTGTTGCCTGTTGAGTTCGGCTTGCCAATGTACGCACCTCATCAGCAACCACAGCAAATCCACGACCTTGTTCCCCGGCGCGTGCCGCTTCAATTGCCGCATTCAGAGCCAATAGGTTGGTTTGTTCTGAAATGGCATTGATCGTTGTGATAACGTCATTAATCTGCGTCGTGTTTTCATTTAAATTGGTTACTGACGTGGAAGCCTGTTCAATATAGCTGGATAACGTCTCAATTTCGCCAATCACATTTTGCACGCGATTTCTGCTTAGCTCGATCTTTTGAGCATCCTGATCGGATTGCATCGTCGCTTGTTGGGAAATGCTGGATACTTCTTTTGCAGAGGCTGTCATTTCTTCCATTGCTGTCGCGACGGAATCGAGTGTTTGATATTGATGAGATATCTGCGTTTCGCTCAACTGCATATCTTTTTCGAATGCAGAAGATGTCTCACTCAATGTAGCCGCATTATTTTTCACACTGTTAACCAGTTCACTTAAGGTGTCCATAGATTTATCTAACGCGCAACCAATGGTGCCAAACTCGTCTCGGCCAGGATGAAAACCAAGGCGAGAGGTTAAATCACCTTCACCAATTTTTTCGGTTGTCGTATATAAAACCCACAGGGCGCCTCCTATAAAGGTCGCAACCCAGTAAGAGAAAAGGGCAAAAGGAACAACCCATGAAAAGCTGAGTAACAGAGAGGTTAAGGCTGACGACTTTGCAGATTCGTATTGCGCGGATACGTTTTGAGTCAACTTAATCACTTCGCCAGAATGCAACTTTGCATAAGCGGTGACAGAGCCGTCAACAAAAGAGCTCTCGCTTACGCGACTTGATTTCGATACGCCGTCAATTTGTGGAACATGACCTGGTTGAGCGTCAACAATACCAGAAAGTTTCGCTTCGCTAGCAGAAATCGCTTGTTGTTTAAATTGTTGTATTTCATTGAAGTAGCGGCTTCCAGCCACAGAAGTGAGGGCTACTAAAAACAGCAGGAATATAACCCACATTTTGTCGTTGATAGACATCTTGATAAACAGCCTGTCTATCGTTCTAAACTCAACTTCTCTCATTTAAAGCTCCATTAGAGATAAAAGATATTGACCAAATCTATTGCTATATCGAAACAAAATATGCGAAGTTAATCAGCAAAATATGTAACGAAAACTAAATTTAGTTTAAGAAATGAGATCTAAGGACGCCTATAACGGTATGTTATATCTTTAAATTGACATAAATATTGATAAAAGAGCTATTTCTCTGAAGTGCTAAGTAGATATGAAATCTGGTTGCAAACGTTTACTTTTGATTCTGCTCATAGGTTTTTAAATCTTTACTTCTCGCTGTCATGAATGTGTCATATAAAGACTATAAAAAGGAGTTGTTGACGTGGATATGGCAAGGCCAAGCCGTCAGCAAGTACAAGCAAGAGAGCTTAAAATAAAGGAGGTCACAATGAGCGACCAATACCAAAACGATGAGAGCCTAGAGCTGCTAGATGCGCTTGAAATTGGCATTATCTTGTCGGAATACGTTGGCTCAGACAACGAAGCCGAATAGCGGAACACTCTCATCTCGTCGTAATTGACGTTATACTAGGTTCATGTCACACCAAGCCTTAAAGGCCAGAACTGACGTCGGATGAACTTTCTAGCCCACCTGCATATCGCAGACCACTGTAACAGCCATTTATTGGGAAACTTGCTTGGAGACTTCGTAAAAGGAGATCCAAGCAAGCTGTATGAACGTGATATCTCGAACGGCATCAAATTGCATAGATTTGTTGACCGCATTACCGATCACCATCCTATTGTTAACGAATGCAAACCTCACTTCAAAGGTACTGCGCGGCGCTTTGCCCCTATCGCTCTCGATATGTTCTGGGACCATTGTCTCGCAAAACACTGGAAC
This sequence comes from Vibrio sp. A1-1, assembly GCF_021728175.1. Lineage (NCBI taxonomy): Bacteria > Pseudomonadati > Pseudomonadota > Gammaproteobacteria > Vibrionales > Vibrionaceae > Vibrio > Vibrio sp. A1-1. Next base: position 126,334 of record NZ_JAKKCL010000011.1, read on the forward strand.
GACTTTTATGCCGTATCTCTCGAACACTTTGTCGACTCGGCATACGAGCGAGTAAACCGTGACGTTGATGAACATTTGCCATCGCGTTTTTTGGTGCTCCACAGCCGGATGTGGCACGGTCGATGGCTTCAGTCATACCAAGACCTGGATAATATCGAATTTGCATTACATCGAATGTCGCAAAGAAGCCCGAGAATGGCTGACCTTACTACAACACTTAAAGTGATTGAGAGTGATTACACAGAATTGGAAGAGAAGTTCTCGACACTCTATCGAGACGTTTTACGCCAGTCGTATGATTTTCAGCAACATCTTATTGATTCAGCCCAATGAGATAGAAAAGTAGTATGGCTATTGGGGCTCTGGTAAACTCTGCGCTCCAAAAATAATGAGGTTACACATGTCTGTTAATTTTGCTGACTTAGGCATTGAACAAAAGCTAATCGAGACGCTAAGCAATCTAAATATCGTGACACCAACACCAGTGCAAGAAAAGTCTATTCCACATGTCCTTGAAGGAAAGAACTTACTTGCTGCTGCACAAACTGGTACGGGGAAAACAGCTGCGTTTGGTTTACCTATTATACAAACCGTTCAGCAAAAGAAACTCAACGGTACGCCTCAAGCATTGGTTTTGGTTCCAACACGCGAGCTTGCGCAGCAGGTATTTGATAATTTGAATCAGTACTCTGCACAAACCGAACTTCGCATTGTGTGTGTTTATGGTGGTACAAGCATTGGCGTACAAAAGAGGAAGTTAGAAGAGGGCGCTGATATTTTGATTGCAACACCAGGCCGCCTTTTGGATCATCTGTTTAATGGCAACGTAAACATCTCCAAAACCAGTATGCTCGTTCTAGACGAAGCCGACCGTATGTTAGATATGGGATTCTGGCCTGACTTGCAACGCATCTTCCGACGTTTACCCGCCGAAAAACAGATTCTGTTGTTCTCTGCGACATTTGAAAAGCGAATCAAGACTATTGCGTACAAACTCATGGAATCGCCGGTTGAAGTTGAAGTGTCACCAGCAAACACGACGGCAGAAACAGTAAAACAGATGGTTTATCCTGTAGACAAAAAGCGTAAACGTGAATTATTGGCGTACTTGATTGGCTCGCGCAATTGGCAGCAAGTGCTTGTATTTACAAAAACTAAGCAAGGTAGCGATGAGCTAGCAAAAGAGCTTAAGTTAGATGGCATAAAAGCGGTTTCAATTAACGGGGATAAGTCACAGGGTGCGCGTCAAAGAGCGTTGGATGAGTTCAAACAAGGTAAGGTGCGTGCGTTGATTGCGACAGATGTAGCAGCACGAGGACTGGATATTCAAGAGTTAGAGCAAGTGGTGAACTTTGATATGCCATTTAAAGCCGAAGATTATGTCCACCGTATAGGCCGTACTGGCCGTGCAGGAAAGTCAGGTTTAGCTGTCTCTCTAATGAGTCGGGATGAAGAATATTTATTGCATGCTATCGAGAATTTGCTTGATCAACGCCTACCGCAAGAATGGTTGGCAGGCTTCGAGCCAAGCCTTATAGAAGAAGTCGAGCCTGAGAAAAATGGTAGTGGACGCCGTCGAAGCCGTTCATCAGAGAAGCGTAAGCTAAAAGCAAAATTAGCGATTCATAAGAACCGTGGTAAATCACGTAACTCTCGCTAAACCGCACAAACTTTTGTTCTTACATAGTCAGGCTGTTTTTGCCTCTTCATAAACGTCTAACGTTTGCGGGATAGCGAGTAGGTATCCTTGATACATATCGAAACCGAGTTTTTTCATTAAGTTAAGTTGATGCTCGGTTTCAATTCCTTCGATAACGGTTTTAGAGCGCAACGTTCTTGCTAGTGATAATGCATCGACTAGAGCTTTCCAGTCACCATTTTCGTATCTCAGCATTAACGAGCGATCCATCTTTATTATGTCTGGACGAACGCCTTTCACTCGTTCAATTGTTGAGGCATTGACGCCATAATCGTCGATCGCCAATTTAAACCCGCCTTGGCTTAATTCACGAGCTGCTTGCGACAACGAGGACTCGTCTTCTACGTTCAACTCAAGCAACTCCATGACGATTTGTTCATTTACTAAATGAGATTGATAAATGGTTTGTTTTAGCAGCCTATTGTACGTGATGTCCCTGGCTAGTATTTTTGCTGCTTCTGGTAATACATTAAGAAACAGTTGTTTATTGTGAAAGTGAGATTGGGCAAAGTTTTTGATATGAATTAGGCGACTTAAGCGTTCGACATTGAGTAGGTCTTGAGCGGCAATGGTTTTTGATTGGAAAAACTGATCTGGCCTGATCATGGTGCCATTAGCATTGGTAATTCTTACTAGTGCCTCAAGGCCAACGATAGAAATATCTTTTTTATATATAGGTTGAAAGACACTTCGAAGAGTGAGCTTTGCGTATTTCGCAATATATTGCCCGTCGGCTTGTTTGCGGATGCAACTAAGGAGTTGCGAGGTGCTCATCATTGTTACAACAACCTAAATCAATGCTTCTACATCAGCGCTATCGTGCTAATTTTTTATTTCATTGGCAGTGAATCTAAGTGGGCTCATGAACTCAAGCAAGAACGATGGTAAGAGATGATTAGATTTGTCGAGTGATATCAAACAAATTGATGAAATGACTGACAATCTTCCTATTGCAATTTGATGTTACCATTGTAGTACTGCATACAGTTGTAAGTATTTTCTGACCAACTGTTGTTTGTTCGAGCGACGCAAAGGATGACCAAACTTAATGTAACAAGGGCTAATGCCAAATCGAGTGTCTAACGATTGCGTGAGCTGCGATTCGCTGGTGTACAGCGTGATGCCTTGCTCCGTGTATTCGTTGATCTGATCGGGCAGTTCACCCATCCACCAATGAAGCAACTCTCGGCTCGTTTTACTGCGACTGATCCAATGATCACAAACTAAAAAGAGTAGATCATTCGGTTGCAGCGCATAACCATATTCGCTTTGCCATTCAGTAATTGATGAGAGTAAGTTTTCTCGACAAGATTTTCCCGCACTGACCATATGGTGGCTCAGGACCCAAACCGTGCCTATTTCAGATGAAATACGGTAGTGATGAGGAAGGTCCGGCGTATTTAAAACTTCAATTGGTTTTACCACGCTGTTGTATCCGAAGTGACGGAAAGTGTGTTCCATTCTTCTTGAAAACGCGAGACCAAGATGATGCTCACTCATGCCTTGGTTATGTACCGCAGGGTAATGCTTTTCACACAGCTTAAGACAGTCGTCTTGAAAATCATTAACACTTTGAATCACTAGGTCGAGTAGCAAAGAATATCCCTTAATAATTAACAAAACGAACTGCAAAAGGTTAGCATAGTCTTTTGAGAATAGACTAATTTACTTCGGCAACTTCTTGATCTAAACACCAAATTTCTCACAAATGATCGCGCCTACTCTTTAAGAGAGCAAGACGATAGAAGCACACATAGAACAAAATTCTGAAAAAGGGCAAAGATGATAAAGTTAGAACGTGCACAAAAAGAAACGCTGGCAACCGCCATTCAAGATTATATGCAGGACGAACTAGATGTTGAGATTGGCCAGTTCGATAGTGAATTTCTTATTGATTTCATTACAGAAAAACTAGGGCCAATTTATTACAACAAGGGGGTGGAAGATGCAAAATCACTGGTTGAACGTAGAATGTTAGAAGTGTCCGAAGAGCTGTATGAGATAGAACAAGAAGTTAAGCTGTAAGTTTCAGTTTTATAAACGATTTAAAGTTCCTTCAAAAAATTCGAACAACTTGATAGATACGGTGCCATTGGCTGGATGTAAATGATGGTAAATAATCTGTTTCATATGACGTAAATAGGTTAATGTAGTGTTTCTTGCTCAACATTAACTTAGGAATATATCTAGGAACTTGAGATGGATACACTGGTAAAGAATTACAACCTTACTGCACGCGTGATGCACTGGTTATCTGCGCTGTGCATTATTGGTCTATTTGCAGTGGGTTTGTGGATGGTCGACCTTAGCTATTACAGCGAATGGTATCGAACTGCACCACATTACCATCGCTCTGTCGGTATTTTACTCGCTATTTTAACTTTGGCACGCATTGTATGGAAACATGTTACGGCGTCACCAAAGGTAGAAGGCAAACCTTACGAAGTGCTTGCTGCTAAAGCGGCGCATGGTGTTATGTACCTACTATTGGTCACCATCTTTGTTTCAGGTTACCTCATTTCAACGTCTGATGGACGCGGTATCGAAGTGTTTAATTGGTTTACCGTGCCAGGAGCGGGAGAGTTATTCCCAGGACAATCAGACATAGCGGGTGAAATTCACTTCTACGCAGCTTGGGCCGTCATCCTGATAGCAGGTTTGCACGCTATTGCTGCGCTAAAACACCACTTTATCGATAAAGACAACACATTAAGAAAAATGTTAGGAGCTTCAAAATGAAAAAGTCACTCTTCGCTACAGGATTAGCTATCGCTATGGCACTACCATTTGGTGCGCAAGCTGCAGATTATGTCATCGATACCAAAGGTGCTCACGCTTCAATTAACTTTAAAGTTAGTCACTTGGGTTACAGCTTCATCAAAGGTCGTTTCAATACATTTTCTGGTGACTTTTCTTTTGATGAGAACAACATTGCTGATTCAAAAGTGAATGTTGTTGTTGATACAACTAGCTTAGACTCCAACCACGCTGAACGTGACAAGCACATTCGTAGTGGTGACTTCATTGATGCTGGTAAATACAGCGAAGCGACCTTTAAAAGCACAAAAGTGGTTGATAAAGGCAATGGCAAGCTAGATGTAACTGGTGATCTAACGCTACACGGTGTTACTAAGCCTATTACTATCGAAGCTGAATTTGTTGGCGCAGGTAGTGACCCATGGGGTGGTGAGCGCGCTGGCTTCGTTGGTAACACTCGCCTCGAGCTTGCTGACTTTGATATCCCAGTAATGGGTGCTTCAAGCTATGTTGATATGGAACTTCATATCGAAGGCGTTAAGAAGTAACGAACTTCTTTTAGATACAGTAAAAGCGCTCTTCAACGGAAGAGCGCTTTTTTATTACCTCAATCACAATCGACAACATTGGCAAGCCAGTCAGTGACAGCGATTGAAAGCCAACAGACGTTGCAAGCGTTTAATGAATTACGCTGTTTCTAACTCGTTTTTTTCTACTAGGTTTAAACGCTCACCAAAAATCGGGCGTAGTGCTTTTAATACTTCAGTACGAGTAACAACACCGACCATCTGGCCATTTTCAAGTACAGGAAGTACTTGTGGCTTGCTCACTTTGATGCTTTTTGCGCGTTCTTCTAAAGATAAAGACGTCATGCGAGTGGCGATGCCCATGCTGCTCGTTGGGTACAACTGCTCTTTATCGATACATAGGAACTCGACAACATCAACGAGACGGTCACCAGCATCAATTGCGACCACATCGCGGCTCATGATGTCGACGACTTTTTGGTCTTTCACCGGAATGTAGTCCTCACACCATAGTTCTACCATCACATCGTGAGCAGAGAAGAAGCCAACCAATCGATTTTGTACGTCTACAACAGGTGCGCTAGTTACGTTGTTATCAAGTAGCACATCCAGTGCGATTGCTATCGGGGTTTCTGCACTGATGGTAACTGGTTTTGGGTTCATAATGTCTTTAACAAAAGATGCGTTTTTCATGGTGAAATCCTTAACTGACGAGAGTGTTGTAGTCGTTGTGATAGAAGAGATATTCGCTGCTTTTAGTTCTGGTCGGCGAAAAATGCACCAGTTTGCAAGACCAACTAAAACCGCTCCGCCGACGATGTTGCCAAGCGTGACAGGAATTAAGTTAGCGGTAATAAAGTGCCCAATATTTAAGTCTGCGTACTGTGAAGCGGGCACACCGACGGAGGCCCAAAAAGACTCAGGTGCAAAGTTCGCGATAACAATGCCAAGTGGAACCATAAACATGTTCGCGACACAGTGTTCAAAGCCACTGCTGACAAACATGGCCACAGGCATGATTGTCATTGCTGCTTTTGTCATTGCATTTGCAGAGCTAAACGTTAACCAAATCGCGAGGCAGACCAATAGGTTACAAAGGATACCGAGCGCAAACGCCTGAATGAGAGTGTGATGAAGCTTGTGCTGCGCGATGTTAAGCGCATTTAACCCCCATTGACCGCTATCCATTTGATAAAGACCAGCTGCAGTAACTAGCGCAAGTAGGAACATCGCACCAATGAAGTTGCCAACGTAAACCTTGCCCCAAATAGAAAGCATTTTTCCGAACGAGATTTGCTTATTGGCCCATGAGATACTGGAAAGAACTGAGCTGGTAAATAGTTCACCACCGCAGATCACGATGAGGATCAAGCCCATACTAAATGCTAATCCGCCAGCAAGACGGCTTAAGCCCCAACCAGCGCCAGCGCTGCCAGTAGTCACCGTGATGTAAAACAAGAACGCCAATCCAATGAACGCGCCCGCCATGATGGCAAGACTCAGTGTCATACTGCTGGTTTTGTTTGCTTTACTTAACGCAAATTTTTCCGCTTCAGCCATCATTTCTTTTGGAGAAAAGTACTGGTGATTTTGAGAGCTGGTCACCGCCATATTGACTCCTTAATTTGTAATCGCATAAAAATTCCTTGGTTATTAACTCAAAAATGAAATTGTTGTTTTTATTTAGAAGCCTCAATGACTTCAGTCTCAAAGTCATTGAGGCTTGCGGTGTTCCCGAACCGCACAGTCAGAATAAGGAGAAGGGTTTGGTAGGTAAAATTGATAATATTTAGAAACCTCATCAAATTAATTGATAACTTTATGCGGCTAGGTAAAATGAACTCTATTGCTTATTGGGGCATGTTTTTAACGATTGTGAGGGTATGAAAAATACTCACCAATAATGGAGGACACTTTGCGCTACTCACTTAAGCAATTAGCGGTTTTTGACGCAGTTGCAGATACCGGCAGTGTAAGCCAGGCCGCAGAGAAACTGGCTTTGACACAATCAGCGACAAGTATGTCGCTTGCGCAATTAGAAAAAATGCTTGGCAGGCCTTTATTTGAGAGGCAGGGCAAGCAAATGGCGTTAACCCATTGGGGTATGTGGCTACGACCAAAAGCAAAACGCTTATTACAAGACGCACTGCAGATTGAAATGGGCTTTTATGAGCAACATTTGTTAAGCGGTGAGATTCGCATGGGCGCGAGTCAAACTCCGGCAGAGCATCTGGTTCCAGACCTTATCAGTATCATTGATAATGACTTTCCAGAAATGCGTATTTCCCTTGGTGTGCAGAGTACAAAAGGGGTTATTGATGGCGTATTAGATTATAAATATGACTTAGGGATCATCGAGGGGCGTTGTGACGATAACCGTTTGCACCAAGAAGTCTGGTGCCGAGACCATCTTACTGTTGTCGCTGCTTCTCATCATCCTTTTGCTCGCAATCAATCTGTAAGCCTCGCGCAGTTAGAACAAGCGAAGTGGGTGTTGAGAGAGCATGGCTCTGGCACACGAAAAACATTTGATAGCTCTATTCATCATCTAATTGAAGATTTGGATGTGTGGCGAGAGTACGAGCACGTTCCGGTGTTACGCAGTTTAGTTGCTAACGGCCAGTACCTTACTTGTTTACCGTATTTAGATGTAGAGCGATATATAGAAGCGGGTCATCTTGTTGCGTTAAATGTGCCCGAGCTAAAAATGGAAAGGACACTTTCATTTATATGGCGAGCTGATATGGCAGAAAACCCACTAGTCGACTGCATTAAACGAGAAGGTCTGCGAATGATGAAAGGTAAACCTTCGGTATTGTAAGTTACTACTCAATACACGCAATAAACTCTAGAAGCACAGCAATGCCACTCGCTTAATGGTGAGTGGCATATTTCTATGTACAGTATTGGGGCTATCCAACACACATCCTTTTTACCTAGCACTAGAAATACTCATTCCCTAAATCTGTTGATTTATCGGTTGCGTCAAACTTTTAGTGCAAGTCATGAAATTGTTATAACCTTATTGTGATCATTATCACCGATAAACAAGACTGATGTATCTAACATGTGTCCTTGATTTCAATGTATGAAGGCAGTTATTGAGCCATATGAGTACGATAATAGCCAAGCAGGTACGACTACCATGACGACACTTTTAGCTATCTCTATCACTACTGGAATTTTATCTGGCGTATGGGGTTGGATCGCCATTTCTTTAGGTTTGCTTTCTTGGGCTGGTTTTTTAGGTTGCACGAGCTACTTTGCTGCGCCAACTAGCGGATTGAAAGGACTTGGTATCAGCTTAATCACTAATATGACGGGTGTATTCTGGGCAATGGTAATTATCCACGGTTCAACTTACGTTGGTTTGGAAATTATCGGTTATGTGATTACCGCTATTGTGGCATTTTTCATGTGTATTCAAGCGAAACAGGCTTGGCTCGCGTACATTCCAGGCACTTTTATTGGTTCCTGCGCAACATTTGCCGCTGATGGAAACTGGCAACTTGTCATTCCATCTTTGCTGCTAGGTGGTGTGTTTGGTTATCTAATGAAAGCGACTGGACTTTGGTTGCATACGAAATCAAGCACTACTTCTTCTACGCTTGCTGACCAAGCACAGTAGTGAACCCCCGATCTTATTTGTATCCACTGTGTATTGAGTTTTATCCCTCTCAATACCTTTAATCAAAATTAATGATGTTTGATACAAGCACACCAATTTGGTGTGCTTTTTTTGTATTACAAGGCAAGGCAAGGTGTGAAATACTCTAACTCATGTATTGCCGTTTGCCATGGTGACAACGCGCTTAAGTGTCCAACGCAGAAGTACAGGAATGCATTCCATACCTCTCTCTTCACAGTGAGAGACAATGGCCAAAGCTAAGTCCGGTTTTGCATGCTTTTTCAAAACACGGTTTACGACTTTTTTAGCTGGGATAGGGTGATCATGAGGAACTTTGATGATGTCCTTAAAGAAAAGTTCAAATCCATGATTGTATAGAAAATGTTCGATGTCTCGATCAGGTAACTCTGTAAGTCTATGCCTTTCCTGATCATGATCGAGTTGCGCTCTCACGGCATGCGCGTACTTTTTACCTGCCGGGTCACCATCGGTAACAACATGCCAGTCGATACCGAACTCTTTTGCTACTTTGATCAGTGATTTCAGCCCTGACTGCGCAAATTCAACGATTTGAACTCCTTCCGCAGCTAAGTCATATCCACATTGACGAGCCAATTCATGAAATAACCAAACTTCAGTTTCGCCTTCTACGAGCAACCAACACCGTGCAAACAACGCCCCTGAGCGATGAAAACGAATGTGGAAACCAATTCGGCGTAACTCATCTCTACCAAACTTGGCAGAGTTTAAGCTCTTGGCAATGGTTCGGTCTGACAAGCGAATCAAACGCCGGATTGAATAAAGTGGAACCGAGCCAAGTAACGTACCGCTGTTGGTAGTTAAAATCTTTTGCATTGGCAACAACTGCAATAATGACCACGCTCTAGCGAGATGAGTTGGGTGTAGTCGGCCTTCTGGGTCCTCGATGATCAATATCGGTCTTGCGCAGCGTCTTAAATCGGTAGGGCCTTTTGCTTGAAGGTAAGCATTGAGAAGCCCCATTAAAAGCAAGCGGCTCTGTTTATCATTTGTTTCCTTAAGGAATTGACTTAATCCTTTATCAGAGGAAGGGCTTGTATAAAAAAGACCATCACGAGGTTTTCGTGGGTTACCTTTGCTGACACTGCGGAACGCAAAATAGTGTTCGACAAGTGTTTGCATTGAATCGAGACTACTGCGAATCTCACCCTTGTTTACGTGCCCAGGCATCGCCAATAGCCGTCGACAGGTGTTATTGATTCGTTTTTCAATCCGAGCATTTTTGCTGTCGCCGTTTACGTGGTTTAGATCTGGGAAGCGTCGGGAGTCTCGTAGGCGGATAACAGGGTGAAGAGTCATCAACTCTACAGCGAGTTTCTCAGAGTGGTGCAGTTTCTTCGGCTTGCCGTGATGATCCAAAAACGCGTATTCAGTTTTAATATCATACTCGTCGCGAGACGCACTAATTCGATAGTAAATGACCTGCTCACCATCCTCGTTTGTGCACCATGCAGGTTTTATCCGTCGATAACGCCCAGCTTTTACTTCGTTCTTGTCTTGTGCTTTAAAGCAAACAATGATCTGCAAGTGTTGGGTTTGTGGATGAGAAATTGAATAATCAACGTGAAAATCTTTTAATTCGAATTGATACAATGAGCCATTAGCAGGTAGCGCGATAGAAAGGGCATCGAGCAATGATGATTTGCCCCACGTGTTCTCACCGATGAGCGTAGTGAGTTCGTCAAAAGAGAGTGAAAGGCGTTTGATGCCTCTAAACCCGGAGATTTCGATGCGTTCTAGTCTCATCTCAATCCTCCTTGCAATTATTTGAATTATAGAGAGTTATTTTGCTACTCCTAAGCATATATTAATTCGAAATATTGGAGTTAAGCTCAGTTCACAAAATTACGAGAGCCCCTTACTGAATAGAGACCGCAACAAGCGACGCTTGCTTTCAAAAGTAGTGTAGATAGCATCGTGATCACTTAAACATGAAATCAAAAAATCACAGTTTCATAAAATTCATGATTCTGTCATGATTCACTTCTTATTATTATAAGGAATGAAAAGAGAGAAGATGAAGATGAATAACAATCATAAGCCAGTGAGAATCAAACTGGCACACATCAATGACACACATTCCTACTTTGAGCCAACGTCATTACAGTTAAAGCTTAAGATCAACAAAGAACTCACGTTAGAGCCATACGTGAGTGCTGGCGGGTTTTCTCGCATCGCAACCCGAGTAGAGCAGCTACGAGACGACGCTCAACGTCAAGGGCATGGGATGTTATTTCTCCATGCTGGAGACTGTTTCCAAGGCACACTTTATTTCTCATTATTTAAAGGTAAAGCCAACGCCGATTTGTTGAATGCATTAAAGATTGATGCGATGGCGTTAGGCAACCATGAATTGGATATGGGTAATGAACCTGTTGCCTTATTCTGTCAACGCACTCAGTTTCCATTGCTTGCTGGTAACTGGGATCTATCAAATGAATCGCTTCAAAAGCCTCACCGAGTCAGCGATAGCAACAACGTGTATAGCTATCAAACGGATACACAAAGCGCACAATACATCGTCAAAGAGTTTCATGGTGAGCAGGTTGCGATTTTCGGATTATCCATTGATAAAATGAGCGATATCGCGAACCCAGATGCAGATACGCCATTTAAGTCTGCAATTGAAACCGCTAAGGCGACCGTAAAACAAATTCACTCCTCTGGTATTAAAAATATCATTCTTCTAAGCCACTTAGGTTATGAAGGCGATTTAGAGTTGGCTGAACAAGTTGAGGGGATTGGTATTATTGTTGGTGGACATAGCCACCGACTGCAAGGCGATTTCTCATCAATAGGTTTAGGGCAAGATGATCCTTATGGTGTCAAAGTAAAAGATACCTACGTTGTGCAAGCGGGCTTTCATGCTTTGACCATGGGGCACTGCGTCATTGAATTTGATGAAAACGGCAAAGCAACCATGCTGAGTGGTCAAAATGAACTGTTACTTGGCCGACGTATTTTTTGGGACTCGACACTAAATCAACAGCTTGACCAAGGCGTATTCGAAACCGCATGTGACTTTATCCATGGCCAACCTAATGTGGTGGTCTGTAAGAAACACCCGGAGACTCAAGCAATCCTAAGTGATAAATACATCCCTCGGGTAAGGCAGTTACAGTCACAAGTCATTGCCAGTATTGACACCAAAAAGCGTCATGTGCGAATCCCAGATGAGTTTGGTGAGAGCGAGCTGGCTTCTTCTGTTGCTCGTTCATTTTTGTACAGCCTAAATAAACGCGGACATGAGGTTCAATTTGCGATTCATAATGCGGGTGGCGTGCGAACATCATTGAATCCTGGCAACATCACAGTGGCAGATATTGCCGGACGATTGTTGCCTTTTGCCGTTCCGATCGGCTTTTACGACGTAAGAGGCAGTGCTATTCGCCGAGCACTTGAAGGCGCCATAAACAATGCACTCAACAATGATGTGGAAGGTACTGGCTCTGGCAGTTATCCATACACTTACAATTTAAACTTTGAGTACCGAGCTGATGCCCCTAAAGGTGAAAGAATTCAGTCATTAGCAATTTTTGATGGTCAACAATGGGTCGACGTTCAAGACGACACCTGGTATCGAGGCACTTCCTCCGCTTATACCATGAAAGGGAAAGAAGGTTACGATGCTCTACTGGAGATGAAAGGCGAGGGGCGTGTAACCAACTTATCCATGGCAGACTGTTTTATTGAACTTCTGACCGATGAGCCAAACTGCTTGAATCAAAGTCACAAACTTTATACACAGCAACACAGATAGTAGATATTGGTATCGATTTTGCTGTCCTTCAATTGCTACATGCGATGATGAGGGTGGTAGTATGTGGAATAAAGATTGGACAGATACGGCAGTGGTGGTTGCTTGGGTCGCAATTTGGTCAACGTTAGTTTACTTTGTACCTTTGAGCGGCTTTTGAATTGCTAATAACACGGAAGTTAGAAAAGGAGCAGTTATGCTCCTTTTTTGTGTCTATGTTCTCAAAGACAACGCTCTGACTCCTAAATGTATCATCTTGAGTCACTTGCTGCTCTTTACACCTCATAACAAAAGTTCACGTGGTTGAATCAATTCCTTTCTTTTTATATTTCTTTCTGATTTTTAATAGGAATTTTATTTCGATTGGACAAAGTTTTTTTGTTGGAAAGCGTGACATTCGGCGTTATCATTGCGGCGTTTGGGGAGTAGTTAGCGCAAGTTTACTTATCGTCATCTCGTTAAGCATCAGCTTATCCGGTAAGTAAAGGTGTTGCGTGATTCATCCACGCCGACACTTCAACGAGACCAACGCATTCATGACTGGCAGCACATGATTACTATGTGACTGCTTGTTGTTATTGTCTGCGGAAGGTCACCAAACTCATGTCCTTCCGCCATGGGAGGAAGCATGTCTCTTATCGAAAGTACCACCCAATTGAGCCAATCGGCACCACTTCAAGAGTCATTAGCGATGTATGGCGCTTTTGGTCTTTTTACGCTTGTTCTTGTTGCGCTTGATATCTATCAAACGCGTGGTGGCGTAATAACGATGAAAAAAGCCATCCTTTGGAGTGTTTTTTGGTTCTTACTTGCCTTTGTTTTTGCAGGTTCTATCTATTTATTCTGGGACCTTTACGCACCGCACAGCACTTATACGAACGATAAAGCAACGGTTTCATTCTTAACAGGCTACTTACTAGAGAAGTCGCTAAGCGTGGATAACTTGTTTGTGTTTGCCATCATCTTTGCACAATACAGTGTGCCGGAGCATTTGCGTCCGCGAGCGCTGCTTTGGGGCGTGATTGGTGCGTTAGTTCTACGGGCTATCATGATTGCGGTTGGTGCTCAGTTACTTGCGCAGTACCACTGGGTGTTGTACCTCTTTGCCGCATTCCTTATTTGGACAGGTATTAAGCTTGCTCGCGACAAAGGTGAAGCAGAAGAAGTTAACCCATACCCTGAGCAGTTTATTCGCAAAATATTGCCAGTTACGGATGATTACCAAGGAAATCACTTAATCTTAAAGCAAGCTGGTAAGTGGGTGGCAACACCAATGCTGATCGTAGTCGGTGTAATTGCAGTGATGGACGTAATGTTTGCACTGGATTCTATACCAGCCATATTCGCGGTAACACGAGAGCCATTTTTAGTCTTAGCCGCGAACGTGTTTGCACTGTTGGGTTTGCGATCTTTGTACTTTGTTCTGCAAGCGATGTTAGACAAGTTTGTGTACTTAAAACCAGCATTATCGGTGATCATGATGTTTATCGGTGTAAAGATGTTATTGGTGGGAACAGAGTATGAGATTCCGACAACGTGGTCACTCACATTCTTAATCGTTGTGATGACATCAGCGGTTGTGGCATCGCTCCTCAAAAATAAGTCGAACAGTCGCTCTAGCGTTAAAATTACTAATCAAAAAATATAAGTAAAGCGCTAAAAATAAAATAAATAACGAAACTTAATGTTAAAAATATGTTGTTGGTCGAGATGGCTTTATGCAGGTAACGTTAAGTTATTCAACATAATTAGACAGTTTATGACTATTTATGCTGTAATTATTCATTTGTATTTTTGATGTTTGTAATGGACTTGTTTTATTAGATAATCTAATCCGAATAGGTAAAATTTGTCATTTCTTAAACAATAAGAAACTGACTAATATACAGCCAACAAAACAGACTACTGCTTTAAAGAGAGGCAATCATGGCACAAGCAATGCAAATGACAAATGTAGCTTTACCAACCTCTATGGATAAGAAAACCTACGCGGTTAACTTCAAAGGACTGATTGCTCACTTACTAGACATTCTATTCGTAGATAATACTGCACCACGCAGTTACTATGCGGAAGATTTGTCAGCTCACATTCAAAAAGATATCGGTATGTACCGTTAATCTTGAAATAATGAATGAAAATACCGGCTTATAAGCCGGTATTTTTTTAGCTGCTCAAACGCGAATAACGGAGCTAGAACTCTATACAGAGTCAATACCGGAGTAGAGGAGCTTATTCCAAGTTGGTGTTCATTAGAAATGAAAACGGGGCACTAATAGTGCCCCGTTTTGACTTGTAGAGTAATACGATATTACTTCTTACGGCAGTATTCTGCGATCACGTACATTGACTGACCGCCATTTGCCTTGCCCGAAACTAGTTTCGGATCATCACCAAGGCTGATACCACGGATCACTGTGCCTTGTTTGATTACTTGGTTAGTGCCTTTAACTGGTAGGTCTTTGATTACCGTTACATCGTCACCTTTCTTAAGTTCAGTGCCGTTGCAATCCAGCGTTTTGTCATCATCAGACATACCCTTCATCGCCCAGTTCATTTGCTCTTCTTCCATGTACATCATGTCAAGAGCATCTTGAGCCCAGCTTTCAGAGTTTAGGCGAGTGAGTTGGCGCCATGCTGTCACTTGTACTGCAGGAACCTGGCTCCACATGCTTTCGTTTAGACAACGCCAGTGGTTAATGTCTTTTGGCTCATCGATCTCACCCAGACACTTATCACAAACCATGATAGCAGTATCAACGGTCACGTTACCGTGAGGTGGGACAGCGTATGCTGTTAGTTGAGATTCAGAAGAACACAGTTCACATTTTGACTCGCAGCGCGCAAGCAGAGTAGCTTCAATAGACATAAGGACTCACCTTAGTAATGTTATTTTGTGGCGGTATTATCCACTTTATCCTGAGAAATAAAAGGGTGTTAGCGAATTAAAGCCGAGATTTTACAATATTCCAACCTGATTAGGGTGAAGATGTAAAATATTCGCTAAACAAATAATACCTGTATATAAGAAAATGCATTGATTGCTTTGGGTGATGAATTGGTTGCTTCATTTATTGAGGAAGTTAGAAGTTCGTTGTGAGTATTAACTGCGCTCAGAAGTGTGGGTAGGGCCCTCTAAAAATATAGAGGGCATATTGCTAGCGTTCTATAATCTGCACAATTTGATCTTTTGAAATGCTCATTTCTTTCCCATCCATGTCTTCATACTCGTACATACCCGTTTCTTCGTTAAGGTCTGGTTTTCCGTAAGAAGTAATGATTTTCCCTTCATTTGTCGACATAAGATATTGGCTACTTCCGCATGCAGCAAGAAGCAAAGCAGTGGCCATTATAGTGAATATGCGCATAGAGTTTTCCTTTCAAACAAGTAAGTTAGGTACGACACCGATTTAACTATAGCAAAGGATATACGGGACGGTTTTTTATGATAGAGAACGAAAAAGCCCAGTCGAAACTGGGCTTTGGTAAGAGAGGTGATACGATTACTTCAGAACGGAAGTATTAGTCACACCCGTTAAAGTGTCATCCATTAAGAAGTCTGTGTTTTCCATTTGCATCTCAACGTGATGGTCAATATCAGAAAGTGTGCCATTTGGAGAAACAAACGTAATGTGCGATGCAGTAGCGTTATACTGCACAAAGCTTGCCATTGGAGACACGGCTGTATTAGCACTGTTTACGGTCGTTAAACCTAGCTTAGCTGCTAGAGGCTCAGTCCCGGCAAACGGTGCATTTGGAACGCTGTTTGGTACATTGCCATCGCCATCAACCTCGGTCATCAGGAATGGTGTTGTTAGTGAACCAGAAGCAACTAAATCTGACGCGTTTGTGAACGGGTCTACGGTATCTAGCGTGGTTTGTGCCGCGTAGATAAACTGCGAGAAGCCAGCTTCTAGTGTTGCTAACTGAGTTTCTGTTGCTGCGGCCTCAAAAGCTTCGTAACACGTTTTATCTTCCAATTGTGTACATGACGCATCTGCATAACTCGCGTAGTCTGCAGACGCAGCATATGCTAAGTTATGCCTGATCTGAGCGCCATAGGCTTCTGAACCTAGTAGCAAATTGCCGATTTGGCCGCCAGAGTTCTGTACAGACGCAGAGCTAAATGTGTAAAGTGCATCAGCGTTGGGGCTGCCTAGCGTGTTATTTGCTGCTGCGACAGCAGATGTAGCCACAATACCACCAAGAGAATGACCTAGCATTTTGACTTTAGAACCCGTGATTGGGTTAAAGCCTTGTAGAGGCCCTTCTGCCAACAGACCACCTTGCGCCGATACCACTAAGCTCGCGCGTAAACCCAATACATCCAGTACACTTTGGCGTAGGTTATCACGAGCGATTGCCAAGTTAGAAAGATTTAGATACGCCAAGATATTAGCATTAGCTGAACGTTGCTCATCTAAGCTACGTGTGCCGTGAATAGGTAAGTCGATAGCAATAACAGCCACACCTGCTTTCACCATATTAAACGCGAAGGCATATGAATCCTCTTTTGCTGAAGTGATGCCGTGTTGATAAATCACAACGTCGGTCGCGACACCAGATTTAGGTGTGAAGACAAGTACTTCGACATCTTCTACCGATTTAACGACTGGAACTGGGGAGTAGCGAGTCACAATACGTTCACTGTCGAGTTGGGTACCATCGCTTAATGTGAGTTTAGCACCCACCAGTTTTAGCTGCTCTGTAGGATCGGTTGCAAGCTTTGTCACGTCAACAGGGTTATTTGCGAAAACGCCAGTTGATAGCTGCTGAACCATGTTCGCTTGCTCGTTCGGATCCGCCAGTGCTGCACTTAGCTTCGCTAGGCTTGGCATCGCAGATACCATTGGCTGCATGTTCCAGTTTGCCCCTTTTTCTAGATAATGAGGCAGTCTGACCACACCTTGAGTCACATTTACATCGGCACCTGACTTCGCATAAAGGCCTTTAATTGCCGTTTTTGCCGCGTCTAGGTCACTAACGTACTTACTAAAGTCATCGTCAGAGTCTAGCGCAGTGCTAAAGTCTTGGGTTGCACCAAGTGTCATTGTGTAGGCTGTTGATAAATCTACTGAACCTTCGTTCGCATCGTTTTTGTAAACCGCGTTTAATGTATTTGCACCCGTTGAAAAACCGGTTGCAGTTACACCTTTAACCGCCGCCAAAGTGTCACCTACAGACTGAGTGCTGAACCAGGAGGAGTAAACGATGTCGTCAGGGTTAACTTGAGCTAGACCAAAAATGCCTTCCACCGCTTGTGTCACCGCTTGAATAGAAGCAAGAGCACCAGTTTCATAAACGATTTCTTTCGATTTACCTGTCGCGTAACTTGCTGATGTACCGATTGGCTCACCATTCACGTCAGTAACATCTTGTGTTACTGCAAAAATGTACTCGCTTGACTCATCAAGCGCATCCATGAACTGGATATATAGAGAGTTGCCTTTTGCTTGAACTACGTAGTCTTGGTTCTGAACGAGAACGTCTTCGATTGGGTTAGACTTACCATCCCACTCGGTCAAACGTTGATTAATCTTGATGACTTTAATACCAGACGGCAGCATACCCGTTGCAAAACCATCGCCTTTAAAGTTCAGAACGATTGGCATAGACGTTGACCATCCATCCATCGTATTCATCGAGGCTCTAGGGTTGGTTAAGGCATCATCACCGTCAGTTGGCAGACCAAGCGTGCCATCTGTTGTGTCCATTAATAAGTAAGAGGGCGCAGGTACATCCGCATTCGCCCCTTGAAGCGTAAAGCTGATAGATGTTCCACGGTCGAGCAGTGCTTGGACTTCATCTTCAAATTGAACTTTGTCGGAAGTACCAGAGCTTGATGTATTATCACCACAACCAGCAAGAAGGATTGCAGAACAAAGCATTGATAATTTAAACGTGTGTTTCATTGGTTTACTCCGTAATCCCATTATTTGAAGGTGTAGTTCATCTGTACCGCGCTGATGTAAGCAGTACCTTCAGAGTCGAACTTGATCTCTTCATCCTGAGCGTTCGTCTCGGTGAAAGAGCCTGATTTACTCTTAACAAGTGCAAAGCCTGCATCGAAAGTTAAATTCTCATTCATTGCGTAAGTCAGGCCCGCGCTGTACCAAAAACGGTCACTGTCAGGGATGCTCAATGTGGCTTCACCTGCTTGTTCGTCGTATGCAAAGCCTGCACGGAATGTCCAATCCGCATTGAGGGTGTAAGTTGCACCAATAGAATAACGGTTGTTGTCTTCGTATTTCTCTGGTTTGTAGAAACATTGACCAGCAGTTCCATCATTACATTGAGGACTCGTCGCTTTCAGTTCTTTAAATGTGCTCCAATCGGTCTGTTGCCAGCCGTAATGTACTGCCCATTGTTCATTCAGTTGATGGAAAGCCGATAATTCGATAATTGAAGGGAGAGAGATTTTTAAACGGCCATCCACTTTTGGTGATGGAGCTCGGCCTGAGTCGTAACTACTAAACTCACCGTCGTCAAAATCTAGATCAACTTTAGAACGGTAACCAAAGCCAAAACGGTTGTTTTCATTTAGCTCGTACAAAGCGCCAATATTCCAACCCCAAGCAAAAGTTTCGCCTTCCATGCCGACAAGGTTATCGGACTTATTACCACCTAAAATACCGGCGAGTGCGCCTTTATGACGAGTCAGCTCCGCTTCCGCGTACACTAGGTTGATACCGCCACCGACACTGAAAGACTCGTTAATACGGTAAGCGACATTAGGATTAATATTTACTGAAAGTAGGGAAGTGTCACCCGCCATGTCACCCGCAGAAATATCATCTGGATAATCAGTAGCAACACCGTATGTTGTGAACATACCGATACCCCAAGCCCAGTTATCGTTGATAGGGCTGATGTAATAACCCGCTGGCACGACTTGTAAAGGGGCAACATCTTTCGCATGTTCTTTGTTAACCGTGTCATACACATCGACTTCAGGATCGATGATAGATAACGCGCCCGAGAATTGAGCTTCTTTGAAAAGCGTCATCGCTGCTGGGTTTCGTGCAAGAACGCTGGCATTGTCTGCGACCGCTCCTTCACCTGAAAATGCTCGACCAAGACCAGATGCTGAATGCTCAGCTACCTGGAAGCCCGCTGAATGGGCATTACACGCAAACAATATCGAAATTGTAAGCATAGAGCAGTGCTTCTTGTTCATCCTTGACCCTCCTAGGGTGTCATAGTGTTGGACCGAAGTCCTTGTAATTGTTGTGTGATACTTACACCAGTTGTTAATACGTGAAATACAACTGTGATGTAAATGTAATGTTAATTGTATGTTTAATAACTTGTCAAAGTTTGAGCGTATTTTGCGTTTTAAATATGATGCATAGGTCAAACGGTGATTCGTAAGGGCATGTATTATCGTTATATTTTTTAAGAGAATGGTACGACCAGAATTGTTTTATGGGCTTTATGGTTAAATGGCATTCAAACCGAGAGATAGCGGGCTTTGCCGTTTCTGTACTTAGCAGGCATAATTCGCGCCTCGCTTTGTTGTTATTCAATAGACGCAATAGGAATCGTGTTGGAATTACTGAATGTTGAATTTTTAGGTCGTTCGTTAAGGCTCGAAGGATCGATGGCTGGTTGGCAGCAGTTATATTGGGATAACACCTTGGTGTCCCAAATAGATGCCAGTGATAATGTTGCAGACACTTGCCTTCACCAGTTTAGACTCTCTGCAGGGGAGGAAGTCCTGGTATGCCATTTGGAGTGTTCATTAACATGGCAACCGTTTGAATTGAGTTACAAGGTCACAATTAACGATGAGCTTATTAGCGAAGGTTGCCGAAATGAAAAAGACATCGAACGCCAAGTACCAGAAGTTGAGCCGCCAACGGAAAAGCGTTTAAGTGTGATAGGGCTAGTATCGCTTGGAATGAAAGCACTCAAGAGTGCGAAAGTAATCAAAGTGGCGTTAGCATCTGCAAGTCTTGCTGCATATTCTTGGCTATTTTCTATCGAGTTCGCGTTAGCTTTGATCGCCTGTTTAGTTTTCCATGAGTATGGCCATATTAGAGCGATGAAGTACTTTGGAATGAAGACCGAGGGCATCTATTTGATTCCATTTCTTGGCGGTTTAGCGCTGAGTGATGAAAAGATCAACACACGCTGGCAAGATGTGGTTATCTCGATTATGGGACCATTTTTTGGTTTAGTTCTTAGCATCGCGTTTACTTTGCTTTATTGGATGACTGGAGAGGTGCTCTTCGCTGGCCTAGCAGTGTTTAACGCGTTACTAAACCTGTTTAATCTGTTGCCTATTCTGCCACTAGATGGTGGTCATGTACTCAAAAGCATTACCTTCTCGATGAACACTTGGGTTGGATTAGTCGGCAGTATAGCTGCTGCCTTGTTGGGTATTTTTATCAGCTATTCTTTCGGGCTGACGTTGCTAGGGTTTTTATTGTTAATGGGGATGCTAGAAGTGGTCATGGAATGGAGAGGTCGACATCATAGTCATTTATTGCCGTTAACCCGTTACGGACAACTCTTCTCACTTGCTTGGTACTTGGTTTCTGTCGGTGGTTTTGTCGCTATCATTTGGTATTTTGCTACCCTTGGAGATAGCCTGTTGAGCTTGCCACTACAGATACTGGGTACTTAAACTATTCCTTATACCCATTAAAAAAAGCTCCCTAGGGAGCTTTTTTGCGAAAAATAGACACTGGTAGCAGAAGTTTAGCCACATTTTGGCGCTTTCGCGTTATACGCAGGCAACTTATTTATGGTTGCTTGTAAATCTTTAATACGCGTACTGTGCGATGGGTGAGTTGAGAAGAATTCAGGCGGTTGAGAGCCACCGGATGCAGCACTCATATTTTTCCATAAATCGACACTTTGACGTGGGTCGAAGCCTGCTTTTGCCATAAACTCAAGCCCGACAATATCAGCCTCGGATTCCTGTGTACGACCGTATGGTAAAATAACACCGTATTGGACACCGACACCAAGTGCCGCCATCGTCATTTGCTGATACTGTTTGTACTCGGAAGCTCCTATAGCAACGTTTGCCAGAGACAATCCCGCATTTGCTAACTGGCTTTGTGAAAGGCGTTCATTACTGTGGTCAGCAAGGACGTGAGCCACTTCGTGACCAATGACTGTTGCCAACTGATCTTGGTTTTTCGCGACACCTAAAAGCCCGGTGTAAACGCCGATCTTCCCACCAGGTAGAGCAAACGCATTGACTTGTTCACTATCAAAAACAACCACCTCCCAATCTTTAAATCCAGCTTGCGCAGGGATGGTGTCAGTGATGTGTTTGGCAACGCATTGTACGTAGGCATTCGTTTTGCGATCTTTGCTGATTGGGATATCTTTCTTCATTTGTTCGAAAGATTTGGCGCCAAGCGATGACATTTCTTGATCTGAAAACATCAGGATCTGATTACGGCCGGTCGGTGATGCGCTACATGCCGTTAAGCCCGCGATAGTTAAAAGAGCAGAGGCTTTCATCCATACCTTCATAATAGGCTCCATCTAAATTATTTTTGTTTTGAAGCAATAGTATATACCCAAATAGTAACACGATGCATGGATCAAATTATTCATCAACTGGCAAAGAGGCCAAGATGTTACACCTTGAAGTTAGACCTAAGTAAAGTCTATGCTAGCTCTCTAATAAATCGTTACAATCCGACAAACCAATTTGTGAAATTAAGAGTAAAACAATGAGTATATGGAAAAAGCCCGTTAGCATAGAGATTCTGAATGCTACATCAAAAAATACCCTGATCGAGCACCTACAAATTGAATACACAGATTTCACGGATGACTCCCTTACAGCAACCATGCCTGTATGTAGTTTTACTCATCAACCTTTAGGAATGCTTCATGGTGGCGCTTCTGTTGTGCTCGCAGAAACATTAGGCTCTTTAGCTGCGAATTTCTCTGTCGATGAGGGGAGTTACTGTGTCGGTTTGGATATCAACGCGAACCATGTACGTGCAATGCGAAGTGGTCATGTGATTGGTACGGCAAAACCCGTACACCTTGGCGTTTCAACACAAGTATGGCAAATCGACATAACTGATGAACGAGGCCGATTAGTGTGTACCAGTCGCTTAACTATCGCAGTGAAGCAACATAAAACGAAGTCGGTATAAAGCAAGATGGTGATTGAGTTTTCATTAGGAAAAATCATTGCTACCCAGCGTGAAATCGTGATTAAGCTCTCCGGCAGTGCAATGGTGACCTTACAAGCGCAAACCGATTCTATCCAGTTACTGGGTAGAGGAGCGAACGTTGTTTTATCTCATGGTGCAGAGTGTAAATGGTCTATCAAGCTGGATAATGAGGAACAACTTGCCGATCTTGCACGAGAAATTGGCATCGATATTCAATAATTTACTGCGTGACGTTTGCACTTTTTGATAAAAATGAGGAAACTTAGCTTATCAACAATAAGATAAGAATTTCCTCTTTATGAGTAGCCCTCGTTTACGTGTTCAGTTCGAAACACTGTTTGAAAAATTCGCCGGTCACGATACGGACGTTCAGCTAGAAGACATTACCGAAGCGCTGTTTTGTACACGTCGTAATGCTCGTATTGTTCTCAATAAATTAGAAGAGGAGGGCTGGATTGAATGGCATCCAGCGGCGGGTCGAGGAAAACTCTCAAAACTCGTTTTCAAACGTAACCGTAGCGATGTCAGTGAAAACCTCGCCAGACGTTATCTCGACGAAGGGAAAATTGGCCAGGCTCTAGATGCGCTTGATAACGACGCGGCTCGATTAACGCAGGTTATTCAGGGTTATTTAGGGCTTCAGCATCGACAGGGCGAACAGGTGGTACGTTTGCCTTATTATCGACCATTGGCGATGTTAAACCCACAGAAACCGATGCGGCGTTCTGAGCAACACATCGCCAGACAAATTTTTAGCGGGCTAACTCGCCTTGATGAAAATGAACAACTTCAGCCAGATTTAGCCCACACATGGGAAGCCATTTCTGATACGCACTGGCGTTTTTATCTTCGTCGTGGGGTGCGTTTTCATAATGGTGAACCCTTATCAACCAGTTGTGTACTTGAAAGTGTGCTTGCACTAAGTAGCCTGAACCTGTTTTCTCATATAAAAAAGGTATCTTCACCACAGGAATGGACCGTCGATATTGAACTCGTCCGTCCTGATCGCTACCTGCCTTTGGCGCTGAGTGAGTCGCAAGCAAAAATTTTGCTACCAAGCGCTTTGCGTTCAGAAAACTTCGATAGACAACCAATAGGGACTGGGCCGTTCCAAGTTAAAATGAATGATGATAAGCGTCTCATTTTGACTGCTTTTGATGGCTACTTTGGCTTTCGTCCCTTACTGGACCAAGTTGAGGTGTGGGTAATTGATGAAGCGTACTCTTCAATGGTCTATCCAAGCTTGTCTAAGCCAAAGATGGATAAACAAGGTTCATCTGATGAGGTCGAGCTTGATCCTGGCTGTACATTCCTATTACTAAACAAAAACACCGGGATTGCAAAAGACCCTCGCTGGGCAGAATTCCTATCACAAACTCTCAACAGTCACCAAATTTATGCTCATGTTCCTCAGGATAAAGTGATGGAACTGGGAGTATTGCAAGCCTTTGGCCTTAAGCCAGGTTGGATTGACCTTAGGCCAGCAGAGGCGGGAACCGTGCCGCAGGCTGATAAGGTGATTTACGTGGCGTATCAGAAAAAGCATCCGATGTTTCCAGTAGTTGCCAAGGCCATCAAGACACTCTTAAAACCGCACGGTATAGAGGTCGAGTTTATTCGTTATGATTCTCAACCGCCCGCACCGGAGGAAGTGGATATTTGGGTGAAAGCCATGGGCATTGCAACGAATCGAAATGACGCGTTGGCTGGCTGGCTTCTGGATTACAGTGATATTGAGAAATTCAGTTCTGGTTACGATTTTAGCGAATGGGCGAAGCTCGTTGATCAGTGGCGTGCTGGTGTTTATCCAGACTTCCCTGCACGTGAGCTAGGACGTCAGTTGGTAAAAAGTTGTCAGGTGATTCCGATGTTTCACTGCTGGTTGGGTGTCAATAAAGACCACAGCGGTGCCTTACAAAATGCAAAGTGTAATGCCTTAGGTTGGTTTGACTTTAATAACGTATGGGTAAAACCTGATATAGAAAATAATCATGGCGAAACCGAATAAGAAACAGCCGACGAAAACTGTCGATATCTATTGCTCAAAGTGTAAAACTCAACTATTCAAGTACCGTAAAGGCGGAAAAGGCGCACTGGTCAAATGCTTCAAAGAGCGCATTGTTGACGATTTCACACAAACCCCATGCATCTGTCCCAGTTGCGGGCAAGAGTTTGCAAGAGATACCCTAGTGAGAGGAACGCCCGCTTACAAAATGATTGGCGGCAAAGTGACAATGAAATAATGAAGGGCTAGAAAATGAGTATAAAACATGACTACTGCATGGTGTTAAGCACAACCAGCAACGAAAAAAATCGAGATCAGATCATTAAAGGTTTGCTAGATGCCCAATTAGCCGCGTGTATTCAAACGATGCCTATTGAAAGTCACTATGTGTGGAAAGGGGAGATTTGTACTGACAACGAATGGTTGCTGGTGATCAAAACTCGCCGAGAGCTCTATGAATTGGTGGAAGAGAAAATAGAAAACCTGCACGAATATGAAGTAGCACAGATCGTACAGGTTCCAATTGTTGATGGGTTTAACCCTTATTTAGAGTGGCTGAGAAAATCGACGCTGAGCCGACATTAAAAACAGCGACAACGCTGCACCAACGGTGTCGCACAACATATCTTTCTGGGCGTCCCATATGTCACCTTGCGAGCCCAGAAAGGCGATTCCTTCATCGCCGCCAGCCAATTCTGCATACCACCATTCGATAATCTCATAGCCTGCTGCAAGCGACATGATCGCAAACAAAGCAAACCAGCAAGAGAACGTTTTGTTGAACTTATTCTTGTGTATCAAGTATTCAGCTATCGGATACGCATAAAGGCCAATCGAAAAGTGCGCAACGCGATCAAAGTTGTTTCTATCTGAACCAATCATGTCGTTAAACCAGTCAAATGGTACTTCGGAAAACGTATATTTCGCTCCGATAGTGTGCAAACAGAGCCAGATGAACATTAAAAAGTAAGCCGTATTACTGAATTGATAGCGAATCGAGATTGCCCAAATAGCAACAAGAATACCAATTGCTGGGATAATCTCCGCAAACCAAACGGCACGTGAGTTAGGTTCTAACGCAGAAAATAAAAACACGATGGCATAAAAAATCGTCAATCCTAAGAGTGTCGAGGTGCTTTTCATAGAGTTACTTGATCCTTCAATTTATCTTACACAGTGGGACTCCATAGACTTGGGTAATGATTACACTTAATTGAACGGTGTGCAATTGTTATTTTGATGGTGTTTTTGATCACTGAAAATGTTGATTTATTGCCAAACTGCTCAACATTAAAACGTTTGCGCGTGCACTTTTCATTAAAGTTTGATTTACAACATGCCCATCCATAGAATCCGTGATTCAGTCTAATAAAAAAGAAGTAAAGCCATGAAACTGGAAACTGTCGATTATCTTGCTGACGATGCTGCTCAACAGTTCGTTACCTCTCTGCGCGAAACTGGGTTTGGTGTGTTGAAAAACCACCCGATTCCACAAGAGCTTGTAGAGTCAATTTACAAAAACTGGCATGAGTTTTTCTGTTCAGATCAAAAGAATGATTTTCACTTTAACGTAGACACCCAAGATGGCTACTTTCCACCTTCTGTGTCTGAAGTAGCGAAAGGGCACAAAGTGAAAGACATCAAAGAGTACTTTCATGTTTACCCTTGGGGTCAGATCCCAGAGCAACTTAAAGCTGAAATCTTAGAGTACTATGAGCGGGCGAATGCATTTGCTCAGGAGCTATTAGGCTGGGTTGAAGCGTACGCACCTAAGGACGTTCAAGAGAAGTTTTCTATCGCGTTGTCAGAAATGATCAATAACAGCGACAAAACATTACTACGCGTTCTTCACTACCCGCCAATGACAGGGGAAGAGGAGCCAGGCGCTATCCGTGCTGCCGCGCATGAAGACATTAACCTGCTAACGGTTCTGCCAGCCGCTAATGAGCCTGGACTGCAAGTAAAGAGCAAAGAAGGTGATTGGATTGATGTACCCTGTGACTTTGGTAACTTAATTATCAACATTGGTGATATGCTTCAAGAAGCGTCGGGCGGTTACTTTCCTTCAACGACTCACCGTGTAATCAACCCAACGGGTGGCCGTCAAGAAAAGTCGCGTATTTCATTGCCGTTGTTCTTGCATCCAAAGCCAGAAGTGGTTTTGTCTGAGCGCTACACCGCACATAGCTACCTTATGGAACGTTTACGTGAACTAGGGGTTATTTAACCTTTACGTGATCTCCTTACAAAGGCCGATGGTTGATGACTATCGGCCTTTTGTTGTTTATGGTACAAAATGATACCCACGCTTCATTCGGTGCCACAGAAATTAGGCCTGAAATACGCGTCAGCAAGCATTTTTACCAGTACAGATGAGCAGCCTTCTCTGAGATTAGTGTGATGCTTCAATATTAAAAACAGAGAGGATGAATGGAAGGACAACGCACGGTCAGTAGTATTGAGACTCATGCAATAGAAAACCCGTTGCTATGGCCAATGCTAGAAATTCTTAGAAAGCAGCCTTCCGATTGGAAAGTTCACACCTTAGCAAGCAAGTTGAGTGAACAGGGCTACATTTCGAAATTGGATGATTCTCCTGATAAGGATTTATTCAAACGAAATTTCTTAATCATGAACGCGCTATACCAACTGCAAGAAACGCTTTACCCAGATGCCTGGCTGCAAGTTGAAGCGATGAATATCCAGCTGATGTCTTCGTTAGAAGCTTCGAGGCATATCGTTGATATTAACGACCCTTTGCGTGAATATTATCTGGATTGGCGCAACTACGAAGCGGACGAAGATGAAGTGCGTCGATTGTTGAATGAATTTTGGACCACTTATCAAAAATTCATTGGTGGTTCGTCTACAGTCAGTGTGGATAAAACAAAAGCACTCTCACTGTTTGAGCTTAACCCTGATGCAACACCCGCAGAAATTAGAAAGCAGTGGCGAAAATTCGCGCTTCGTTGGCACCCAGATAGAGAGAATGGTGATGCAGAAAGGTTTAGAATTCTTTGTGAAGCGTGGAATGTACTGAGAAACGAATGATTCGGTATGAATAAAGATAAAGGAAGGCAGCTAACTATTAGCTGCCTTTTTTCATTGGATTGTCTCAATCAGCGTATCAAAACTAGCATGAAGGCTTAAACTGAGATTTTCTCATGCGATTAAGCGCAGCCATTACGTCTAGTGTACGTGGTTTGGCTAAGTCCCCTTGCTTAGGAAGCGATGCATGCCACTCACCAGACAGCATTTCTTCAATTTCTTTCGCTGGATGATTACACCAGCCTGGAAGCTGAGCGATTTGGAACCATAACCAGCCAATCGTGTTGACTTCATCAGCGGACTCAATCTGTTCCAAAGCGCTAAGGTCAGTAAACTCTTTGCCAAATCGAAGTGACTCTTTGCCTTTCGCATTCACACGGAATTTACCGTCAGTGAGAATATTCATCAAAGCAACGCGATTCAGGGCGCGAGGCAGGAAGGTTTGTAAACGTTCTTCCGATTCGTTATGACGTTGAGTAGGGTGCTGAGCGATCACTTCTTTCGCTTTTTCTGTCACATCAACCGCTTGGTAGTCGTGCATCTGAATGACTGTGTCGGCAACGTCTAAGTAGTCGCCTGAACCACCCATAACGATAATGGTAGAGATATCGAGATCATCTCGCAATTGACCAATGCGATCGACAAGAGGGGTAATTGGTTCATCACCTTTTGCCACCAATGCCTGCATACGCTCATCTCGAATCATGAAGTTCGTCGCAGAGGTGTCTTCATCAATCAATAACGTGCTCGCACCCGCTTCAATAGACTCTTGAAGCCAAGCGGCTTGTGATGTTGAGCCTGATGCATCTTGAGTCGAAAAGTCCGCTGTATCTTTACCCATTGGCAAATGGTTGATGTAATTCGACAGGTTCAAATGATGCACGCATCGACCATCTTCGGCGCGGATCTTCATTGCCTTTTCATCAGCTACGATGTATTCACGACCATCTCCTGGAATATGGTCGTAAATCGAACGCTCAATCGCATTCAGTAAGGTAGATTTACCGTGGAAACCGCCACCAACGATTAGCGTAATGCCCTTTGGAATCCCTAATCCCGTGACATGGCCTTTGTTTGGTGCATGTAAAGTCACTTGCAGCGATTCAGGGGCCTTGAACTCAACCGCCTCTTTCATTGGGAGATCACAGTTGCCAGCAATTCGAGGGAGAATGCTGCCATTTGCGACAAACGCAACTAGGTTATTGGCTTCCAACTGTGCACGCAGGGCATCTTGGTCTTCAACAACTTGGCAATGCTCAATCAATGCTGCTTTGTCGAGTTCACGTTCTAAGGTCGCTCGACGGATAAACTTAGGCAAATGGAAAGTCAGTATGTTGTTGGCTTTTTTCCCCAACACTGAACGACCTTCAGCAGGCAAGTTAACTCGAAAACGCAGTTCAATACCTTCCTCGGTAAACAATACTGCGGTGCTATCCAACACAGTTTGGCCATTCAATGAAATGGATACGGAGTTTTCTTGTTTAGCAAACTGCTCAAAACTGCGCGCAATAAAATCACGTGCTGCTCGTTGAAAAGCAGGGGACTCGTCTTTTAACCATTCCAGACCAGTCAAGGACCAGGCGCGAGTTGCACGAAAACGTGACGCGGAAGCATACGGATCTCCTTGTACGTGATCGATGAACAAAGTGAAATCAGTGAAGTCGTATTGACCTTTGATTTGCTGATAAGCGCGGTAGTTCTGCTTTTCAATTTTCTTAAGCGTGGCAGTCAACTGATCCATGAAGATATTGGCCTTTTAATAGAAGCGGGCGGCGATTATAGAAACCACCGCCACCTTAGTAAAGAGAATGCTTAGGAAGAGTAGGCGTATTGTCCGCCTGAAAGACGCTGATTAAACAGACTTTGCTCAAATTCATTACAAGGCATCGGTTTACCATAGAGAAAGCCTTGCCCAATATCACACCCCTCACCAATAAGAAACTGCTCTTGTTGGGGGGATTCAATGCCCTCAATAACCACTTGGAGGTCCAGCTTTTTAGCTATGTGTATGATAGAGCAAATGATCGCACGATCATCGTCCGACTTTTCCATTTGCTGGACAAAGCTCTTATCAATCTTGATGGCATCAAATGGGTATTTCTTCAAATAGCTGAAAGAGGCGTACCCTGTACCAAAGTCATCAAGTGACAATGTCACACCTAGTTCATGCAATTTGTTTAGCGTTGTGCGTGCTACTATTTCGTCGGCAATTAAAGCGCTCTCGGTCACCTCGAGTTCGAGAAAATGTGCTGGTAAATGGAAGGATTCGAGTAGGTGTTGCACTTGCTCCGCAAAGTTCACGTTTTGTAATTGAATTGGAGATACGTTAACGGCAATTTTGAAATTATCAATTAACTCCGACCACTGTTTAGCTTTGTCTATCGCGGTACGAAGAACAAAAGAGCCAACTTCAAAAATAAGTCCGTTTTGTTCAGCCATATGTATTAATGCTTCGTTAGAGACGTCTCCCAGTATTGGGTGTCTCCAGCGCAGCAATGCTTCTGCGCCAATCCATTTGTGAGTATGGGGATGAACTTTGGGCTGAAAGTACAGCATCAGGTCGTCATTTCTTACCGCTTGCAATAAGTAGCTTTCCAATTGATTGTGGTTGTTTAGCTCATTCGAATGACTTTCACAAAAATAACTATACGCTTCGCCAGACTCTTTACACAGCAGCATGGCATAGCATGCATTTTGAAGAAGTTGTTTGGCATTGCTGGTTTGGTGGGCTTGTACAACACCAATATAAGAGTTGAGGTGAACCTCTGTGTCTTTTATATAAAAGCTTCCCAAGCCAATATTGGTGATATCATCCAGTAGCTTACGCAATTTCATATCAATATCGTTGCCCCAAATGAGTAATACAAGGTCATTCGAGCTCGGCCTCCCGGTAACAAAATAACTCGATTCTCGTTTACCAAGGCGATACCGAAATTCTTTTAATATCTCGTCAAAGGCCTCAAAGCCATAGCGGGTTTGGATACTGCGAGCGTTACTAAAGCCAATGTTTATCACGAGCAGTGATTGCTGGCTATGATCCAACATTCCGAGTGTCTCTCCGACAACACTTTCCAGTGCTGCGCGGTTTAAGAATCCGGTTCCCTGATCGTGTGTTTTTTGGTAGCTCACTTGTTTTTCTGCGGCCTTACGACGATCAATCTCTTTTGTTAGGGAGTAACTCAACTGCGCTAGGTCCGTAGTACGGTTCTCAACTCTATTTTTGAGCTCATTATTAAGACGCTGGAGTTTGTGTTGCTGATACACGACGGAGAGCTGCGCTTCGATTGAGTCTTTGAAAGTTCCGAGCAATTGGCGGTATGTGTCGCTGTATTCATTCTTCTTGGAATCAAGCATGCAGATAGTTCCAAACGTCTCTCCGTTTGGCCAGAATAACGGTAAACCGCAATAAGATATCATGCCTAGTTTGATGTCAGGGTTATTGCACCATTCTTCATCCTCGAGCGCATTAGGAACCATGAGTTCGCTCTTATGCTCAATGACATGCTCACAATACAAACCGTTGCCGAGCAGTTCAGCATCGCCGGTACGATAGGGGTTACCTTGAGTTTCACTGGATGTGTTGACTTCAATACGATCTGGGTGGATACGCATGATTAATGTGGTGGGTACGTGCGTTATTTGAGCCAGTAAGTTGACGATTTCCTGCCAGCTTTTTTGCATAGACTCAGGGATTTCATAATCTAATGTTTGCAATCTCCCCATATAGGTCATCCTTTACGTGGTTTCACTTCCTGTGAATTTAAAATGTAGACTGCTCTATCTTGTTCTCGGTTTTTAATTAAGTATAGGGTGGCTGGGGCTTGAAACAAAAAAAAGTCCTGAAAAGTGTTCAGGACTAGGAATAGTTATCACATATCTCATACTTGAAACAGATAACAAGCATTACGGTTTAAGCGATTTTAGCGACTCAATAGAAATGTCTTGCGAATAGTCGACGTCTTCAAAGTTAAAGCCATTTAGCTTCATAAATTCATCTTTAAAGCCTTGGTAATCACCAATCTCTTTAAAGTTATTGGTGTTCATTTGTTCTAAAAGAGCATGGACTTCTTGTTGTACTTGCGGGTCAAGCTCTAAGTCGTCTATTCGGATTAAGCGTTCGCCGTCAACAGGCACTTTATCTTGATCGTACAATTTAGTGGTAAACAGTCGCTGCATTTGTTCAATACAACGTTCGTGAGTTCCTTTTTCCTTCATCACTCGATAAAGCGCTAATAGGTAGGGACTTAGCGCAGGAATGAACACACTGGCTTTCGTCACCAACGCCTTACACACTGTCGCGTAAGCACCGCCGTCAAAGTTGGCAAGTTTTAGGTTCAACGAGTGACTTGTTTGGTGTAAATCGATTTTCGCTCGGCCCAACGTACCATCGAGATAGATAGGGTGCGTAACGTCTGGTCCCATGTAAGAAAACGCGATGGTTTTGCAGCCTTGTGCAATTGAGTCGTTATTAATCAGTGTATCAATCCAGCTTTCCCAGTCTTCACCGCCCATCACTTTGATAGTGGCTTCGGCCTCTTCCTCTGTTGCGGGAGTTAAAGTGGTTTCTACCCACTGATCGTTCTCCAGCATAATTGAAGCGCCAGTGACAGGCTCACCAATAGGCTTAATGACACTGCGCCAAAACTCATCAGACTCTGGTTTAGGTCGAACACCCGTCGCTAAGCTATAGATGACTAAATCAACTTCACCTTCAAAGTACGTTTCAATGGCTTCAATCACTTGATTGCGGACAGAGTCAGAGAATGCGTCACCAACAATATTGATGGCGGTACGCCCCGCGTGATTTGCTTCTTGTTTAAAAAAGATGTTGTTATACCAACCCGCACTTCCAACGCCTTTATCTGAAGGCCCGCGCTCGAAGGAGACACCAATGGTATCAGCTTTAGCACCTCCGAAGGTGAGGGCAATACGAGCCGCTAACCCGAAACCAGAGGAAGCACCAATAATCAAAACCCGTTTTGGACCGCTTTTGATCTGCGGGGCGTGTTTTACGTATTCAATTTGCTCTTTAATGGATGCATGACACCCGTATGGGTGAGCAGAGCGAGCAACAACACCTTGAATTAAAGGGTCTATTCGCATGTTGTTATCTATCCTCGATGAGTGGAATTGAAAATAGATTAACGTAAAGTTAAGTAAAACTTATTGAGCTAGACCATTAAAATTAGAGATGTTTAATTAATTCTTGAGCAACAAAGTCAGCAATCCAAGGCTGTGCATCAGGCTTTGGGTGAAGGCCATCATCCATCATCCACTCGGGTTTGATGACCACATGCTCCAAGAAGAATGGCATCAAGGTAACTTGTTGATGTTGTGCAAGCTTAGGGTAGATATCGTAAAACATATCGCTATAGCGCTTACCATAATTAGGTGGCACTCGAATTTGCATCATGACAACGTCCGCACCTGAATCTTTTATCATGGTAATCATTTTTGAGAGATTCGACGTAATAAGTTTAGGAGGGAAACCTCTTAGGCCATCGTTGGCACCTAACTCAATGAGCACCATATCAGGGCTGTGCTGGGTTAGCAGCTGTGGTAATCGAGCTAATCCGTTGCCTGTGGTATCGCCAGAAATGCTGGCATTAATAACTGTTACATCTTGACCATGTTCTGACAACGCATCAGGGAGTAAGCTAGGCCAACTCTTTTCGATCGGCATCTGATAGCCCGCGCTCAGGCTATCACCTAAGACAAGTAGCTTTTCGCTCGCATGTGCAGTAGCGGAAAAACAAAAAAATAGAACTAAGGAAAGTATACGAATCATGCAAACACCTGTACTTAATGCACCTATTGTTCAAGCCAATTTGGTTTCTAAACAAGTCTCTACTAATCAAGAGCAATTAACAATCCTCAAAGATGTAAATGTTGACATCAGGAAAGGAGAGAAAATCGCCATCGTCGGTACTTCCGGTGCGGGTAAGTCAACGTTGATGACGTTGTTAGCTGGCCTTGATACACCAACATCAGGTGAAATTACCTTGTTAGGTCATGAGTTATCAAAACTTGACGATGAAGCTCGCGCAAAAATTCGAGCTGACTCTCTAGGTTTTGTTTTCCAAAGTTTCTTATTAATCCCGAGCTTGAGTGCATTACGCAATGTCACGCTTCCTTGTCTTTTACGTGGCGAAGCCGAAGATGAAGCAAGAGCCGCCGAATTATTAACCGCTGTTGGATTGGAAAAACGTGTCGATCATCTTCCAAGTCAATTATCTGGTGGTGAACAACAACGTGTCGCGCTAGCACGTGCCTTTATGACACAGCCTGAACTGTTGTTCGCAGACGAGCCTACCGGCAATCTTGACCATCAAACCGCAGACAAAGTGATTGAGCTTTTATTCGCTCTTAATGAGCAGCATGGAACAACGCTGATATTAGTTACACACGATGGTCACCTAGCAAGTCGATGTGACCGTATTTATCGTATGGAGGCGGGTGAGCTTAAGGAGGAGGTGTAATGTCTGCAGTATCATCAAGCGAAGCAACATCGACAGAAAGAAGCAGTGCAATAAAACACTCGTCAAACAAAAGCCTAATACGTTGGAGTTTCGGCGAAATAAGACAGGGGAACCTTTGGCCTATTAGCGTTGCTCTTATTCTTGTGATTGCGAGCATCTTTGCGCTTTCTGCATTAGCGGAGCGAATGGAGCAGGTGATCGTCAAACAGGGGAAGGATGCATTGACAGCGGATGCGGTGTTTGTGTCTGCTAATCCTATACCTGACACGTTGTTAGCCTCGACTGAAAACCTAGAACGTTCGACGATGACACGATTTGCCACGATGGCATTTAGCGACAATGGTATGCAGTTGATTTCCGTAAGGGCAGTAGACGACAATTACCCTTTAATGGGAGAACTGGTACTAAACAACAACCCATCCGGTCGCGTTAAAGAGAACCAACTCTGGCTTGATGAGCGGATTATGGCTCAACTAGACGTCAAGTCGGGTGACAGCGTCACTATAGGCGATGCCGATTTTACGGTTTCAGGTGCAGTGCTGATGGAACCTGGGTTAAGCTTTAACCCATTTCAGCAAATGCCTTCTGCATACATCCATCAAAAAGACGTTGAGAAAACAGGAGCAATTCAAGTCGGGAGTCGAGTTCAATACCGTCTGTTTCTACAAGCCGATGATAAAACGCTAAAAGGCCTGCAAGAAGATACTGTTCTTTCTCCTAGTGATCGCTGGCGCACGCAAGATACTGCCAGTCGTAGCAATGAGGTCTTTGAACGAACGACGCAGTATTTGTCTCTAACTGTTGCGATTGTCATCATTATGGCAGCGACAACATTGGTTCTTACTTGCCAAAACTATGTGAATAGTCGAACACAAACCATTGCGATGCTAAAAAGCCTTGGCGCAAGTCGACGATGGATTGAAAAATGGCTGTTTATTCAAGTCACAATCCTGCTCATTAGCGCCAGTGTCGTTGGGTTATTGTTGGGGAGTGGGCTGGAGTACTTATTGCGCATTCCACTCAAAGACTTATTACCAGAGCCACTACCTAGTTACGGCGTCACTCCTTATCTAGTGTCGTTTATCTCAGCAGTCCTGATCACCGTTCCTGCCCTTGGCATACCATTGCTAGGTTTGATTAAAACTCCAGCCTTAGAAGTGCTACAGCAAGGCAAAGCTCAACGTTCTTGGAAGCGAATGTTGCTTGTTCTAGTTCCCGTCGTCCCATTACTTTTGCTTTATGCTGATAATACCTTAGTTTGGATTGTTCTTATTGGTATTGCAGTACTTTTTGTAGTGCTTGCTGCAGTGAGCGTCGCACTCACAAAATTGTTTGCGCGTATTTCAACACAACCTGCCATGAAGCTTGCGTTGAGTCGTATCAACCGCACGCCAGTAACCAGTGGCCTGCAGTTTGGTGCTTTGGCGTTGTCTTTGATGCTGCTATCTATTATCTGGCTTGTGCGCAGCGATATTCTCGCGGATTGGGAGAGAACCTTACCTGCAGACGCACCAAATGTCTTTGCATTAAATATTGGTGATTACGAACTCGATAGCTACCTAGAAACCTTAGATAAAAATGGGGTTACACGGTCACAAGCTTATCCAATTATTCGTGGTCGATTGACAGAGATTAATGGTCAAAACGTCAAAGAGATTGAATACGAAGGAGAAGGCTCTGACGCAATACGTCGTGAATTGAACCTTACGTGGGGAAACAGCCTGCCAGAGTATAATGATGTGCTTGCGGGTGAATGGACAAATAAAGGGAGTGTCTCCGTAGAAGCCGATGTAGCAAATGACTTGGGCATCGAACTTGGTGACAAACTGCGCTTTGTTATTAATAGCCAGAACTACGATGCGGTAGTAGATACCATTCGTTATGTTGAATGGCGTGATATGAAGCCTAACTTTTACTTTATTTTCTCATCCGACGTTATGGCTAATCTACCGGGTTCTTACCTCATCAGTTATAGAATTGATGAAGGGAACGAAGCACTATTAACGTCTATGTCTCGATCTCACCCAACGGTATCTGTTTTAGACATTCGTACCATGGGCGAAAAAATCCAGGATTTGATTCAACAAATCGTATCGGCAATCACTATTCTTGCTCTTTTAGGCGTGGTTGCGGGATTGCTACTTATCTTCACGCTATTGAGATTAAGCTTATCCCAACGTCAGCAGGAGATTCGTTTGTATCGCACATTAGGCTCAAGTAAAAAACGGATCAATACGACTCTGTGGGCCGAATACGGCATTATGGCGTTGATAGCTAGCGGTGTTGCGGTATTCGCTGCGGAAGTTTGTGTGGCCGCGGTAATGACATATGGCTTCGATCTGAACGCACAAATTCACCCCGAATTGTGGATAGCTTTACCACTGGCAACATTTGTTACGTTGGCACTTGTCGTAATGAGTTTGTTGAAAAGATTGTTAACGCCAGTAAACACTTAATCACTGCAAATGTTATTAAATGTGGAACACTCCATGACACTTTTATTTTAGTTATCCACAAAAACAGTGGATAACTTTTGGGATAACTAAATGGGGTAAAAAGTGGGGGGGTTCTGCAGGCTTTGCGCCATGGGTCTTACAGTGAAATTGTTATTCACATAGGCATAAAAAAGTGTCTTCCTAACCATGTCGTCAAGTACTTTTTTTGCAATTTTTTTCTACTTTAACGCACCATAAAGGCGCAGTTGGATATTTCGCAAACCCATGAACTTTTTGTGATTTTAATCAAGCCCAAACACGAGTAGAATCCACCGTTAGTAAAGAATTTTCCTTATAAAATTTTTAGTGAAGCAATGAAGTCTGAGTTTCCAAATTACAAAGATAAGCACATCGCTGTTGTTGGTGGCGGTGTCGCAGGTGCAACAGCAGCAATTCATTTTGCGGAGCTGGGTTTTAAAGTTTCCGTAATAGAGAAGGGCGTATCACTGGTAAATGGTCCGCCCATTTGCCATTTACATGCAGGTGGCAACTTATATCGAGAGATTTCTGAGCAACAATGTTTAGATTTGTTAGCACAATCCATTGATACCGTTCGCCTATATCCGCTTTCACTGAATATTCGCCCGACGATCATTGCAGTTCCTTATTCTGATGGTGGAGACCCATCCGCACTTATTCCTCGACTAGAGGTGGTGAAAAATGCGTATAAAACGCTCGTTGATAAAGATCAAAGCAACAAAGTGCTTGGTGAACCAAGTGAATACTACAAATTGTATTCAAAAGAGGATCTAGAAGCACTCGCACAACGCACTCAACCAAGTCACCCTGCAACCTTTGATGAGTGGTGTATTCCTTTTGCTCAACATGCTGATCTAGAAGCGCTAAAGTACCCAGTTGTGGCGGTTCAGGAATATGGCTGGAGTGTTTTTCGCCTTGCCGCAATTGCCAACTTAACGTTGAACGCTCTGCCAAACGCCTCAGTATGCACACAAGCAACGCTCAAACAAGCGGACTGGATGGGTAATCACTGGCAACTTGGTTACGAACGAGATGGCATTGATTATCTTATGACATGTGACTACTTGGTCAATGCATGTGGTTTTGAAACAGGATCCATTGACAATACCATCGGTGCCAAGCGTGATAGGTTAGTTGAGTTTAAAGCCGCTTACGTAACCAAGTGGGCAGACTGTCAACAACTGTGGCCAGAAGTTATTTTCCATGGACCGCGTGGAACTGATAAAGGAATGGCTCAACTGACTCCCTATGGCGATGGTTATTTTCAGCTTCACGGCATGACGAAAGGCATTACGCTATTTGAAGATGGCTTAGTTGAGAGTACGCCGTCCTCAGCTCAGCCCGAACTGCCAGTTCCTTTACTCTCAAAAATACGTAACGGTTGGCGAGAAGAAGTCTTAGAAGAACGAACCAATAATGCTATTAAACACATGGCGCAGTTCATTCCCGACTATCATTCTGCTATCAAAGGGGGAAAAGCCCTGTTTGGTGCCCAGCAAATTCCTGGAACGGATCCGGTACTCAGGGCAGCCGATGTGACCTTTGAAGACAACCATTACGCACGAATAGAAGTGGTAAAAGCGTCATCAACACTACTCGCAGCGCAAAAAATGCTTCAGTTCTGGTTTGATATCGAACCTAACCAAAACGTGGAATCACAACATCCAGTCGCTGTGCATTGGTCTGAGCAAGAAATTGAGCAGTACGCGATTAAACTCACGCAAGAGCGAGACTATCCGCAAGCGTTAGCAGAGCGTTATGGGATGCCGGCATAATAGTTACGTATGGGCTCAGAGGTTGTATTAATATCCAAAAAACTGAGCCCATTGGCACCATACTTCTTGCAAGCCTTGTCTATCTCCTTTCACAAAATTCACTTTTTGCCCGGGTTTCGCCTGTGCCAACCTTGGCAGGTCAATACGTGCTACACAGCCAAACTTAGGATAGCCACCGATGGTTTGGTGATCGTTGAGCAACACAATGGGATTACCATCGTTAGGAACTTGAATCGATCCTAGCGCAATTCCTTCCGACAGTACGCCTTCGTAAGGCGGTTTGATTTTGTTTCCTTCAAGACGATAGCCCATACGATTTGAATCAGGGGATATGGTGAATGCGTTGCTATAAAAGGCTTGGCGAGCGTCTTCATCAAAGTCCTCATTTTGATAGCCTTCAATCACTCTCAGCTTGATAGGTAAGTTGTAATCCGGCTTAAAGCGAAATGTCATCAGCCTTGGTTTGTGTTTCGGTAAGTTATGAGGAAAAAAGGGAAGAATATCGCCTGCTTTTAAAGCGCCACCATTTGAGTCATAACCACCAAGAGATTCTCTCGTGACTGTAGAGGCACTTCCTAAGTGCTGAGCAATATCGAACCCACCTTTAACCGCAAGATAGGATCGAAGTCCATTTTTTGCGACTCCGAACTGCAGCTTCTGCCCCTTCTTCAATGTAAAGTCAGACCAATTTGAGATAGGCTCACCATCTACTTTTGCATTCAAATCACCACCACATATTGCAAGATGGCAGTTATGTAGTGCGACAAAGCAAGCGTTACCCAAAGTAATTTCAATCGCAGCGCAATTGACTACGTTACCAAGTAAATGGTTTGCCCAACTGTAGGCGTAATCATCTACGGGGCCACCTTGAGTCACGCCAATATGCGCTAATCCAAAACGACCAAAGTCTTGAATCAAAGAAAGTGGCCCTGACTTTTCCACCAGCAATCCAGCGTAACTCATAGAACACCTCCTAACTCGATAAACTTTTGTTTGGAAATGGCATTGAACGTGACCTTGTCACCTACTTCAAACGGTATAAAAGGTGGCGTATCAGAGAAAAGGGGAAGCGGGCTTCTACCAATAATGTTCCATCCGCCAGGACTATCTGATGGATAGACGGCCGTTTTAGAGTCTGCGATTCCCACGCTTCCGGCTGGTACTTGCGTTCTTGGTGTAGCTAACCTTGGCATGTGTAATTGAGTATCAACATCGGAGAGGAATGCAAAACCTGGAGCAAAACCAATCGCTGAAACCGCATACTCGGCTTGAGTATGTAAGGAAATGAGCGCGTCTAATGATAGTCCACGATCTTGAAAGCGGGGCAAATCTAGCGCGGTTTCTTCGGAGTAGTATACGGGAATAGTGATGTGGTTAGGTTGAACAAGGCTGAGCGATTGAGTATCAAACTGACTGATCATTTGATGCAGTTTATGCACTAAATCTTTTTCATTGATTCGAAAAGGCAAGTAATCAATGAGGATGGTTTGATAGGAGGGGACCACGTTCATAATGATTGACGCTAAAGTGTCTTTTATGTTGCGAGCAAGTTCTCCGACCGCATTTTCAGAGATACTCTCGTCAAACTTAATGAAAATACTGCACTCGGAGATCAAAGAAATACTAAATTTCTCTTTATGCATTAATTTCCTCCCGCGTATAGGCTTTGACGGATCTTTTGGATCAGAGCGATCGACTCTTCATTGTCACCATGAACACAAATCGTATCGGCTTCCAGTAAAATGTAGCCGCCAGAAGCGGTTTTGACACGCCCAGAATCTGCTAACGTACGGACTTGCTCAAGTATCGCATGCTCATTCTTTAACACGGCATCAGGCTGTGTCCTAGGTGTAAGTAATCCGTCATCTTGATACAAGCGGTCTGCAAATGCTTCAAACAGCAAGGGAACGTCATAATCATCTGCGATTTCTAAGTATTTTTCGTTTTCCTGTGACGCTAGAATCATTAATGGCACTTTGAACAAAGCTGCCGCCTTTACGACTGATCTAAATATCGAATCACTTTTCATCATGTCGTTGTATAACGCGCCATGAGGCTTTATATAGCTAATATCTGTGTATTGAGCCCGACAAAGTGCCTGTAAAGCGCCTACTTGGTATATAACCATGTTAGTAATTTCATCACCCGTCATGTTTATACTGCGCCTGCCGAAGCCTTGGAGGTCGGCGTAGCCCGGGTGTGCTCCAATATCAACATCGTTGTCGTTGGCGAGAGTGATAGTGTCGTGCATGACATTAGGATCGGAAGCATGAAAACCGCACGCGATGTTTGCCATATCAACATGAGGCATAACATCTTCGTCTGCCCCCATAATCCAAGAGCCAAAGCTCTCACCCATGTCACAGTTCAATGTAAGTTGCTGTTTATTCAATGTCATACGTTTTATTTCTACACAAGCAATGGGTTCACGATGCAGGAAAATGCATCTAGGTTCAGTGACTCACTTCATTCTTCTATCATGAAAGCGAGGTTTATGATCTGATGGCTGACGAAAAAAATCACTTTAGTCCATAAAGATGTTGCCGTTATTTGAGTTGATCCGAATTTTAAGGTATTTCGTTCCTTTTCCATCCAATTATTGAGAATTTAAGGTTATTTTGCATTGGCATCGTGTTAATCTTGTCGCCCTTAATGGGTAATAGATTGCATAACAACGCTTCTGTCATTTTTAGTGGTTGTCTGCGACAGGAATACATATGTCATTACGAGCAAAGCTTATTTGGCCAATTTTGGTCTTTATAACGGCTATCTTTGTTATCTCAAAAGGTTATACCTCGTATACTGCATACCAATCGTCTAAGCATGAGTTGGTCGAACAAACGAGAAAGTTGATTAACAATGTTTCTTTCTCAATTAAAGATGCGCTAACGACAAAGAACAAGCAAAAAGCTCAAACTACTCTCATCAACTTTTTAAACCAGCCGAATGTTACGCGGGTCAAACTTTACGACCAAGATGATCAACCTTTCGTTGTTCTTGAAGGAGGTGGGGTATCAGCTCCCGTCCCTAATCAAACTGAAAGAAGCAAGTTACACGCGCTAGGTTATGCCTTATCTGCCAAATTTCTTTATGTTCTAGAGCCAATTATTCACGATGGTCGTGTCATTGGCAGTATGAGGGTTACGCTTTCCCATCGTCCAATCATAGAAGCCCAACAATCTTTACTTCGAGATGGTGCTGTACTTCTTCTGTTGCTGTTCGCTGGTGGCACTATCTTTTACATAAGTATCGATAGGCTTGTTCTCAAACCTGTTATAGAACTGAGTCATACGATAGAGAGTGTGACACACGGACAAAATACGGATACTCAAGTTCGCTATTACTCCAAGGATGAAATTGGAGAACTCGCACATTCCTTCAATCAAATGATGAACAAGTTAACAACACGCGAGAAACAGCGGCAACATTCATTAGAAATGTTAGAACAAAAGCGGGCGTTTTCAGAAGAAGTCATTGAATCTATTCAACATGCATTAGTTATTACCGACAACTTCGGGCGTGTTATTTACTGTAATACTGCGACTCGGCAGATATTTCAAAAAAAGTCAGAGGAACTTGAGCATGCCAATATCCGTGATCTAATTAAAACGAAAACACCGAATGAGCTGAGCCAAATCCTAAGTAGGGGGTTAGAATGCGATGACATTCACCTCAAAAATGCAGACAACGAACAGCAGTTGAGTTTAACCAGTCGTCGTTTGTCCACACATGGACACTTATTGTTTTCGATTCAAGATATCACCGAAATTGAAGAGGCCATGAGCAGGCAGCGTGTTGCGGGGCGTGTTTTTGAGATCAGCCAAGATGGCCTCATCGTTCTTAATCATCGAGGTGTTATCACAATGGCTAACCCTGCGGTCACTAAGTTAGTTGGACTAGAGATGGATCAGCTTATTGGGAAGTCATTTATCCAAACACTTAAGTGGCGCAAGTTGCAGGAAATGATGCCTAGCATCATTGAATCGATAGAAAACTACGGGGTATGGCAAGGGGAAGTTATTGAACAGAACCATCTTGGCCAGTTTGTGCCGATGTTTGCAAGGGTTAATCGTATCGTTAAGTGTGAAGACAATGGGTTCTACGACCTAGTCA
Source organism: Vibrio sp. A1-1 (assembly GCF_021728175.1). Lineage (NCBI taxonomy): Bacteria > Pseudomonadati > Pseudomonadota > Gammaproteobacteria > Vibrionales > Vibrionaceae > Vibrio > Vibrio sp. A1-1. The sequence continues at coordinate 168,784 of NZ_JAKKCL010000011.1, forward strand.
TTGTTCTTACCGATCTTTCTGGTGCAAAAGAGATGGAACGACTTGAGTACTTAGCTCATCACGATGCACTAACGGGGTTAGCGAATCGCTCCAAGTTCCATTTAGAGTTGGAAGAATTAGTACAACGGTCGGGATACTTACGTGACGAATTTGCGGTGCTTTACCTCGATCTCGATGGTTTTAAAGAGGTTAATGATACCTATGGCCATGACGCAGGTGATGAAGTTCTGAAAAAAGTAGCCGAGCGTCTAACATCTGCGACTCGACATAGTGATTTAATCGCAAGACTTTCGGGTGATGAATTTGTCATGTTGGTTAATCCTGCCAACCAAAAAGTCGTCACCCGAATTGCAGAACAACTGCTCGAAAGCGTATGCACACCAATCGAGTACAAAGGTAACTCGCTCAAGGTTGGCGTTAGCATCGGCGTAAAATTGGTCGGTGTTAATGAGCGAGATGCCACTCGAGTGTTAAAAAGTGCAGATACTGCAATGTATCAAGCTAAAAAAGCCGGAAAAGGCCAAGCAATATTAATGGGATGTGAATTGCAGGAGACAGTTTAAATCGTAACGTCAAAGCTTTAAACTAAACCCATTCGCGTCAGAAGGAATGATAAAATGAAAGTACTTGTTACGGGTGGTATGGGCTATATCGGTAGCCATACATGTATTCAAATGATCGAAGCTGGTATGACGCCAGTGATTCTAGATAACCTGTACAACAGTAAGTCTACGGTCTTAGAGCGCATTGAAAAGGTATGTGGCGTAAAGCCAACCTTCATCCAAGCCGATATCAGAGATAAATCGACAATGGTAGAGGTTCTAAAATCGAACGATATAGAAGCGGTTATCCATTTTGCAGGTTTAAAGGCCGTCGGTGAGTCCGTAGCAAAACCTCTAGAGTATTATGACAACAATGTGAATGGCACTTTGGTATTGGTTGATGCAATGCGCGAAGCTGGAGTTAAATCGTTGGTATTTAGCTCCTCAGCAACTGTCTATGGCGATCCTGCTTCTGTTCCAATCACAGAAGACTTTCCAACTAGCGCAACTAACCCTTACGGACGCAGTAAATTAATGGTGGAAGAGTGTTTAACAGACTTCCAAAAGGCGAATCCAGATTGGAGCATCACACTTCTTCGTTACTTTAACCCTGTAGGTTCACATCCAACAGGTGAGTTAGGTGAAGATCCTCAAGGTATTCCAAATAACCTAATGCCGTTTGTTTCTCAAGTTGCGGTGGGCCGCCGAGAGTTCCTCTCTGTATTCGGTAGCGACTACCCAACGAAAGATGGCACCGGCGTGCGTGACTACATTCATGTGATGGACTTATCCGATGGTCACGTCGCTGCTTTGGAAAAAGTAGGTAACAAAGCTGGGCTTCATGTCTACAACCTTGGCACTGGCAATGGCTACAGTGTGCTTGAAATGGTGAAAGCATTTGAAACCGCAAGTGGTAAAAATGTTCCATACCAACTTGTTGAACGTCGTCCAGGCGATATTGCGGAGTGTTGGGCTGATCCATCAAAAGCAATGAATGAGTTAGGTTGGAAAGCGTCTCGTACTCTAGAGGAAATGACGGGTGATACATGGCGTTGGCAATCTAACAACCCTCAAGGTTACCCAGACGCCTAATCTTGATTTACATAATAATAACAAAAAGACGCATAATTGCGTCTTTTTTGATCCAAATCGGAAAAAATCGTAAATTACTGGTTAAAAGGTAGCAAGTCTATATAGAGCTGTTAAACTATGTCCGACTCTTAATTTGGGTTATAAATTTTCTCATAGCTATTGGGGTAGTTCATGGAACTCGGTCTGATCATCACTTTTATCATTGCAGCAGCAGTAATGGTGAAAAAAGAGATGGCAAAACAGTAAACTTTCATTTTTCATACTTTTCTTTACATTTTTGAAATGAAAGCCATAAAAAAAAAGCCAGCATTAAGCTGGCTTTTGTGTTTTCGGAGGCTTTAGAACTCGTATTTAGCTGTAATTGACCAGTTCCGCCCAGCTTGAGTCAGATCTTTGTTTTCTGTCTGAAGGTCACGCACATCATTCCAATTGTAGTACTCTTCATCTGTCACGTTGAACAGACCTGCTCGCAACGTAAGGTCTTTAATAGGTTTGTAGTACGCGGTGACATCTACGACCGTAGCTGCGGAGATAGGCAATACTTTATCGTCATTTATGTCGCTTTTATCTTTAGATGCGGTGTAGTTAATGGTTAACGTGGTTCCCCAGTTTTGTTCTGAATCGTAATTAAAGCCAGCGACAAGGTTCCAAGGGTTAACACTGTTTAGTGGATTATTGTTTCCATCTTCACCTTCCGTATACGCCGCTGCTAAACGAGAGCTAAAGCCTTCTATTGGCATGAACTTGTTCCACGAAAGTTGGTTTGAAAACTCAATACCTTTAATTGTCGCTTTGCCAATATTTACGTACTGCAGAATCGCAGGGTCAGTCACTGGTGTCCAAGTGCCAGAGACGGTTTTACTCTCGATGAAGTTGTCGTAATCGCTGTAGAAAACTGACACTTCACTGCTAGAAATGTCATTATTATGTCGCCAACCAAATTCGTACGAAATGCTGTCTTCTGCTTTTAAATCAGGATTTGGCTTAAAAATGTAGCCATGCATTGGGTTGCCGAAGGAGTAGTACAACTCTTGGAAATCTGGAGCACGGAAACCTTGGCTTATTTGTGCGAATAAACGATGTTGTTCATTAAGCTTATAAACAGAACCTAAGCGGCCTGTAAATGCAGAATCAGAAAACTTTTTGTAGTCGCTAGCCGCGTTACCACTTGGGTTGCTGCTTGTGTCACCTGGATCGGTTTCAAATGCATCCCACCGTACGCCCGGGGTAATCGTAAAGTTACCTACCGTAATTTCGTCTTGTAAAAAGAGCCCGTAACGACGCTCGCTCGCAGAAGGGATATAGAAAATTTCTTTGTTTGCGCTTGCACTGTTGTACTCTTTGTTAACGTTCTTAATGTCTTTATCACTGAAGGATGCACCGTACACAAAGTAATGCTCTGTACTACCAAGCATGAGATATTTGTCGAACTGAGAATCAAACTGGTAACCTTCATCCTCGTATATGTAGTCTTTACGTTGGTTATTCTGACCTTTAACACGATCAGTAATGCCGTTTTCTTCTTTGCTAAGCCAATCTAGTTGCCAGGTAAGGGAGTCCGCTACGGCCGTTTGCATCTCCCAGATGTGTTTTATACCAACTTGATATTGTTCTGTTACATCCTCACTTGTTGCATTAGTATAACCGTTGTAAGACTGCTTTCCGTTGCCTTTGTTGCGAATATAATTCCCATTGAACTCAACACGATGTGCATCATTGAGTTGGTACTGAAGCTTAACCAGTAAGTTGTTCGCTTCTGTATCTGCATCTGCTAGATCTCCAAAGTTATCCAGTTCATTGCCGTCGCGACGCGTATAAGCAAGTAAAGATTCCAAATCGCCAGTTTTGTGCGCTAATGCCACAGATTCACTGAATGTATTGTCTTCGGAAGAGTAGTTTAACTTCGCATGGCCACCAAAGTTACGACCCTTAAGGAAATCAGCCGGATCTTTAGTTTCAAATGCAACAATGCCACCAATTGCGTCAGAACCATGTAGAGACGATGCTGCACCTTTTACAATTTCAACCGCTTTTATTAGGTCGGTATCCACGTTAACGCGAGCAGAGTTAATGAACGTATTCCCTGATTCGAACTGGTTACCTTGAGATACGCCGTCCACAAGAACTTTAATTCGATTGCCTTCGATACCACGGATATTGATACTCTGGACACCTTGGCGAGAGTTTGTCTTAACCGTGACTCCTGGCGTGTACTCAAAGAGGTCATCTAAGCCAGTGACCATGCTTTCTTCGATGTTCTTATCAGTAACGACCGCAACAGAAGCAGCAGTGTCTTCGATTTGGCTATTAGTACGAGTCGCAGTCACGACCACTTCATTGAAGGTTGAATGATCTTCAGCGTAGGCACCTTGGGATAGTGCAATCAGAATAGAGGCTGACAAAATTGATTTTTTATACATTGGCTTCAATACCTTAGATCCATAATAGGTAACAACAAACGGGATATTAATAGATCTAAATAATAATTACTATCATTACCATTGTCATTTGTGGTTTTATCTTGAGTAGAACTCTTAGGTTATGAGCATTTCTAGTCTTTAGTTATCAGTGTGTTATATTGTTTAATGTTAGTTCTTGATAAGATCATCCAAATACAATCAATGTGACAAAAATCACATTAAGAGAGGCCATGTGCAGAGTCCAATTACGTTAGAAGCGCTCCATATTCTGGATGCCATTGACCGAAGAGGGAGTTTTGCAGCTGCTGCGAATGAGTTAGATAGAGCCCCGTCATCACTGAGCTATCAGATCCAGAAACTCGAGCAAGACTTAGACATCATTATCTTCGATCGCTCTGGCCACAAAGCCCATTTTACTGAAGCAGGAAAGCTCATCCTTGAAAGAGGACGAGCCATTTTACAAGCCAGTGAAAAGTTAGTGAATGATGCAACGTTATTGGCGAATGGCTGGGAACTGGATATTACCATTGCCTTTGATGGCATTATTCCTATATCCAATTTCTTCCCTATGGTTGATGCATTGGCTGAAGTCAGCTCAACACGAGTCAGACTGCAAGAAGAGATCTTGGCTGGTAGCTGGGAATCGCTGAATACAGGTAGAGCGGATTTACTGATTTGCCCATCACTTGATACACTTCCTCAAGAAGTCAAATCAGAAAAAATTGGTAAAATGAGCATGTTTTGGGTAGCGGCAGCTGATCACTATGTTCACAAGCGTAGTGGTAAGTTTGATGAGGCGGCGCGAGAAAAGTACCGAATTATTGCCATTGCAGACACTGCACGCGAACAACCTGCGCTCTCAATTAATATCATTCAAAAACAGCCTCGCTTGACCGTCACCAACTTTACGGCAAAAGTAGATGCGCTCACTGCAGGTTTAGGCATTGGTACGTTACCAAGCCAAATTGCACAACCTTTGATTGATAGTGGCGTATTGAAGCGAATCGAAGGTACAGAAGAGCAGCCGATGGATATTATCTTAGCATGGCGCCGAAATACCATGGGTGAGGCGAAATCCTGGTGTATTCAATACTTGAAAAAGAATTGGAAACTAAAGTAACAACGTAACTTTTACTTCTTAGGTTCCCATTGCTTATCGAATCTAAGAAGTAAAGTTATCGCTAATGCTTTATTTTTCAATTTAAAGGGAGCACCATATCTGCCGTACCATCGGCAAACTGAACATCGACTTCAAATCCCAGGTTTTGAGCTAACATCAACATCCCTCTGTTTGTAGGCATGGTCATTCCAGACATTTGCTTTGTGCCTTTAATCTTGCAATAGCTGATAATTTTCTGCATCAGCACTTTACCTAAGCCTTTTCCTTTCAAATCTGAACGAACCAAAATAGCAAACTCAGCATCACTATTATCTGGTGTAATCAATGCGCGGGCTACGCCTATGATAGACGGTCCGTCGGTATTAAACGCTACCGCAACAAACGCCATTTCGCGGTCGTAGTCGATTTGAGTGAAGTTTGCCAAAGCCTCATGGTTGAACTCACCAACCTCAGAAAAGAAACGCTTATAGAGATCTTCTTTCGATACGCTATTAATGAATTGAGCATGCAGCGGCTCATCTTCAGGCAGGATAGGGCGAAGCAGGATAGGTTGGCCATCTCGAAGCGTTACAGTTTCGACAAATTCTGCCGGAAAAGGACGAATCGCCAGACGTTTTTGCGCATCTCCCTCGTATTTACACAGTGTGATGTCCGCATCGAGGATAGTTAAATCGCTTCCCGACACTAATACTGGATGGATATCCAGTCTTTGTATTTCTGGCAACTCAACCGCCATTTGGGAGATACGAACTAAGAATTTCGACAACTCACTAATATCGAGCGCATCTTTGTGTTTCTGCAGGCGAATCTTTCCAGACTTTAAAGCCACAACGACAAGGTAGCGTGCAAGCGTCATGTTCAAAGGAGGAAGTGCAGCGACGGCATCTTGGGCGATATTCCACTCCGAGCCGCCTTGACCAAGCAAAATCACAGGTCCAAAGACCTTATCTACTGCAATACTAATCCGTAGCTCTTCAGCGCTGCCGAGCTTTGCCATACCTTGTACCAACAGACCGTGTACATTGGCAGAAGGGTAACTTAGCTTTACGGTATCTAGAATGGATAGCGCTGCGTTGGAAACTTCTCGACTGTTTCTTAAATTCAGGGCGACACCGTGTACATCCGATTTATGAGGAATGTCTGGAGATCGCAACTTAACCGCAACAGGGTATCCGATATTTTCTGCCATATGCACGGCTTCAATTTCGTCAGATGCAATCCATGTTGGCAGAACATTAAACCCGAACAGCTTAAATAATGGGCTGGTTTGATGCGTATCCAAGGTAACTGTGTTTTTATCCAGTAGTCGTTCATTTACCCATTCTTTTGCAGAACTCACACTTCCAGAGTGCAATGGCTCAGCCGTCGTTGGCGTTTCCATTAATTGCTTCTGGTTTCGCCGATACTCAACCAGGTGCATGTATGCAACGACCGCACTTTCCGGCGTTCGATAGGTTGGAATGCCAGCTTGAGTAAATGCCAGTCGTGCCTCTCTCGACGTTTGTTCTCCTGACCAGTTGGTCAAGATATTAAAATGCTTATGCCGAGGGTGAGCCTTGATCGCCTCAATAACAGCTTGAGCAGTTTCAAGAGGGTCGGAAACCGCAGAAGGACTATGCATAATCAAGATCGCATCTGCACAGTCGTTATTCATCAGTGCGTTAATGGTATCAATGTAGCGTTTTTTTGTTGCGTCACCAGACAGATCAATCGGATTTCGAGCGCGCCAGTTGGACGGGAGTGCAGTTTGTAATTGCTCAATGGCAGCGTCATCAAGTGTTGCGAGCTGGCCACCACGTTCAATCAAAGTATCAACGGACATAACAGCAGGGCCGCCGCCATTGGTGACGATCGCTAAACGCTCTCCACGAAGTGGCACAGAATGCGTGAGTGTTTCTACCGCAGCGAATAGCTCATGCGTATTGCTGACTCGTAACATACCAGTTCGACGGATGGCAGAATCGTAAATTACATCAAGCGTATCACCATCTTGCTGTTCGAAAGTATTCATCTCTTTAGAGCGGCCCGCTTTTAATACCAATATACGGCGGTTCCGTGAAGCAGCTCGCGCAGCAGACATAAATCGCCGAGCATCCTGGATATTATCCACATAAAGCAGAATAGCTTCCGTATTCCCATCCATACTTAAGTAGTCAAGCAAATCTGCAAAATCGATATCCTGTCCGCGTCCAATCGAAATGAACGAAGAAAAGCCAATATTCTTATCATTTGCCCAGTCTAACACTGTGGTACACACCGCCGCAGATTGTGAGATGAACGCAATTTTTCCGGGCTTAGCCGCAACAGGAGAAAACGTGCAGTTAAAATTGTGCCAAGGCAAGATAATACCTAAGCTGTTCGGTCCTAAAACTCGAATATTCAATGATGAAATATTTAAAGGCTGAGCGTCATCAGAGATAACAATCGCAAACGGCGTGCCTCTTTCATCTAACTCTTTAAGCAGTTGCTCGTTGCGTGAAACGTTCGTACATAAAATCGCAATATCTGGCGTATAGGGTAGGGAAGCCACATCAGGGTAGGCTATAACTCCGGATACCGCTTTGTATCGCGGCGTTACTGGCATAATCGCGCCACCAAACCCACTTTGTAGAAGGTTGCGCATAACGACATGCCCTGCTCGCAATGCTTTTTGAGATGCCCCAATAACGGCCACAGAGTTGGGTTTAAAGAGTTTATGTAGTTTATTCATGCTGACTCCTAGCCGTTTGCAAGTAACGTTTGCCTATCGGTTTCATATCAATCATAAACGAATAATTTATTGATAAAACGTCTTCAGACCAGACATTGCATAAAATGTGGGCGATGCTTATGGAGTTTGTGTTATTCATCACATCAAAATCACAGATTATTGTATTTGATGCTTGATAAACGGCCCTGCTATCGGCATGATTTATCGTAATATTTATCCAGAGCATTTGTTACTTCATGAAAAAAATCGCAATCATCGGCTTGTCAGTCCTGCTTTCTGCTTGTGCATCTGAAACTTACATCACAGACGTAACTTCTGAAAGTTATCGAGAGGACTACAAATCAGATCGTATCTCTAAGCCAATTATGGCGTCTGAAAACGCTGTAGTAGAAAAAGACGTACAACCAACTGTTGTGAAAATGACGGCAAAGCCTGAAGAGAAGAAAGTAGTCAAGCTAACGCCAAAAGAGCAGGCGAAGCCAGTTAAGATCGTACCACCGAGTAAAAAGCAAGCAGGTATTCAACGATTCGGCTATACCATTCAAGTCGCGGCTGTGGGTAGCCAAGCGAAAGTCGATCAGTTTGCAAATAAGCTGCCACAGAACGGTCAGCCAATTTGGGAAAACTACAAAGTCGTCAACGGTACTAAGTGGTTCTCAGTTTTATACGGAGACTACGCAACAAGCGCGGAAGCCAAGCAAGCGATTTCGACTTTGCCTGCTCAATTTCAGCAGTTAAGACCATTTGTTAAAAGCATTGACGCCATTAAAAACTCAGCTTACCCAACGCTTAACAAATTAAACTAACACATCAAATAAGGGAGCGAATAGCTCCCTTATTTATTTGTTCAAATCCTACTCGAACAAAATTCCTCACACTAAAATTACTGTACGTAACACTTCAAAGGTTTATCATAATAAATAGTATCTTTTGTAGGTCACGGAAAGATTGATTCATGATTAAAAATATTCTTCTACTATGCGGCGGCGGCTCTTCTGAGCACGAGATTTCATTATTGTCTGCAAACTTTGTCGAACAACAATTAAATCTTATTGAAGACGTTCACGTTACACGCGTAGAAATTAAAAACAAAGGTTGGATGACCAACCAAGGTGAGTTGGTTTACTTGGATCTCAATACCAAGCAGTTGTGCTCAAGTGAATCTAATCAAACCATCGATTTCATTGTGCCTTGTATACATGGTTTTCCAGGCGAGACAGGTGATATTCAATCTCTGTTTGAAATCGCAGGCATTCCTTACCTGGGTTGCGGGCCAGAAGCAAGTAGCAATAGCTTCAATAAAATCACATCTAAGCTTTGGTACGACGCTATCGGCATTCCCAATACGCCATACTTATTCTTAACGCGCAACGATGAAGAAGCTCATACTCAAGCTCATAAAGCATTTGAAAAATGGGGAAAAGTCTTTGTCAAAGCCGCTCGTCAAGGGTCATCTGTTGGATGTTACAGCGTCACAGAAAAAGATAAACTTTCCAATGCAGTAAATGATGCGTTTGGGTTTTCTGACCAAGTGTTGGTTGAAAAATCAGTAAAACCACGAGAGCTTGAAGTTGCTGCATATGAGATGAATGGCCAGCTGCACATAACGAAGCCAGGCGAGGTTATTGCACCTGACGGTGCTTTTTACTCGTACGATGAAAAGTACAGCAGTTCAAGTCACTCGCTCACTGAAGTTGAAGCGAAGAATCTAACCCAAGCGCAATTAGATGCAATTCAGCACGCATCTGAGAGGGTATTTAAGCAAATGAATCTTCGCCATTTGTCTCGTATCGACTTTTTCTTAACGGAAGATGATGAGATTTACTTAAACGAAGTAAACACATTCCCAGGTATGACTCCGATCTCGATGTTCCCTAAAATGCTTCAAAATAACGGGCACAAATTCCATGAGTTCTTGGAAGATTGTATAAACAGTGCCAAGTGATTAACGTTATCGAGGCGCGTTTTATGATAGAAATTGTTTTCTAGAGCAAGGTTTATTCAAGCCGTATTTGAATATTGCTCAGTAGCAATTATGATTATATCAACGCATTAAACAGATGACTCAGTGGTATGGCGATTTCAAACTATAGAGGTTTTAACCTGCAGTCAGGCGGACCAGATGGCAGTATTTGGAAGGTTAAAATCAAGAACCACGTCTTACAAGGCAGTTTGACGGCGGTAAAGAAAAGCATTGATTGGTGGTGCGATACCGCATCAATTATTGATCCCAAAGAGTTTGCTGCGCTTGGACAAAGAGCGCAGCAAATTGGTGGTGCAAAATCAGAAGTCTTTAACGGTTATACTATTCAAAATGATACAGGTCAGCCCAACTCTTGGTACTGTATGTTTAATGGTAAACTGATTAAGGGTAGTAAAACTGCTATTCAACGTCATATCGAAGCTTATTTAGTTGCAAAGCAAAAAGCGATGCAAGCACAACAACAAAAGAAACAATAGAATGACTCTGGTATATTCAACAGAAACCGGTCGAATTAAGCCGGAAGAAGAAAAAACATCTCGCCCCAAAGGCGACGGTATTGTACGAATTCAGCGCCAAACGAAAGGCCGTAAGGGTAAAGGTGTATGCATCGTGACAGGTTTAGACTTGGATGATGCACCTTTAAAATTATTAGCTGCAGAGCTCAAAAAAGTCTGCGGCTGTGGTGGCTCGGTAAAAGATGGCAATATCGAAATTCAAGGTGATGCTAGAGACAAGATCAAAGCGCATCTTGAAAAGAAAGGCATGACAGTCAAATTAGCCGGTGGCTAATTTACATTAAGGAAAACTCAGAATGGCGTCTAAAAATAGACGCCATTTTTTATTTTGGTAAGTAATACGCTAATTGAAGAACAAGCAATCGCAGATTGATAGATCGATATTAGCTATTTTATGGTAAATAGCCATTATGTTTAATACTCACATTAAAGTCTTTAAATTTCAAATTCACAGGGGAACAGGAGCGCTCATTGGCAACATTTGGCGTACGATTATATTAAATTTAACGAATCTATGAAGACTACCCTGTACATGGTTGGTTGGTCTTACTAAACTCATTATTAAACAATAAGTTATAGATAAGTCATTCATATTTTTACTAATTGTTGTACATGTACAAGCCATATTTGATGATAAATCGAGACTTTTTTGTACATGATGTACATGTACAAACTGACCCATTATCCACCACATATTCATTCAAGCTTTCTATCAATTTTGTGATGCAAGTCTGCTTTTGAAGTTGAGTTCGGGTTCAATTGGAACAGTTGTATCAGCTAGGAACTATTTTCCAGATTCTGTTTGCTCAAGCAATTGAGCAGCTAGGGCGAGAACTATTTGTTTATCACTATCCGATAGTTTGTTCAGGTTTTTCGCCAAGTCAGCGGAAAATTCATCTTCACAAAAAAAGTAGTTCAGGGGCACTCCAAGCTCGTCCGAGATAAGCTTCAAGGTTTGCACATCAGGAGTATGCTTACCTTTTTCATATTGGTTCATCCTAGCACTATCAATTTAAGCGGTATTAGCTAAAGCAATTAGGTCTCAATTTTAGTGCGCAATCAGGGCAATTCTTTAATTTCCATCTATCCTAAATCAGTACGGAAACAAGTGGTTGATGTGCAACTTCGTCAGTACGAGAGGGTAATTAGGAAGTTATGAAAAAACCAAGAACAGTGAAGTCATTAGAAGAACTAGGGCGAGTAAGGCTATCAACGAACTTTTTCATGCGCGATTTTTTGCACTCAGAGATATCCCAAATGGAAGGGATCCCAAATATTCCTGATTTCCCAGACATAGCGATCAAAGCTGGAACTGAACTTTGTGTAAAAGTATTAGAACCGATTCAAAGTGAGTTTGGACGTATTTCTATCCGGTCTGCATACCGTTCACCAGCTGTAAATGCAAGAGGCGCAGAAAATAAGAACCAGTATAACTGCTCACGTAATGAGGCCAACTACGCTGGTCATATTTGGGATTATCGAGACAGTGAAGGGCATATGGGGGCTACTGCTTGTATTGTGGTTAACTCATTTTTGCCGTATTACGAAAGAACAGGGCATTGGCAAGCTCTTGCTTGGTGGATTCATGATCATGTTCCAGAGTATTCGTCTATGTGTTTCTTTCCTAAGCTAGCTGCGTTTAATATCTCCTGGCATGAAAAACCAGAAAAACTAATAAACAGCTATATTTCTGGCTCCAGAGGTATATTAACTAAATTTGGGTGGGATAATTTTGGTGGTTCTCATGAGGAAGAGTATTTCGACATGCTAAATGAAATCGCTTAATTAATTTATAGTTTTATAAATTGGTTTGCTAAGTTATGGTCTGCTCCAGACTGGATAATTCATTAAGAGACATTTTGTTTTTCAAAGTTAACTAGGCTTAGATACCCAAGAGTACTGTGCGTTCTAGTCCTGTTACTATCAACTTCTATGTATGCGAAGATAGTTTGGTGCATCGCATCTCAAGTCATAATCACCTCAACTTTCATTGAATGGAAGACGCTCTCTACACAAGCAAATGTCCCAGCAATTTCCTTTTCTACTAATACTTTGTTATAGAAAGCTAAGAGGTCTCGATAGTCTTTTGAACAATATTGGCTACACCGATCACTATGAACGACAACTTGCTCTGGAAACTCGCGACGGGATAGAGCACCGCAGACCAGAGCCGTTGTCATGCATGGAGTCCAACTGGAATATTAGCCCATCTTAGCTTCTTTTTTACGGTTTTTTATCAAAGTGTAAAGTTAGGTGTGAGGTCTGTATTTTTTTGTAGAGATGAGTTCTTGTATAGTTGAGATTGGCTTTGTTTCATTCTTTGATTTACTCACTCACCCTTAAAAATACGTTTACTACCGTTTTAGAGCTGGTCTTTTCGTGAGAACAAACAATGTGAGTATGTAATTCAAGAAATATCTTTAGGACTCTACATTATGAACTACTCAGAGGCACGACGTGATTTCGTTCAATGGATCGAAAACAACTTAAAAGATATTGACGTTGAGAGTTTAAAGAAGAATCCGTTAGACCTCATAGATATTGGACTTTTATTTCCGAAGCAAGATGATTCTACAACAAAGAAAAGCACGGATAGTAATGTAGTTTCTTCTATAACCCCACCGTCTTCAGTTGGATTTTCATTTTATATTGTGGATGACGGCGAAGGAATAGAGCTATCAGTTGAGTTGGGTGCTTCAATTTATAAGCCCTTGCCTGACGGTGTATTAGAAAGAAGATCTGGTTCCGTAGATTCTTGGGTAAAGCATGTCTACTCTCCAGATGATAATTTTGAAGTCATAGTACCACCAAGAAACGGTGAACGTGTTGTTCAGACAGAAGTCTTTTATGAGCAGAAAAAACAGACTTACCGAGCGACACTTTATCAAATTTGGCGCCCTTTTGGGGCTGGCTTCATCGTAACTATTACCTTAACGAACAATGAGAAAGAGAAAACTGAAAAAAACACACCACAAGTAGCTGCTGCAACTTTATTTAATGTATCTCTTAAAGCAACAGCAATCAAAGGGACTGTACAGAGTTACCCAAGGAAAGATTTATCACTTCTTACTGAAGAAGAACGAGAACTTGAACTTCGTTATAAGGACGTGAAGGTATTTGGGATTGGGCACGCGGCTGCCGTGGATTGGAATGTGGATCAGCAAGGCAACATAGTACTCGAAACCAGTTTTATGCCAAAAGTTGAAGTACCTTCGGTGACTGCTAATACCGCAGGGGACCAGTTTCGATACTTGAATTTTGATTTCCTAACTAAATGCCACAAGGATCCTTTGGTAGTAGAAGAACTTAGAGCTTTTGTTCATAGTTACGGAGATTGGATCGAAGAGCAAGTCACAGTAGCTAACTCATATGATCAGGATGAAAAAGAAACGGCTGACGGAATTATCATGAAGGCTCGAGAAGCAAAAGAGCGCATGGAAAAAGGCATTACTTTTCTAGAGCAAAGTAAGCCGGCTAGAATTGCGTTTTCATATGCCAATGCAGCAATGCTTAAACAAATGCTTGTTGAGGACAAAGTAGGGGATAAAAGTCAATTTAATTGGCGACCATTTCAGCTTGCATTCGTACTGATGACGATGCAATCAGTTGTCAATGAAGATGATGAATACCGTGATCTTGTTGACCTTATTTGGTTTCCTACTGGAGGAGGGAAAACAGAGGCATACCTTGGAGTCATGGCATTTTTGTTCGTCTATCGCAGATGTTGTTATCCTGACAGTTCTTCAGGTACGGCATGCATAATGCGTTACACACTGCGCCTTTTAACAAGCCAGCAGTTTGTTCGTGCCTCAAAGGTAATATTTGCTTTAGAACTTTTACGTAGAAATAAACCTGCCTTATTAGGACATGAACCCTTTACTTTAGGGCTTTGGGTCGGGGCGGCAAGTACTGCAAATACTTTTAAAACCGCTCAAGAGACTATCAATGAAAATAAATTTGAAAAGCTTGGTATGACAAGCTGTCCTTGGTGTAAGAGTGATTTCACCAAGGAAAATTACCTGATATCAGATACAAGTTTTGCCATTAAATGCACTAACCCCGAATGCGAATTCGGGAAAAGCGATAGCCCGGTTCTTCCTTTTAATACTATTGACGAAGCGTTGTATAAACACCCGCCAACCTTACTTTTAGCGACAGTAGATAAGTTTGCGATGTTAGCCTGGGAAGCGCGTGCGCAGGTATTTTTTGGCTTGGAGCAGCAACGACCACCCGAGCTCATTATTCAGGATGAATTACACCTAATTTCTGGTGAGCTGGGTTCAATGGTTGGTCTTTACGAGGTCGGTATAGAATCTGCGTTGGTGCTTCGAGGGATATATCCTAAATATATTGCATCTACTGCAACTATACGTAATGCAGAACATCAAATAAAGCTGCTGTATGGTAAGAAACAAGCCGTTTTCCCACCGGCCGGTATTAGTTATAAAGATTCATACTTCGCTAAAACTGTTCCCACATCCCAAAGGCCAGGTCGTTTATATGTTGGCTATATGGCCTATAACAAGTCACGAGAACAATGTCTCGCACCATTAGCAAGTCTTATAGCATGCGCTCCAGTTATCCATCAACAGTCGGACCCAGAGCTTCAAAAAGCCTGGTGGACACAGATGTTGTATCACGGAAGTTTAAAGGGCGTTGGAATAAGCCAAACACTGATTGGAGGGGAAGTTAGTCGCAGAATTCAGGATATCACAGACAGATACAATAGTTTGCTTTCAGAAGTGTCTGAGTACAAAAAGATCGAGCCTCGGAGACTAAACACTAAAACTCTTACCAGCATGCAAGGTGCTGAAAGTAACAATGCTGTTTTCAATGCTTTGGCAAAAGAGAAAGATAACCCTGACTGTGTTGATATTGCCTTGGCAACAAATATGGTCTCTGTTGGGTTAGATGTTGAACGACTTGCTGTCATGATCATAAATGGTCAGCCACTCACAACAGCAGAGTATATTCAGGCGAGTAGCCGGGTTGGGCGGGGAAAGGCTCCTGGTATTGTTTTTATTAATTACTACAAATCCCAGACGCGGAGCTTGTCTCATTACGAAAATTTCTGTTCGTACCATGATTCATTTTATCGATATGTCGAACCTACGAGCTTAACCCCCTTTACGTATCAGGCAGTTAAGAGAGCACTTCATTCCTCACTTGTGGTTGCAGTTCGAATGGGAGGCATTGGGCTTGCAGAAAATGACGGCGCCGATTGCTTCGATAAAGATAACTCAAAAATCAAACGTTTGATAAACCAGTTCAGGCTACGTATAGAGTCCGCAATTTGTGGTCCATTTGAAGATTATTATCAAAAAGAAGATAACAGCGAAAAGCTCGAGCTGACGTTGTCAACGCTAGATGATTTGGTTGATGAATGGGATCTTCAAGCTAAGAATGCAAAAACAAGTAGGAGGCAGCTTCAGTACAATAGTCGTGATGATCGTGCTGCTGACTCTTTACTTAAGACCTATGGTGCAGAAAAGAAAGCGATGTGGAATGCTCTGACTTCAATGAGGAATGTGGAAGACAGCGCTTTGATGAAAACAGTCAAAGGGATAAAACATGATTAGCAAATATACGCCCCTCCGTCTTTCTCATCTAGGAGCGTATCAGGGGGTTGGTAGTATTGTTCGTGATAAAAATGACTATACAGCGGTGGTTGTAGATACAAGGTATTGGGGGGCAAATGTTCCAGAATCTTTAGAGCCGATAAGAAATGTAAGGAGGATTCAACGTTGCCTACAGGTATCCGAGGACCTTTTTTTACCGCCTACCGGAAATGAAGAGAATGAAGCTGATCATTCTAAATCAATTCCAGCGGTTTTGTTTCCCCGTTATTTCGAATGTACTGGTTGTGGCCGTATGGTACTCAACCCACCTGACAACTTTAATCCGAATGCTCGTAATAAAATATTATGTGAGCATTGCAAAAATGACGCGCCTTTAAAACAAGGGATATACTGTAATATTGATGAGCTAGGTCACTTAGGGGAAGTTAACTGGCAGTGGTTGGTTCATAGGTCTGCTAACAACGATCCAGATGAAATCAGAGTACGCAAACAGAGGTGTCTTGAACAAAACCACAATAACAATCTTGTCCACCTTCGCAAGGGTGGTAAAGAATTTATAGAGTGCATGGAATGTCGCAGCAGAATCGAGTTTAACTCTCATCGTGTACAAATAAGACTGTCCTCTCCACAACCATGGATCTATGAGCGATTGAATTATAATGAGGACGACCGGTTTGCGACTAAAGTTGTCGAAATTAGTGATCCTCAGGTATACACTCCAGTTCTTGCAGATGGAATAGTAATACCACCTGAATCTAATAATGATGAACCAACTGATGTATTAGCTCAGATCTCAAAATATACAGACGCCTTGGATGCGATATTATCTTCTCCCACACATTTATTACGAAAGAATAGGATTCGTCGTCTTGCTACCGACCTAGAAGTTAGTGCAGAAGATGTTAGTAAAGCACTGCTTCAGTATCAGAATCCAGCTAAAGAAGAAGAGTGTGAGCATGAATTAATAGGCTCACCAGGACAAATGCTCCAAGAAGAATACGAAGCACTTATAACGGAACAAACATTTTCCAAGGCTGCTGACTTTATCACTAAGCATCAAACCGAGCGATTAGACGATCTCAAGTTGTGTGTGAGCGAAAACTTAAAAACCTATGCTTCTGTAATTGGTCAATTGGTTAGGGTAGATCGGCTTCGAAAGGTTCAGATATTCAAGGGCTTTCATCGCTTACGCCCTCAGAAAAAAGAAGGGGAAGATGGTTCAAAAGAAACGCCGGACCCCATTATCTTGCCTCCAGATATCGTTGGCGAGTCCCACTGGTTACCTGCAATTGAGTTGTTTGGTGAAGGGATTTTTCTTACATTAGATCCTTCTTGGCTTATACATTGGGAAAACTTAACGCCTGTAGTTAGACGAGCTCAAGAACTCGCTATACGTTTTGAAACTTCAGGAAGTACCATTCAAGTTAGTCAAGTCTCTCCTCGTTTCTTGCTATTACACACTCTTGCCCACCTAATGATCCGAGAGTTGGAGAACAACTGCGGTTACCCTGCGGCCTCTTTATCTGAGCGAATCTATGCATCTATAGATGACGAAATGTGTGGTTTTTTAATCTACACAGCTGTTGCTGATGTGAGTGGCTCACTGGGTGGTCTCATGGAGCAGGCAGAGCCAAAAAATATTTTGGCTCTGCTAGAAGGGGCTTTTACTCATGCTAAGTGGTGTACTCTTGATCCTGTTTGTTCTGAGCATACTGGGCAGGGAAGAGATGGACTAAATTTAGCTGCATGCCATGGTTGCTGTTTGGTACCAGATACTAGTTGTGACTATGGAAATGTACTTCTAGATCGTACTCTGATTAAAGGGGATGAAGTACTCGGTATTCCGGAGCTAGAACAATTTATAAAGGAGATGGCAGGTGAGTAAACGAGAGTTCAAGTTGCCGTTGCTGAGTCAGTTGACTAAGGAGCAACAACGTATTTTACGACTGCCTCTGGATGGCCAACATATTGTAGTCGGTGCTCCTGGTACTGGTAAGTCGGTTATTGCATTACATCGATTAGCGAAATATAACAATGGAAAAAAGCCACTGTTTCTTACCTTCAATCATGTGCTACAGCACAGCGCAGTATCATTAGATAAAACGGCTTCAAATTTTGATACGGCAATGAGTTTTATATATAAGATTCAATATGAGCTGACAAATGAATTTATGCCGGTGTGTGAGCCAACAATTACACAGAAAAAAGTGCGGGAAATATCACCAGATTACGAGAAGTTGAAGATGATTTTTGAATCTCACTATGACGATTATCAATCGAAAAATGAAATATATGACATTGTTATCGATGAAGGACAGGATTTACCTATAGGATATTATGAATCGTTAATGCACTTAGGTTTTGAGAACTTTTTTGTTGTTGCTGACCAAAACCAACAAATTACGTTAGACAACTCAAGTAGAAGAGATCTTGAAACAGTATTTGATATCGAAACAAGTAAGGTACATGAGTTAACACAAAACCATAGAAATACAGGGCCAATAGCTAAACTGGCTCAACATTTTTACACAGATCGCGCCAGTCCGTTGCCTCAGCTTCCTAATAAGCCATCAATAGATACACCAACATTGATAAACTATACTTCCGTACAAAAATGTGTAGAGAACATTTTGCGGGAAGCAGATAACGGTCCTGGAAAGCTTATAGGGGTAATTGTACCCTCAGAAGTTAAGCGAGAAGATTATGTAAAAAAATTAGCAAGTGCAGAGTTACCTAATCGGAGAAATGGCACTCCCGTTGTTTCTACGTATTCGAGCAATCAAAAGCAAGGACATGTAAATATTCCATTCGATCAAGGTGGAATTGTTGTACTTTGTGATAAGTCAGTAAAGGGAATAGAGTTTGATACCGTCTATGTCATTCTTGATGGACTGCAAGTATACAATGGCGATGAAACGGCAATAAAGAAAAGACTATATGTAATGTTCAGTCGAGCTATAGATAAACTGTTTATAATGCAAAGTGATGCTTTAACAAACAATATCACACCACTACTACCAACTGATGAAACTATATTAAAAAGGAAAGTAATATAATGGCTATCTACTTAACCCCCATTTGTGTAGACAACCTTGTTAATTTCTTTCATGCCGGAATAATCACACCGAAAGAACTATTTCCAATAGGGAATTATAGTGTGGATGCGTTGAGTCTTAAATCAGGAGTAATTCCTTTATATACCAACAAAGTGTCTGATGAGGGGATTGTTCTTTCAAAGAACGAAGATGAGTACCTAAAGAGTGCGATATTAAAGCTAAAGATAAATGATGACATTGATTTTTACGAAGAATATGGTTTTTATCCTTACAAGAACTGTATTTCTTTAAGTCAAATTGAAGAGATTATTTTTGAAGATAAACAGGCAAAAAGTGATTTTGAAAGACTGACATTTGAACAAGGTCCTAGTTGTTTTAGTTTTGTTGATAAAAGCAAAATAAAACAGACAGGTTTCTCAAAGTTAGTTGAGAAGAGCATAAAAAAAGATAGTGAAGATTCTAATAACGATGATTTATTTAAGGGTAAGGTAGAAAACGAAAGTACAGATTCTGAAGAAATAAACGTTTTGTCTAGACAATTTGATTCGGATGTCTCTGCATTATCGCCTCAGTTAATACCTAAAGCATTAGCATACGCTGGAACTTTATGTATGGCTTATGTAATGACTAAAAATGGAGAGTTATCTCAAGCCTATTTCCACAGGTTAAGTCAAGTTCCAAACGGATTAGAATATATATCCGAACCAGAAAGCCTAGCAGAACGGATCATCTCATTCTTTCAAACAAGAGACAAAAGCGAGGAAGTAAATGAAAACCAAAGTATATATAATGATTTATTTTCTAGTCTGATAAAAATAGATGAATCATCAAGTGGTTCTCAAAATGAGGTGTTGAATAATGTCATACCATTTTTAAGTAAAGATACGGGTATCCAAAAAGTTAATGCTCGGTTTAATAATATCATGAATGAAATGATGTCAGTCTATGACAATACAGATGAAGAAGGTCAGAGTGCCAAGTATGCACTGAATGAAAACAATTCAGAGTTGCGAAAAACTTTATTAAACTTAGTCTATAACTCATCTGCCATGTCAATGCTTGAAAATTTTGATGATGCTTTGGATGAAAAAGATTATTTAAACTTTGCTTTATTTTTTGGACTGACCAGCCAATATAGGTTCATTGCAAAAGAAATTAGAAATATAAATGGTTTGGAGATTTTCGTAACTCAAAAACTTGTTCAGTATATTAAGTATTTAAGTGGTTCAAATTCTGACAATAAAATACGACCAATTAAAACTATATTGGAAATAATTAGCTCTAATTCACTGTATCTGGAAAAGAAACAAAAAATAATCAAACTTCTCGGTGTTTCAGAAGCTTGTAAGTTAGAGCTGAAAGTTAAAAATTTCTCATTTTCTGAGGGGAAAATGAATGCTGATATTAATTCATCTCTGGGAGTCGCTATTGATAGTGAAGTTTATTCATCGATCATGATGAAGAAAACTGTACTGGATAGTACCTTTAACAAAGTGTTTGATATATGCAAATAAACCCAAGCAAACCATACGATAATGGTAGCCAAGCAGAACTAAAAGTGTTCGATTCGTTTCGAAAACTCGTTATGGATAGCGGGTTTGTTTTACACTCTCTGGGCTTACCAAAGCACGGAGAAAAGCAGAATACTGAAATCGACTTTTTGTTGATATGTACTGCAGGTATTTTTGCTTTTGAGGTGAAAGGGGGAGGTGTTTACAGAGAAGATGGTAACTGGTTTTCAAGAGGTAAGTATAAAAGCTATATTATTCAGAACCCTGTAAGACAGGCAAGGAGCGCCGTGTATGCGCTTCGTGATTCCTTAATAAAAATGGGACTTTTAAGCCATGAGCATGTTATTGGTTTTGGGGTAATAATACCTGAAACTAGTGAATTTCAAAGCTCACTAGAGCTCCCTAAAGAACTAATATGTACAAGAGCTGGATTTAGAAACTTCAGGAACTGGATTGATGCTCATATTGCATATTGGCAAAGCGCAAATAGTACGATTAAACAGCTTAGCGATCTTGATATTAAAGCTATCTCAGTAGTGTTGCGCCCCGACTTCATTCCTATATTTCGTGATAAACCGCTTGGAGAGTTATCGCAAGAGCAAAGCAACGTCGTAAGAGATTTTTTAGACCATAAGAATATTATCTGTGAAGGACCTGCAGGAACAGGAAAAACATTTCTTATAAAAAAATTGGCAAATGAGTACCTACACTCCTCAAAAACTTTACTAATAATATGTCATTCAAAATGGCTAAAAGCATACCTTCAAAGTGCACTTCAGAATGAACGTGTAATAGTCGCTTACCCGGAAAGTGTAGAGATAGAAAGCCGTCGTAATTTCATTAGTCATTATGATCATTTAATAATCGATGAAGCACAAATTTGTCTAAATAAGAGCTTAGTTCAGATATTGAATCGATATCTATTAGGAGGTATCGAATCGGGACATTGGGTATTTTTTCAAGACTCAATTAATCAGCTAGAAAACAATCATTCACAGTGTATAGAGTCTATAAAGTATATCCAAGCCTTACCTCACTCGAATCACTCACTGACAAAAAGTTTTAGAAATACCCGTACTGTTCTCTCATACCTTAAGAAGAAAGTCGGTACAGCATCGTTAAAGTCAGAATCTATGATCGGACCTTCTGTACAGGAGTATTCAATAGAAGCTAACGACGTAGAAGGAAGTCTTAGTGAGATAATTTTGCGACAAATAGGTAGTGGTTATAAGCGCTCTGAAATCACAGTCCTTTCTCCGAGAGACTACAATGATAGTGTAATAAATAGGCTGCCTAAAGAAATATTGAACCAAGTCGTTCAGCTAGACGATTACAAGATGAAGTCTTTTCCTCCAAGAGAAATTAGTTATTCAACGATAGATAATTTCCAAGGGCTGGAAAACAAGTGCATTGTACTAATCGATGTGTCAAATGAGCTCTTTGATAGAGAGCCACAAGTCGCTTATGTAGGGATGACCAGAGCAAGTGAGCAGCTTTGCATTGTTTCCAATGATATCGACTTTGTAATAAATACTGACCTTGACGATGATTCAGGATGGCAAGTTATTCTGGAGAATACTTTTCTGGTCAATGAGGCTGAGAGTTTCAGAGAGCAGAGCCTCATTGTTCCTATACTGGGCTTTGAGTTAGTGCATGAACAAAGCGTAGTAGCGATGGCTGAGTTTGCATGGCCCGACTACAAAATTGCTGTTTTTGAACCTGAAGAACTGGATGCAAAGGAAGCTTTTTCTCAATTCGGATGGAAATGTTATTTTGCACCTATTGATGCAACTGCCTTACAAAAAATCAGTTTGTCTGTTAATGCAACCCCACCTTAGAAGTCACTAATTAGAGTTGTTTTTGCAAAACTTGCCTATTGTTAGGAGTATTTTGGTTAAACTGTATCCAATTGATATTAAAAGAGTTGTAATCTGAAAGAACCTCAAGTTTATTAGAAAAAAAAGCGGTATAATCCGCGAAAATTCGGTTGGTCTGCTTCTGTATCAAATAACAGTTGAAGCAAACTCATGAGGCTATGATTAATGAGTAATAAAAATACTAGTTATGCGCCCGGAATGCGCGTTGAAATTCGTAATGAAGAGTGGACTATCCGTCGTGTTGATCAGTTGGGACATGGTAATCAATTGCTAACTTGTGAAGGGGTTTCTGAGCTTGTTCGCGGTAAAGAGAGTCGCTTTATCACCGAGTTGGAGCAGGATATCGCTATCCTTGATCCGGCGCAGACACGACTGGTTGAAGATAACTCCGCTAACTATAAAGCATCTCTACTATATATTGAAAGTATGCTACGCCAACGTACCCCTACTGATGAGAAAATCTACATGGGCCACAAGGCGGCTATGGACTCGCTTCCTTATCAGCTCGACCCTACTAAACAGGCGTTGCAGCAGCCTAGGCAACGTATTCTTATAGCCGATAACGTTGGTCTGGGTAAGACCCTGGAAGCCGGTATTCTAATGTCTGAGCTTATGCGCAGGGGTAAGGGAAAACGCATATTAGTTCTGGCTGTGAAATCTATGCTGGTACAGTTCCAGAAAGAGATGTGGAACCGATTCTCTATTCCTCTGACTCGTCTGGATTCTACAGGTATTCAGAAGGTGCGTAATCGTATCCCCACCAACCACAACCCGTTTTATTACTACGATAAGACTATAATCTCCATCGACACTCTCAAGCAGGATGTGGAGTACCGACACTATCTGGAGCAGGCGTACTGGGACATTATCGTTATCGACGAAGCCCATAACGTAGCTGAGCGTGGTGGCAGTTCTCAGCGTAGTCGTCTGGCTAAACGTAATCGTTCACCAAGGTAACTTGACTTGATATTAACGGAGGGCGAGAGCCGCCTATAGATCAAAGACGTTGGGGTACGCTCTCTTCGCCACAACAGCCGTGATGATTTCACTCAACACTGACATT